>NZ_JAVZIC010000007.1:0-62177 GCF_038871435.1 Thermofilum sp.
GCTGGGTCGCCTGGACGTGCCACTCATTTACATTCATTATAGTGATTGCCGCTAAAGCGCCTACACATAAAACCACAGCAAGCAGGAGCGCCACCAACATCCTCATGCCTAGCCACCCGGGAAGCTCGAAAAGCTCGCGGCCATGCTCTTTATCTCTGCCAGCGGGGCCTTGACGAGCGCTATATGGAAGTAGCCGTACCTCGCGCCCCCAGGCGTAAAGAAGTCACGGCAAAGCTGGACCCTTGTCTCGTTGCCCTGCAACACCTTTACTGGAAGCGAGCTACACGTGGTTCCACAGTCGAAGCTCATTGTCCAGCCCTTGCCCATGTATATTATTGGCGAGACCCACTCCAAAATAATGCCCCTAAAGTCGACGCTGGGCCAGACATACATCTGTGTAGCGTTTACCCCCCTACCCCAGAAGGCTACCGCGGACTCTATCCTGTAGTCTGAGAAGCCAGAAGTATTAAACCAGGAAATAGTCCGGACAGGCCCACTAACCAGCTGTCTCCACGTGCCAGCGTCGCTGTACCCTATACGCCTGGCCTGGTACGGGTAGACAATGTAGCCCGAGAGGTTGACACCCCAGCCCTCGCTGAAAAAGCCCCACTCGTTAAGCGTGGCGCGCTCAGAGCCGAAGACAACTGTGTCGCCCCTAACCTCTACGCCTCCAGTAAAGTTTGCTGTCAGGCGTCCTCCAAGATAGATCTCTATGCGTGAACCATTCGTTAGGTACGCGGAGAAGACGAGCCTATCATATCCCCACATCTGCTCACGTCCACTCTTAATTCTGGCCGGATATAGGACGCCGTCAGGCCTCTTTGCCCAAGACTCGACCTGGAATGGGACAAGGTAACGGGCCCCACCACTCTTCAAGACAACAGCCAGCCCATTAGCCTCGACACCCTCCAGGCTCGAAACCTTCCTCACAGGCTTCCCGTTCACGTACACGGTGCCATCCGCAGTAATCTCGAAGAGTGCTAAGCCTTCCCTAGAAACGATGGGGGTTAGGGTTATCCGCCTCGTGAAAGAGTTGTTCCACCAGTCGACGAGAACATAGGAAACAGTGACCACGCTCATCGTAGCACGCTCATACCTCGGGTCCACAAATGTCAGCGTGAAGGAGCCTTGCTTGCCGGCCTTAAGACAGAGATCTAGCTTTACACTGGATCCCGGATCAAGCCTCATACTGCCAGAATAGTTTAGACCAGGACCAAAACCCAGCACCATGCTACCGTTAGCCCTAACCTCGAGAAACTCGAGGCCGGAACTTGGCCTAAGAGACACGCCTAGCGTGTAGGGCAGGCCAGCTATGCCGCTATTCCTCAGCTCGACAATCCCGGGAAAACAGTAAACAGTCTCATTTGAAGCGTAGACCTGGACAGCCCAGCTAACCGGCTTCCCGCCAGAGTACGCCCAGACGTCTTTTGTGCCTCCAAGGATGACAGCCTGGATGCCGAGAGGATACACTGCTACAAGCGCGAAGAAGCTGGCCAAAATGATAACAGCGATTATTGCTAGGACCCTGCTTTTCCTGAACCTAGCAGGCTGGCTATTCACAGAGCAACACCTAAAAAGTGTAGAGAAAAAAATATTATTTAAAGATTTTAGTTCAATTGCCCTACTCAGCTTATCCAGTAGAGACTACGTCGACTTCTACGGTTATCAAGTCCGCGTTCCACTGGGATGAAGGAGTATTCGCGTCGACAAGTACTTCGGCTGGAACAGAGACGCATTGTCCCGGATTCAGTGTGACCGAACCAAGAGTTGTACCCACGGTTGTTGTGCTGGAAATAGTGAGTGGGCCAAGCGTGCCAAGCCAGAGCTTCAAGTACTTTACGTATGTCCAGGTTTCACTTAGTACTCCATTGTATTTTAGACTTACTGTGAATGGGCTTGTTCCATACGTGTTGCATATCTTGATGGCTTCGCTGTAGTATGTGGGGTCTCCCGTGTAGCCCTTGATTGTTATTACCGTCCTGTTGGTTCCATCACTAGCAGTATACGTTGAAACGCTGAGGAGGCTTCCCGTTGCGTCTGCGCCTTTCACCTTGACGACTGGCGGTGTTCCAGGGGTCTGTACGTGCCACTCGGTTATGTTGGTGAGTGTTATTGCTGCGGTGGCGAAGGAGAGCGTTGCTAGTACTATCAGTAGAGCTGTTAGTGTTGTCCTTTTCAGTTGCATGTTTTCACCTTTTGGTAAGTTGTCAAACTGGGGGTTTATAAATTTTTTAGTTCAGTTATTCCTCTGGTTGCAGGGGTAAACTTTCAAGTTTGATAATTTCCTAGCCAGATGGTTTGGTTCTTTAACTTTTTATTTGGAGATTGCTTCCCTAATTAGGCTCGTCGGTATCGTGCCTGTTGATAGATATGGCTCTAGCCTGGCCGCTAGGGCGGCGGCTGTTTGTGGTGTGATTTTTTCGCCTAGCTCGTCCGATATGAAGTTTTCAAGCCATTTCTCTGCTGGGGAGCCTGTTGGGTAATAGACTGTCCATTTTCCTATCCTTGCTCTTCGGACGTATCCCAGCCTTTCGAGGATCGAGAGGTGCCACTGGACCTCGCCGAAGCTTATACCTGTGTCGCGTGATATGCGCCGCATGCTTGAGCCGGGCTCTTTTTTGAGGTATTCTAGTATTTCTACCCTCTTTTTGCTTCTGAGGACGTCTTCGTGGCGTGCGACGTAGTAGCCTACTGGTATGGATATTGCCTTGAAGAGTTTGTCTCTCCCGCTCTCTGTCTGGGTTAGGTAGCTCGCCGCCGCTATGCCTGCCAGTATCCCTATTAGGAGTATTGGTGGCTCGCCTTTTTCCTCTAGGAGAGTTTCTGCGGTGACGAGGACTGTTGCCTCGGCATCTCGTATGGAGGGGTTATCGATTGTGAAAAAGATACATGCAGAGTCTGGGTTTTTCTCGAGGGTTGCTTTTCCGACCGATGTGTTGAGTGTCGTGACTTTGGCGCCGTATATGCAGCCAATTTTTTCGGCTTGGAGGCTTGATAGGGGCTTTACATGGATCTGCAGGGTATAGATGTGCGTATTGTTTCTTGTCTCGGTTTTGACTAGGCTTGTCGTGGGGCTTGTAACGATGAGGCCTGTCGGTGTAGCTGTTGCTTTCTGGGTGAGGGTCTGGAGGCTGAGGAGCGTGCCTGTGGCTGCCAAAGCGAGGAGGAGTATGGCTATTATGTATTCTTTCATTCTGAAAAGAAAAAGTTTGGGTCTTTTAATTAAACTTTGCGTCTATAAGGGTGGGTTTTGAACTAAATTATTTAAATACCCGTTTTTGCAGAAATTTATCTATGATTGTCCAGACGCTTGTGGGACTAGTCTTGGTGTTTGCTTCTGCGACGCTTAGGCTTTTCCAGGGCAGGCCTAAGGGCGAGGATGAGTGGAGCGCGTTCGCGGTTGGCATTGTTCTTTCCTTTATTGATGGCTTCACTGTGGCGTATCTTGTCCAGTTTTTCCCAGTGTTTGTTGGAAAGTTCCTATTCCACCTATTCCTCTATACCCTGCTGGCAAGCATATCCATAGTCTTTTACGCGATGTATAGAAACATTACAGACATAAGGGTGTTCGCGGTCGCCTCTACGCCATGGTTCCTCATAATAGTAATTATCATAATTGCAAGGATACTTGGGCTTCCAAGCGTCTTTATTTTCTAGCTGGGTTGAAACATTGGATGTTAATGTTTTTGTTGCTTATTGTTCTTCATTGTGTATTTATTTTTTAAGTCTTTGCCACCACAACAAAGATTGATGAGTGGCGTGTCCAGGCAACTAAACCGCCGGTAAAGAAAATAGCTGATAGAGACTGATTTTCGTGCTGTAAATACGCCAACCTATATACCGCTGTGAAAGACAGCTTAAACGTTACATCTGTAGAACTCTCGGTTCCTCCTAGCCGGTTCCTACACATTTTTTCCGCGTGCCAGGGCACAGCTAACCGACAACAAGGTAGTAAGGAAAAAATCTCGAATGCGCCAGGAGTGACTGTAATATTCTCGGAGGATTTTAGGGAATAAAGTAGAAATGTTTTTATAGAAGTAATTTTCAAAGAATTACTGTGAAGAGAAGTAAAATAACGAGGAGTTTTCAAGTAACGATTCCAAAAGAGATACGTGAGGCATTGGGACTACAGATCGGCGACTACCTGGACATGTATGTGGATGAAAAGGGGAGAATCATTATGGAGAAAAAAGTTCTGAGGAGGAAGACTTTTAGAGCTGGAAGACCCCTTACTCCAGAAGAAATTGATGGGATAATCGCTAAAGGGCTGGGTGAAAACATTGCCGGAGGCGGCGATTGACACAAATATCCTTATCTACGATACCTTTGAGGACTCTCTCTACCACAAGGAGGCTTCCCATATACTTGACAGTTTAAACCGGTGGATAATTCCCCTAATAGTCATCTACGAGTATGCTTGGTTTCTAAAGGGGTTAAAAATGAGTACAGCTGATGCTCAGGACAAGGTACTCGAGTATATTACCTCCGAGAAGTCCGTATTGGTGAGGGAGGGCTTAGATGAGATCCGCTGGGCTATCTCCACACTTGTAGATGAGGGCCTGTCTCTCTCACGCTTCAACGACAAAGTCGTTCTTTCAGTAGCTCTGCGAAGAAATGTTCCACTAGCGACCTTCGATGAAAAGCTGAGGAGGCAAGCATCCAATATAGGTGTGGCATTAGTTCCCGAGACATTGTAGGGGAGTAAAAGATCTAAGCAAAGAGAAATACACATAGCGAGCTAGCACTAAAGCTTTCTGATAGCCTCCTCGCTTTTAGGTCGTGCTCTCGTTTATTGGCATTTCTTGTCTACATGAAATTCTGCGCGCGTCATGTAAAAGGAACGGTTATCAAAATGACGAAATTAAAAATACTATCTGTAGTGTTTTTTCATTTCCTCGTTTCCAGGCATGGAGAGTATTTCTTGCCATGCTTGCTCGGCTTGTTTCTCGCTTTTTGTTCTTGGGTCGAGCATTAGCCAGTCGACTAGGACCTGGAATCCGCCCTCCAGGAAGCCCTCTATGGCCATTTCTGCCCTTAGCATCCTTGGCCAGAGTACGAGCTTCATTATTCTGCCCGGTAGCCTTAGCCCCTGTGGACGCTTCACCCCTTTCCCGTCTACGGTAGCTGGTATCTCTACGGCGATGTTGTCTGGCAACCCTTCGATTGCCCCCATGTTTAGCACATTAACCTGGTATGTACCTGGCTCGTCGTGTATGAGTGAATTTATGAGGGGAACTATTGTTTCGCCCGTCAATCCCTTGGGGAACATTGGCGCCAATGAGCTGTTGTTTTTGAGAGCCTCTTCTAGCTCTTCTAGCCAGGCCTCGCCGTGGGTCAGGTATATTTCCCAGCCTATCTCGCTGTCTGGGCCGCCGGTCGGCCCAAACCAGTACTTCTTTGTCTCTAGGTTCCAGTGGTACATCCACGTGCCTCCCCTCACAGTGTCTCCAACTGGGAACAAGCCGTACCGCCTATACATGTCTACTGCCGCCGGCGACATCTGGATGTCGAAGGGGTTTACCTGTGTCTTTCTCCACTCCTGCCAGTACTTCTCCGCCTTCTCCTCTATCCACTTGTCTATGAGTGGGTAAGCGTCCTCCCCGTTGTACCTGAACCTTGTAAGCCATATGACGTGGTTGAATCCTATGGCCTCGAAGTCCACCTTGTCTGGGTCTAGGCCAATAGTGTGGGCTATCTCCCTGTATCCCATGTGTCCGTGGCACAGCCCTATTACCCTAGCCTTTGTTTCCCGGGCTATGAGGGTCGTCAGCTCGAATACTGGGTTCGCTAGCTGTAGTAGCCAGGCGTTTGGCGCGTATTCCTCTGTCTCCCCCGCTATGTCCATTGCTAGCTTCCACTGGTAGTAGCCCCAGATTGTGTGGTAGTCGCTGACCATGTTCCACTCTGTACTGTTTACTCCACGATAATAGCCGTGCTTCTCGCTTATCCTGCGCATCTCCTCATAATACTGGTGGCCGCCATACATCGCAGTATTTATTACTATGTCGGCGTCCCTAATAGCCTCCAGCCTGTCAGTAGTAGTTATGAACTCGTAGCTCCCACCTATCTCGGACATATATCTCTCAGCGAAGCCCCTCAGAAGCCTGAGCCTCTCCTCGTTTATGTCCATCAGGTATACCTTGCTCCCGTAAAGAGTGGGCATGTGTAAAAGGTCGTGTATCAGTTTTGAGCTCCAGGCAACGCTTCCTGCGCCTATTACTCCTATTTTTATCTTGGCCACGTGTATCTTTTATGGCTACTTTAATAAATCTTTATTTGATTAATGTTTTATACTCTTTCTATTGAGCTTCTAAGCCTGAGAGCTGTCTCTATTAGTTCTCTAAGCTTCTTTGCATGTATCCTGTCCTCTGGCGACGCTGGGCTTTTCTCTATCTCGCTGAAGACCCTGAGAAGGTTGAGGTATAGTTGCTCGTCGAAAGCTATCCTCTGCCTCGGCCTTGTTACCAGGGTGTCGTGGATTTTCCAGGCTACGTCTGGCATGAATCTCTGTAGGACCCTAGTGAATACGCCTGAAATAAAGAAGGAATAGTTGACCCTGTATGTCCACGTGCCAACTGTTTCCTCTGCTCTCTTGGCGCACTCTTCCCTAGAAAGTGTTTCAGAACACTTGTCTACATAGTCTTTGACTGCTTTTACGCTCCACTGGACAGCCATTATACAATAAATATATGAATTGATTTTAATAAATGTGACGCTGTATATTAAAACTTTTTTCAAATGATTTGCTCCCCTAAAAATACACAATTTTCTATGAGTATTTGAAAAACATAAGTATATATACGTGCCCCATGGAATTCCCATGTGTCAAACCATGTAGACACGCCCCTAAAAAGAGAGCTCGGCCTCATAGACACTCTTTCGGTAGGGCTAGGCGCAATTATTGGTGCAGGGATCTTCGTACTCATAGGTATCGCTGCTGGCCTAGCAGGCCCAGCCGTTGTCGTGTCAGTCGTAATTGCCGGCATAAGCGCGTCCTTTACTGCTTTGAGCTTCTGTGAGTTGGGCTCTGCCCTCCCGAAGGCTGGCGGCGTCTACGAGTATGGCCACACCTTGATACATCCACTGGTTGGCTTCCTTATGGGCTGGATGTGGGTAGCAGGAAACATTGTGCTTGGCGCCACGGCGAGCCAGGGCTTCGCTTTCTATTTGTCTTTTTTCATGCCTGGACTTGACTTCCACATTGTTGCAGCTTTTCTAGTCGTCTTCGTTACTCTGATCAATATTTTAGGGGCAAAGCTCTCTGCATGGGTAAACAATGTCTTTGTAGCTATCAAGGTCTTGGTCTTGATCCTGCTTGTCGCAGTAGGCTTGCTCGCTGTTCAGGCAGAAAACTTCACTCCATTTATGCCGAGAGGCTTTATGCCCGTCTTAGAGGCTGCGTCCCTATTCTATTTTGCCTATATTGGTTTCCCTAGGATCGCAACAATGGCAGAAGAAGTGAGGGATCCCGAGAAGAATATCCCACGAGCAATCCTCTTAGCTCTAGGCATTTCTGCCCTCCTCTACGCGCTAGTCACATTCACAGCCGTAGGTGTTGCTGGCTGGCAGAGGCTCGCATCAAGCAGTGCCCCCCTCGCAGAGGTAGCAGAGATGCTTGGCTTAGGCTGGGTTATTGGCGTCGGAGGCCTTGTCGCGACATTCAGTGTTGTCTTGACCTCAGTCATGGGCCAGTCGAGGGTCTTCTTTGCTATGGCAAGGAACAACGAGATACCTCAAAAGCTATCAGAGGTTAGCGAGAGGTTTGGGACACCAGTCTACTCTATTCTCCTTTCAGGAGGAATCATGCTTGTCCTAGTATTGTTTATGGACATCTCAGGCTTAGCGATGCTTACTAGCTTCCTTGTACTTCTCTCCCATGTATTGACAAACTATGCCTCTCTGCGACTTTACAGGGACAAAAAGTTCAATCCAGCGTTCAAGGCGCCCCTAAGACCGCTACACGCCTTTATAGGTATGGTTCTAAGCCTGGCGCTTGCCCTCAGCGTGGAGGTGACAGCCATTAAGATAGGTGTGATACTCATTGTTGTGGGCATTGTGTGGTTTTACATATACAAGACCTACGTAAAAAGTAAAATATAAATCATGAAAAATGTTTTTAGACTTATGGCTGAACAAGAGGTTTACCGACGTGGTTTCAAGTTTCTGAAGGGATACTCAGAGCTCTCTTTAGCCTCCCAGATACTTGGAATCATATCGCTCATACTTATATTTCCTATGCTCTTTGCTATCTTTACTCAGCTTGGTCGTGAACCCTGGAGCTCTCTCCCTGAACCTGGTCTCCGCCAGCATTTCATGAATTTTGCTTGGCTTTTGGTTGTAGAGGTACTATTAATCCTAGCTTCAATCATATTATCTCTTATAGCTATTTATGGGCGCCTAGTCCCAGCTGGAGAAACGCTCGCAAAGTGGCGATCCACTTTTTCATCTTCTGCCAAGCTAATGAAATATGGCTACTGGGGCTTCCTAGGGCTCATAATACTCGCCATTATAATTTTCGTGGCAGGTATAGCTCCCCACTTTGGCAACCTGCACGGATTAATTTCTTCAAGTAGAAGTGAAACTAACGGTATTATGATTTCGCTTATCTTCAGCTTCCTGGGTGCCGCCCTCGTTGTGATTGTTGCCTCTATAGCGTACCTCGTCGGCTGGATAGGCGAAATAATGCTTCTCTTTGAGCTGTCAACACAGACAAGTTTACAGGGCTTTAGGACGGCTGGTATACTCTATCTTCTAGCTTTCCTAGTAAGCTTTGTGTCATTGGTCCCCCACCTGATACTAGTCATATCTTTTGTTGCTCCAGCCCTACAGATAGCTGCCTTAATAATCCTACGCGAAAATGCAATCAAGGCCCTCAAAGAGGCCAGCCAGGCGCCAGCAACTAATGCTCCCCCAGCTTCACAATAAAGATTCTTCCCTGGCTGGGAGAATTCAACGTACACACTTTTTTAAATGGGCAATTCTCACATGTAGAGCCACAGCTGACTTCCTCTGTTTTTAGTTTTCCCATGTCTCTGAGCATGAGCAATGCTAGCCTGACTTTTTCCTCTGGTATTCCCGTCTCCCGGCTAATCTCCAGAGTGTTTATGAGCTTTTTCTTCTGTGCCGTCTCAATGATCTTGCTGTATATTTGCTCCAGTTCCCCCGTATCTAACAGCCCCTGCCTTTCTTTATATCATACGAATAGCGACCTTGAACTGTTCACGTTCCAGTGCCTTCTCGAAAGCCTCAGGGATACTTTCAACGCCTACAAACACGCTGGTAATCTTCGGCTTAACGGCGCCACTTTTCAGTAGCTTTATTGCCTCCTCGAAGTCCCTAAAGTCGCCACACCTACTCGTAGCAATCTTGACTTCCTTTACAACTGCCCTCGTCAAGTTGACGTTGCCCCTGGAGCCGGGAGTAGACTTCAAGTGAACTGTTCCACGGGGCCTAGCAATGTCTATGGCAAATTCTACAGCTGATGGGTCCCCAGAAACATCGAACACAACGTCAAATCCTAGACCCATCCAAGTCTCCTCGAGCAACTTGCTAGTGTCCTCAACGTATGCAACGCGGAAGCCTTCAAGCACTAGGAGGCTGGCCTTGGGGCTCCCCTTCCTCGCGATGATCACAGGCTTTGCACCCCTAAGCTTTAGGAGCTGGTACAATAGGTATGCAAGGTTCCCCGTGCCAATTATCGCCACGGTGTCCTCTGGCCCCACAGGGGTAACCCTGAGCCCATGTATCAACGCGGCAAGAGGCTCAACCTCTGTTGCTACCACTGTATCCAGGCCTTCGGCCAGGTGAAGGGCAGACTCGGGCGCGACAAAGTACTCGGCCATCCCTCCGTCAAAGTCTATGCCCAGAGTCTTCTTGTACGGGCAATGCGTGTACATACCAGACCTGCACACCTCACAGCTCCAACACGGGAAGTTAATCTCGGAGACAACCGTCCTGCCAACTAGGCTTCTAGACCCCTCGACAACTATCCCTACAACCTCGTGTCCAGGTATAAGGGGCTTCTTGAACAAGGGGTAAGACCCAGTATAGAACGCCTTATCTGTCCCACATATCCCTACAGCGAGAGTCTTCACGAGAGCCCAGCCCTGCGGCCTAGAGGGAATGGGAACATCCGTAACCCGAAGCAAGCGTGGACCAGACAATAAGGCGGCCTTCACAGTGATACCATCACATGAGTTGCTTAAATAATTTCTTATAGGGCTATTCCCGAGTCCTTTGAACCAAAAATTTTAGTGCATCAGTGAGTGCCGGGAAAGCCTTCTCAATAGTTTCAATGTTGGTCTCTTCTATAAGCTTCTTTAGAGAAGTTCGCCCTCGCTCGCGAAGCCACTTCCTCAAAGCTTGTTTCTCGGGCTCAACTTTTTCCCTAAATCGCAGGTATATTAAGTCAGAGAGGTTTTCCTCCAAGTTTTTATCTTTTCCTTGAATAGCTAGAATAATTAATCCTTGCTTTGGTCCCCTAGAAACTATGAACATCACACAGTACCCTTAAGAACAGGGTTTTTTCTCTAAGACTCTGAATCCATGCACTAAAAGTTCTTTTTCAAAAGTATTTATTTATGTCTTTTACGTGTTCCTTGTCAATTAAGAGAAGAACAACGATTTCTCCGTGAATATGCTCAAAAATGCCTACAGCCGAATCTATTACTGCTAAACCTGTCTTACCTCCTATCGCTGGAAGCTTGGGATATGCTAGAACCCTTTCGTGGTCATATTTTTCACAGATAGCTTCTAGGATCTTTATGTCTTGTCTTCCGTTTCCAGTGAGAATGAAGGCAACATACTCACGAGCTGTTCCAGCCGTGTCTATTTTCACGGGACTGTTCCCTCGACAATTTTTCGAGGGTCAATTCCCTTATCCAGAAGATCCTCGACCTCGTCCAAGGTTAGTGACTTGTAACTGATGATATCTTCCTTGTCTTTCTTAGCGCGCGTTAAAGAGGAAGCTGAACCTCATCGCATGGCAGGTTTACTAGGAAAAGAGCCTGCAGGATTGAAGATTTTCCAATGCAGTTCCTGCCAAGGAGAATATTGAATTTTCCGAGTTCGAGTGGTTCTTTTAGTCGTCTAACGCCGCGAAAATCTTCGATGTCAATGCTCTTGACAATAACCATCACTTTATCAGGATAAAATTAGTTAGGCTGTATAAAAACTATGCTCTTAGAATTGTTGGTCTATGCAAAAGTTCCCAATGTAGACCTTTGAGCCCTCGATCCTGAATATGGTTTTTCCGTAAACTTTCTCGCTGATGTCGCTCGCCAAGTCTACACATGAAGCTACGGGATTTTTCATACATTTTTCAAGTTGTTCTTTGTACTCTGCAGGCGTAATTGGAGCTAGCTCGTGTAGCAGGGCTTTAAAAACGCTACTCTTAGCGATGTATGATCGGGTCTGTGTCTTTGAATCTCTAAACATTTGTGACAGTATTGCGCATATGAGCCTAATTCTGTTGTCTTCAAGGACAGGCTGTGGCTTAGGCACCTGGGTTATGTCGGGAAGTATAGAAGTGACGATTGTTTGTGCAAGGATGCCTAGTACTCCTTCATAAGTCTTCTTGTCTTCCGCTTTAAGAGCCTGAAGTGCGGAAACAATCTGTGCTACGTCTGCTTTTCTGTGTATTACGCGGGCTCCCTGGATATTTTGGGATTCAGGAGCAACTATTATGTATAGCTTCTTGGGACATTCAGCATGCTGTAGCGGGTTTATGTCTGGAGTTGAAAACCTAACTTTTACCTCGATACATGTCCCGTCGACAAGGACAAGGTCTGGTCTGCTTGAAATGTTGGCTTTGCCCTGTGGTAGTTTCTTTTCCAGCTCACCTACCAGGGCGTGATGCAGGTCTCTTTCTAGGTCGACCGAGGCTTCTCTGCGCCTTGCCCCGTCAATCAGCCTAATGACGTGGCGAAAGACAAAGCCTCGCTTTAACATTTCTACTGCAGTATCGACAAGGTAGGGATCCAGCAGAAAACCTTGAGCAAGTTTCTTGACGAAATCTCTCGCTTCATCCTCGAATCCAGGAGCCAACTCAACCTTATTAAATGTTCGGATTCTATTGTATCTTTGAAGCCCTCCCCTTTCCCTTAGCTTCTCAAAAAATTTTTCCTGTAAGTCAGCAGATATAGCATGGGAGGTCAGCACAACATGGATCTTGAATCCTGCAAGTCCATCTGCTTTCCTAAGAAAAGTCTCCATATATTGAATATTTTCCTCTAGCTTTGACTCTTCCCTCTCCAGTGGAACTTCGTCAAGAAGGAACAAGAGAGGTATGTGGACACCTGTGGCTTCCGCAATTGCACAGGCAACGGTTAGAAGTTCTGGGTTGTTCCCTCCGATTGTCTTCCCCGTCACCGTATGAACCCAGTTAGCAATGGATTGGGCTAGTCGAACTTCGAGAGTATTTACGAAGCTTTTAAATTTCTCTGAACTGTTGCTGAATGATTCAAATAAAACTGGGCCTTTAGCCGTGAATTCATCAAGCAACTGGAAGAGTATGAAGGATTTCCCGCTCCCCGGAGGCATCAACAACAAATACAGTCCTCTGTTTTCCGACTCTATGTGGCCTACGATATCGTTGAAGGTCTTTGTAGGAAGCTTGCCGTAAGTTTTAACGTAGCGCCTATATTCTTCCACACTTTTTATGGACAATGGTAGACTTTTAGGAGAAAACATTTCTTTAACACCATGGAGGATCTTGGAGGACATACCTATCTCCAAACTTCCAGACGAGTTTATAGAACTGGCTAGAAACCTTGCTGGCGTCCGGGTCGTCGGGTGGTAGCTCAAAGTTGTTTGCCTTTAGCCAGGCCCCAAGGTATGCATCAGCTATCTCTTTGTCTCCTAAAACTTTCCCAAGTGCTCTCTTATAAACCTCCTCCTTTACCTTTGTGTTATGCCGATAAGAGGTCTTAACATATTCGTCAAGCTTCTTGAAATCAGCCTTTTTACAGATGTCAGGGATCTCGAGTAAGAGTAGGCTAAGAGCGTCACTGGAGAGGCTTAAACTGACCGCCTCGGTTTTTCCACCGGCAAGCCACTTCTTTCTTTTCCTCGACTTGGAAATTATTCTGTCGACCTCTTTTTTGTTGATGATAAGGCTAAAGGGTCGCACACCCAAAAGTGTTGGAAGATAAACGACGGCCTTTACTTGTCGGGGCTTTAAGTAGAAGACCGATGAGATGCTTCTCTTTCTCACGTGATAAAAACAATATGACGCAATTTATATTTTTTCATGGAATAAAAGTAATAACATGCAAATTTTCTAATTGCTACGTTTCCCATCAAAAAAGCTTTCTCATCAAGGAAAGAGAATAATGCCTACTCTATGAGTTAGTCTTTGTTGATTGCGCCCTAGCCTAAGAACCCGTGTAACAAATGTTTTGAGCGCGCTACGGGGAATGGAGAAAAGCCCATCTCAACTCCCCCTTAGATATTATTATTGCCGACGGCTCGAAGCTTATACTCCACTTTTTATTGCTTGGCTTACATGAAAAAACGAGCGGGGTCCTTATGCTTAACAGAGAAATCGCAAGTGCTGCTACTGAATACTTTATGAGAATAGGGAAAAACGCCGAGAATCCAGGAATGGCAGAGTCTATTAAAAAATAATAAATGTTAAACCTTGAGAATTCTGGAAAGGCACATCAATATTAGTTCTGAGCACTATTTTTCTCCACGGCCTCGGTATATGTTTCTTCATACATTCTTCCAATATTTCTTATCGAGTATTTTTCTTCGGCTTTTTTCCTCGCATTATACGAGAGGCGGCTCCACAGCTCCTCGTCGTCTAGGAGAAGCTTTATTGCTTTTGCAAGGTCTCTTGCATCCCCGGGTCTGGTCAGTAAGCCGTTGACATAGTGGTCGACGATTTCTGGTATGCCTCCCACTCTAGAGGCTACGACCGGTGTCTCGGAGGCAAATGACTCTATTAGCACCACGCCAAAGCTTTCGCCTCCAAGGCTAGGCAACACGAAGACCTTCGACTCCTGGTATAGCTTGATTTTTCTTTGTTCATCTACCTCGCCAAGGAAAAGAACCCTTTCGTCATTGGGTGCTATTGCTTGAAGGTAGGGCTTCATGTAGCCGTCGCCAGCAATGATAATTTTGGTGTCTCTACTCGTCTCGCTTAGTATGCTTGATGCCTCTACCAGCACATGTACCCCTTTTCGCCAAACGAGCCTACCCACATACAACACAGTGTTTTCCCTTTTCCTGTCGCCTGGCCTGTACTTCTCGCAGTCAACAGCATTAGGTATCACTTTTACGTTTCTCCACCCGAGAAATCTCTTTAAGAACTCTGCCGCCACATTGCTCACAGCAGTCGCAATGGTTGGCTTCAGGATCCACCTGTAAGGAGAGACATAAGAGATGGGTGCCCACTTGTCATGCGAGCCTACAGGCGGGAGAGAGTGGTTAGTGAATATGCATGGAACCTCGAGCCTCTTGCAGATGGCCCCAGTTGCAAGAGAGAGCGGCGTGAAGACGTGGTGGACATGGATAACGTCGGGCTTAAGCCTCCGTACTGTTTCTTCGATAAAGCTGGGCGAGGGAATCGCGAAGTAATGGTCTAGTGGCAGGAGGCTTGAAGCCTCTACATGGCCAGAACCCTTGCAGCAGCCATGGTTGCATAGCACGCTTACCTGGTAGCCCCTCTGCTTGAGCCAGTTTTCGAGGAGGGAAACCTGGGAAGCCACGCCTCCATGCCTACATGGGCCCCACTCAGACACTAGAAGCACGTGCATAGCCTAGCCACCACTTGAAGGCTGAGCGAGACAGCGACAAAGGAATCGACAAGCCTCTCCCAGCCATACTTCCAGCTAAAGATTACAGCAACAGGTAGGGCCACAGCAAGGCTTACGGGCAAAACATATACTGAACCAAGAAGGGACAAAGCCGCTGTAGAATAGAGGAGCAGAGCCGAAAAATTTAGGTACCTTACAAAGAGCGTCTTGTCTCCAATTAGCCCGTCGAACTCCCTGTCGTCCCTCGGGTTGCGCAACTGCAAAAACGCAGAGTAAACACCTATAACTAGGGCTATGGCAACGGTTTGCTGGCTAAACTGAACATGAGAAAGCGACGCGCCAAACACAAATAGAAGTATCCCGAAATACATCATGTGGGACACCAATTCTAGCCCGGTTCTTGCCTTTAACCTAAAAGGCGGAGAACTATAAGCCACACCTAGAACAACAGTGGAGAGATAAACTAGGAAGCTGGAAAGAGGGGGTCAACAAGGCAACCAGGACTAGGGCAACAGCCTGGTTAAGTAGGACAACATAGAGAGCCCTCCTGTCACAGTGCCCAATAAACGGATTGTCTTTTTTCGGGTTAAGCATGTCCGAGCCCACGTCGAAATAGTTGTTCAAAGCGAAAGCGGTGGCAAGAAAAGACACAAGCGAATACAGCCCTACCAAAGCTATTTGGGGCTCGGGCTTGCCCTGGAGAATTCCTAGCAACCCCATCCAGAGGTAAGCCCTCCACCCCCTTGGCCTAGAGACAAGCAGGGCACACTTCAATAACAAGGGCATGGCGAGACACCTACATGACAAGCGAAAGCAACCTGTCTACCTCTACTGTTACCAGTTTTTTCAGAAACTCTTTTGCAACGGGGTCCCGTACACTGGAGGCAACCTCCATATAGCTCCTGATAAGCCTCTCCGCTTCCTTGACCACGTCCCGGCCCTTATCATTGATTGGTTCTATAAGGAATCTCTGTGCAAGGGCCTGGATGTCTTCCCTGAGAAAAAGCATAATCCTCTGTTTGTGCCTGGGATCCCTCACAGTCCTAATGAGGCCAAGGTCGCTTAGCCTCTTGATAAGCGATATGAGCTTTACCTTCGAGATTTTCCCGTTTAAGCTCTGATAAAGCTTATTTACATTGATGCTTGGATATAAGAGTACCTCGTAGAGCACTTCGAACTCTTCATCGAGCATATACCGGTTTAAAATCGAACCAGTTTAAATTTATTCCGGTTCCAAAAAGGAGTATGAAGACTGTAACCTATCTTGCCGATTTGCGTCCCCCGAAAAAGCTTTTTCCACATTTAAATGTCTAGGATAAACGTATTGGCGTCGAAAACCATAAAGCCTTGGTGAGCAAGCAACTGAATCTTTCCAACTCTTGCCTTTGTTTACTCTAGCTATCATCCTTCTATTTTTTCTTCTACTTCCCGTTCTCTATCCGTATGTCTTCTTCTTGGTTTTAGAACTCCATAGAGAAACACATTCGTGTCCATAGACCTCACGGAGCTCACTTCTCAGCTCGTGATAATCCTCAAAATTTGTCACCTCAACCTCTACGCTGTCAAAGTATTTAGTTAGGACTGCATCTCTTCCCCTTTTATCTATCTTTTTCATAGTAACTTTATTCTTTTTCACAATGATCATTACCAGATAAATAACTTGCTGAACCTCATAAAAAGAATAACATAAACAACACTAGTCGAAGCATTATTATTCTCAGTTCTCGTGCTCGCCCGCTATAATTATCTTGACTGACGTCACTTAGATACTAATTAGACATGTTTGGCTAGCTCCTCTAGGAAGCTTCCAAGGTTGGAGCACGGTATCCTTGCGCCGGCCGCTTGCCTGTGTCCTCCGCCGTGGCCTCCGAGCTCCACAGCTATTTTTCTAAGCAGAGTGTTGAGGTCTACCTGGCTTGTTGACCTAAGGCTCATGACGCAGAGGTCTTTCCTCTTTTCTACTGCGACGCCGACCTTCACGTTTTTCTCGACCTTCGCGTAGAAAGCGGCTGTGCCGAGGCTTCCCCCAGGGTCTATTATGTAAGCAATGTTGCCCAGGACGGTGGCCTCTTTCGCTACGCGTAGCCTTAGTTCCTCGTTTAGCCTGCTCTGTAGGGCTGCCTTTTCAACTAGTTGTGGGTCTTGTGATGGGAGCTTGTTCTCTGCTAGATACTGGACAAGTTTTCTTTTCTCTTCGTAGTTTCTCCCTATTGCCTCTAGAGCCAAAACAAGTGTACCAGCTTCGAAGAAGAGTGTCTTGACGTCCCAGGTTTCGAGCATTTCAAGGTACCATGGGGTAGACATCATGTGGTCGCCTATCGCGCCGTAGACTGCTACCCTGCTCATTTCACGTGGAGGATTGAGAAACCTATAGGACAGCTCCGCCGCAGAAGCCCCCTCCTCGTGTACAACTGTCACTCCTGTGCTTTTAAGCCTGTCCAGCGCACCATTGTCTGGGTGGTGATCGATATAGATTATCCTGGAATCCATGGAGCCTAATAGCTGTAGCAACTCCTCTAGGTTCCGCTCGTCGATAGCTATGTCCTGGATTATTACGAGCTCCTTGCCGAGGGCGAACTCCCTCAGGTCTCCGAGCAAACCGACGGGATGTGTAAAGTAGACCTCTGCATCCCTATAGATGCTCTTCGCTATAGCGGCAGAAGTTACGCCATCAGCGTCCCCATGCGCCAGGATGACAGTATCCACGGGTTACTAGTATGTCATCTACTAAAAATATGTTTGGATGGGGAGAGGAAAACCCTAAATATTTTTGGCACACTCTAGAAGTGTATGAGCCAAGGAGAAACCTTTAGCAGGTTATATACAGTTTCCCGCGAACACATTGCAAAACATGTCTCCCTAGAGGGGACAGGAATACTTTCTACGCCAAGCATGATAGCGTTCATGGAGGAGGCGAGCAGGATATTTCTCGACGGCAAGCTACCCGAGAGCCAGACCACTGTAGGAGTACACATCGATGTCTACCACGTTGCCCCAGCCCTACTCGGCTCGCAGGTCGAGATACGTGGCAGGGTCCTGCGTGACAGCGGGAAAAGAGTGATCTTGTGGCTGGAGGCGTGGTGCGGAGAAACGCTTATAGGCTATGCTGTCCATGAGAGGGCGGTAATAGACAAGAAAGAATATGCAAGCAGGATTATCTCGATGATAGCTACAAAGATGGGCGGATAGCAAGGTAGAAAACATGTGTAAGCGCTATACTGAACTGTTATATCTTTCTCTACCTATATTCCTCTGGCCACTTGTCTTCGTGGTTTTACGTGAAGTGTTCATAACAGCAATGCTTCTCGCTACTCTTCTCTTGGGAGCCTTAACTCTCCTATTCTACAGGGAAAAAGTCCATAGGAATTTGAGACCCACGTGGAAGAGTGCCCTGGCAGGAGTAATTCTCTCGTTCCCCCTCTACGGTATATTTGTCTTTGGAAAAATCTTCCTTACAGCCTTAAACCTACAACACTCTGTCTCAAACGTTTATACAAGCATCTATTTGTCTAGCGACGCCACGCTTCTGCCATTTTTCCTAACAATAATAGGGGCAATGGAGGAGCTATACTGGAGGGGCGGCCAATTAGCAGTCTTAGAAGAAAGGCTTAAGAGGATACATGCCTATATGCTCAGCATATCGTACTACACCCTTGTCCACATATGGACCCTCAACATATCACTTCTACTGGGAGCCCTTACGATAGGCATCTACATGGCCATCACAGCTAAAAAACTGGGCCTGTCAGCTTCGATGATTTGCCACGTGGCTTGGCTGTTAGAAACAATTGTACTCTTCCCTCTGGGACCATAGAAAATTCTTTAAGCCGTCACAGGAAATCTTTATATTTTATACCTCTTCCTTCTGCACAAGTCTATGTCTGCTGAGTGTAGGATCAACGTTTTAGAATACCTCGGAGCAGTCCTAGGACTCTCTGTTTTCATGGGGGTTGGCTGGCTATACCTGTTGTCACTCACAGGTATGTCTTCCCTACAGTCTATAAACTATCCTTTTGTCCCATTGGTTCTAGCGGTAGTTCTAACAGTTGTTGTACACGAGGGGACACATGCAGTCATTGCGAAGATCCTCGGCGCAAAGAAGATAAAGGCCGGAATATTCAAGTACGGTGCATACGTGGCTGTAGAGGATCCCCTGCCAAGAGACAAATGGGTAATAGTTGCATTGGCACCGCTAATAATTTCCCCCATAACATTGCTCCTAGCATATCTCTCGGGTGGAATATTCAGAGACACATTGATACAAGCTAGCATAATCAACTTTGTGGGCTCTAGCGGGGACATAGTTCTTGTTCTCTTCTCTTTGACTACTTCTAGGGATACGTTAATCAGGGACGAGGGCGCTGCAATAGTCTATAGGGGAAAATGTCCAGATATGAGCCGAGCCCGCAAGATAAGAGCACTGGCACCAGCAGGACTAGCCCTCTTCCTAATGCTAACCATCGTGTTGCCGATCCTCATGTTCGCAGCCCAGTTCAGCCTGCAGCGGGCCGACAGGGCTAAGGAAATCCTGCAAGACAAGGGAACAATGACAGTAGACTTATTTGGCCTTGTAGAGGCGAGGGCATCCTTGGTAGACACACCCTCGGGAAAAGTCATATCCTATACTGCGGAGCCAAAGCCCCTATACTTTGCCTTGGCCCTCCTAGTCAGTCTTATAGCTGGCTATATCGGCTGGTTGGCTGAGAAACGTCGAGTCAGGGAGCAAAAATAGCTATTAATGAAATTCCAAGGCTCTACAGTTTTACTAGCCGAATGTCTTCTTCAGTAACTGCAAAACCATTCTAGCAGCTCTAAGCACGCTTGGGGACACAGGCTGGTCTATCTCTGTATTCTCGACCTGTATGCCCAGCACGTGAAACTCCAATTTAAGTACTTCACTTAAAATGCTCAAGGGAAGACTATGTGTTGAAGCCAAAAAGTTCTCGTCTACTTCGCCTTGCCCAGCAAATATTATCGTTCCGGGAGCCAGGCTGGCATAGACGGCATCTACAATGAGGAGGCTTCCCCTGTTCATCTGCTTAATCTTGGAGGTGCAGTTTTCTATACCCTTCCAACATATAACTAGGTAGGGATACCTGGAAACTCTAATGAATCTCCTACCTATTAGCAGGCCAACCTTGTCGTCGCCCCTCAGAGGGTTTCCGAGAAAAACCAGGACAGGCTTCTTTAAGTATAGCTGTCTAAGCTGTTCCTCTATCTCATCCAGCCTGTGTCTATCGCTTGACAACACTATTTTCCTCCCAGGCTTATCGCTCTATATCTAAGAGCACTACCGGCATAGTTAAAAGTATATGCAAGCCTCTCGAGTAGCCTCTGCATCTCTGCAGAATACCTTCTCCTTAATTCCTCACAAGCAAAATAGTGCTCTACAAGCTCTTCCCTTAGCCACCTTGCCCCCTTGTCGTCCCTAACAGCCTGGAAAACATAGAAGTAGTGCCTAAACAGGTCGTGCCTTGGATTATAGCTGTCCCTAGAAGACCTATACTTCTCAAGCATCGCCTCTAGCTCGCTAGAGTATAGAGCCCCCCTAGATTCCACAGTCCTAGCTAGGTGATCAACGACCGCGTCATATATCTCTTCGTAAAGCCTACGAGTCTTCGAGCCCGCTGGGAAACCCGCCATGACCTCTAGTAGTAGCTGGATAAATACGCCAGACATCTTATACTTGACTCTTCCACGCGTAGCCCTCGCCAGCGTGGCCCAGACACCGAATCCCTTGTCTGTGTATGGGTTGCTACCGCTACCGCTATGAATAGAGAGGTAGACATTCATGCTTGAGACAATGCTGTGCAGGGTTGAAACAGCTTCGTAGAGCTGGTCAAGCCGGCCGGAGTAGTCTTCCCGCTTCTTGAAACCAATGTTTGGGGCAATGAAGTCTACCCTCACGCCACGGGATAAAAGCTCAGAGAGGTAAAAATAAACCTCCAACGGGTTGCTCTCGAAAGGCGTCTCGTCAAAGGCCACCTCTATGCCTGGGGCATAGCCGTTCTCATTTAAAATCAAGCTGTAAACCCGAGAAGCGTATTCCAAGCTCCTCCAGAACTTTACAGCTAGACGCAAAACATCTTGCCTCGTAAAGTTGAGACATACATGCCTGTCATCTCCCAGGAAACAATGAGTACCAACATATCTTTCTTCAAGCTTTTTCCTCTCGTCTGCACCAAAAAGCTCCTCGTACCTAGCCTCCACGTCACTTAAAGGCGCCTTGTCCACAGAGAAATCAATCAAGTCGCATGTATCGATAGTCGCGAAGTCTACCCCGCCTGCCTCCCTGGCTTCCCGTAGTTCTTCCCGAATGTACCTAATCGACTCTTCAGCCTCACCGTCAGTTATAGGCTCCTCAACCTTAACACCTGCTATCTTTTTTAGTGCCCTCTCGACAGAACCCATTATCGTTACGTGGTCAGCCTCTACCTCCAATGGGACGCCAAGCCTCCCAGAATAATCTCTAGCCATGGACACATAGCTAGAAATACTTGTCCCCGTGTGGCCAAAATAAAAGAACCTTGGATCCCTAGACTCGATGTAATTCTTGGGCGCGGTCTCCCTGTTAAAGGAAAGCATAACCGTAGAAAACATTGCTAGCCGCCGAGAAGCCTCTACGACCTCAGGCAAAACAATCTCAGGAATCCTTATGCCAATCCCAGGCCTAGGAATTTTCCCTAAATACATCATTATTGCTTCGGCTTGCCCCCAGATAAAGATTTGCTAAGCCTCTGGAATACTCAGTTTTAAAGGAACATTTAATTGGCTGGTTTATTTCTCTAACCGAAAAATTAAAAATAATGAATAATATGTTTTAATATGCAAGGGGGAATCGAATGAACCTCCTAGAACAATATTTTAGCTATCCAGCGGCTCCAGAAAGAATTATTTCAATCATCGGCATCGAGCTCCACTGGATCCTGCTCCAATACACACTAGGACTGCCCTTTGCCATACTTGTCCTACTACTCCTGTATAAGAAAACCGGGAACCAGAACTGGCTAAAACTTGCTAGGACGGCCACAAAGGCTCTTGGAATAAACTTTGCCCTCGGCGCCGCATCCGGCACACTAGTTGAGTTTGGGCTAGTCGTTGTGTGGCCAAACGTTCTTGAGGCGGCTGGACGATACATCTATTACCCACTATACCTCGAGATCTTCGCTTTCCTAACAGAGATCGTCTTCGTATACCTCCTAGTGTTCGGCTGGAACAAGCTCTCGACGAACGCAAAGATAATAGTAGCCTTCCTTGCAATGTTTGGGGCATGGTTCAGCGCAGCAATGATCGTCAGCGTAAACAGCTACATGGTGGCCCCAACGGGAATCGTCTCAGCATATAACCCGCAGACGGGATGGACGTATAGCCAGGGCTATCCCAAGGTGCTCCTCGTAGTCCCAAGCGACCTTGTCGGGGCACTAGACGTCGCAAAGCTACAGTCTTTAGGCATGGAGGTAGTCGGGCAAATGGGCAACGGGGTAGCAGTATACATGCCCTCAAAGATAGTAGCTAGGCTTGCGTATGAGGCTTGGAGCATGAAGACAGTTGGAGACAGCGTCCTAGCCCTTGTCGTGAAGCCCGAAGCACTCCCTGCAATTAAGGGTCTCCTCGTGAAGGACGTCGTGGACAAGATACTTGTAGAGACAGTCAGGACTGTCGGCTACACAACGGTGACTTTCCAGTCCCCAGTCTACCTTGGAAGCATCCTGCACTCGATAGGTGCAGCCCTAACAGTCACTGGCTTCACGTTCGCCGGGGCCTTTGCCCTCCTTATGCTCCTCACAAAGAAAAAGACCGCATACTACATGGACGACCTCAAGTTTGGCGTTTACTTCTCTCTTGTAGCTATACTCCTCCAGGGCGCCGTCTTCGGGCACACAATGGGAGAGGAGATAGCACAATACAACCCAGAGAAACTAGCAGCCATGGAGGGCACAAGCAACCAGATACTAAGCATTCCTAGGACTTTCGGGATAGAGGGGCTAATGAAACTAATAATCTACGGGAACCCCAACGCCCAGCTACCAGGCTACGACCAGATACCAGTGGACTATTGTAGCCTCATGGGCGTCCCCAACATTCCTGACTGCAGGCCTCCGCTCATCTTACACTACCTCTACTATACCAAAACAGGACTAGCAATTCTCCTTGGACTCCTCTCACTAGCTGTGGCTGTAATGCTTTGGATGAAGAAGGAACCTGGAAATATCTGGCTCTGGAGCCTCGCCGCCTCGCCAGTAATTGCCCATTTGGTATCTTTCCTTGGCTGGGGTGTCAGGGAAATGGGCAGAAAGCCTTGGACAATATACGGGGTAATGACCGTTGACGTTGCGAGGACAGCTAACCCCGTCGATCCACTAACCTATGCAGTAGTAGGCCTATTGTTCATCGCAGTCTTGGCTCTGCAGGTATACGCGGCTTGGAGACTCCTATTCGTTCCAAGTCTGAGAGGTGAGGAAGAATGAATCCGCCAGCACTCTTCCTGGGACTGGTCTTCGGGATACACATAGTAGCAGTCAACGTCGGAATAGCCCTAGCCACAGTGATCCCGTTCCTAAAGCGTAGAGCCGCCAAAACCGGAGACAAAGCACTAGAGGAGGCCGCGCGTGGGCTCTTCAAGATTTACGCTGTTACCTATGGACTTGCAGGCGTTATGGGGACAGCATTCACGGTCTTCCTTGTCAGCTTCTACCCAGAATTCGTAGGGATAGCAGGCAACATAACGATGATACCCTTCGGTATATCCATTGTCTCGATCCTCTTCCACTTCTTCGCCATAGTCTCCTACTGGTACGGGTGGGGCAGGTTCACTGAGAGCCTCCACGACATGGTAGGCTGGCTACTAACGATAACCGCATACACCATACCACTCGGATTCAGGGCTGTCTTCGCTTTCCTAAACACTCCAGCAGGCCTTATCCTCGAGCCCAAGCCAAGCCTAAACGTCGTAGATGCTTTGCTCAACCCCACCTTCCTGCCACTATACCTCAAAAGCGTCACGGGCGCGCTTACCTTCGGCTTCCTATTTATAGCTGGTGTGCTTGCATGGAAAGGCTTGAGACAGGAGCTGAGCCAGGTCGAGAAGGGCCTATATATGGACAGCATAAAAATAGCACTCATGGGACTAATAGCAATGATGTTCCTGGGTCCGTGGTACGCCCTCGCCCTCGTAAACGTCCCGGTAAAGTTCAACAACATCTTCGCAGGTCTAGGAGCCGCCCTAAACGCTCCAACGTTTTCTAGCTACGCATGGCTATTCATAGTAAAAATGATACTAGTCCTGATACAGGCAGTAGTCCTACTCTACCTTCTGGCCCCAATAAAAGGCACGGATATCCTCTTCTCTCAAAATGGATACAAAGCGACAATAATTGGAGCCGTAGCCGCAGGTCTTACGGTGCTTACAGGGGAGTACCTCAACGCATTCAGCCAGTACCCATTCTTCGTCGCGAACGCCCCACTAATTGCCGACAAGTTGCCAGAGCCATATAAGACCATCCTCACAAGGGCGTTGAACCTAGAAAACGTGAGCCCACTTGCACAAGACCCCTCACTCTACCTGGTAACAGTAATAGGCGTCACTATACTCCTGGCAGCCGCAGGATACCTACTATACGTTGTATTCTTCAAGGCAAACAACCACTAAAACACCTTAGGGAACATGAAGATCTTTTTCTTTTTCTCGTCTATTTCCACTGTGGAAAACTGCCCTGCATCCTAGATGATAGGTTTAAAAACTCCTTCATTGTCCTTTTCTGTGGTGCTCCTTGCCCAAGAAGATGACGCTTAGACGCCTCATGGGCTACCTCGAGAAGTGCCAAAACCTAACAGACGAAGAACTCGCCGAGATAGAGGAACGCCTCACAAGGGGCGAAGACGTCCTAGAGCTCGGCATAAAGTACCTAAAGTTCGACGAGGACAAGGACGACCACATAGTAGAAGTAGACGACCTCGAAGCCCTCCTAGCAGACAACGGCTACGACCCAGAATACGACAGATACAAAACAGAAGAAATCTAGACCTCCTCGTTCCCCCTCCCAGACAAGACAAGGAGCAAAACAAACAGGACAAACGCTACAAGCATAAGGATAACTCCGAGAAACATCAAAAACGTTACGACGCCCGGCTCTCCCACACCAACACAGAAGACAGGAACAAAGAATACAAATATGCACGCCCCCGTTCCTCCTGTCACGTTGCTCCCCCAAGCAAGACCCAAAAGCACCAGTAAAATGACGGCTAGAAACACCAAAGCAAATCCCGCGAAAACAAGTTTTAGCCCCGTCTCGAAGCTGTCCCTCATATCCCCGTAGACACCCCAACCAGCCTCAACGCCAATACAAAAAAGAAAAACAGGAGCATCAACAGGAGTGCAAGCAGGGAAGCCTTCTTCGCCGCCTCAGGGCTAGAGCCAAAGATAATGGGCAACGGGCCAATCATCAATACGCCCCCAGCCTCGGCCTCGCCGCCTCTCCTCAGGCCCGAGAAGGCCATAACTAGGAAGCCCACCAGTATCAAAAGCATGCCCGCTACAAGCAATGCGTAAAACAGCCATATGAGTGGCTCCATAGCCCCCAAGATAAATATTCGCCTGAAAATAAATTCTTTACCACGGCTAACCCTTAAAGATCGCGGGTGTGAGTATCCATCTTTACTGGATTGGATGGTTGCTAATCTCAAGGATTTGCTACTTGCTCTTCTCCCTCCTTTATCCGTGACATTGGCTTAACAATGGAGCTTAGCCGAGTCTGGTCGAATTCAATACATCTCTTCACTCCTTGTTGGTATCACTTAACCTCGAAGCTGAGCCCAGCACGCGGCATAGGTGCGTTTAGGTATATGAGGAGGCTAGCGTCAGCAAAGATCTTCATTGAACTCTTCCTCGAGGTCTAGTTCCGCGAGCTCTCCTAGCTTGGCTTGTTTCGCCCTAAGCTTTTCTCTCCTCTGCCTGATCCATTCAAGGGTCTCCTCGATGCCCGGTGCCCTCACTATAGCGAGCTCGTTCTCCCTAGCCTCCACTAGGACGTAGCCGTTTTCCCTAATGCCGTACTTCTCCCGCAAGACCTTTGGGATAACTACCTGACCCTTTGGACCCACCTTCAGCCTAAGTTTAACCATTGGTTATACACATTAATTTACCCTTAGCCACAAAACTATCACTTAAGCTACAACTTGATGGTAGAGAAGGATCTCTCTTACAGCACCATCCATCTTCACATTCTATGTCTTTGTGTATATCTCTATTCCTAATTTTTTAGCTATTTCTAGGGCTTTTTCGTCGGCGTAGGGGGTGACGATTATTAGTCTGTCTGGCTTTTTGCCAGTTGTTTTCTCGTAGAGTTGGGCTTTTCTCTTGAAGGTTGGTATGTCGGATGGCTTTATGTGGGAAGATATCTCTATTAGGATGGTTTTGCCGTCCTTTATGGCTATGTCTATTTCTACCTCGCTTGGGTAATCGTAGACTATACCTTCGTTGTCCTCTGTGATCCATCTCTCTAACTTTACGCCGAATTCTTTCTCTAGTATTCCCTTTAGTGCCTCTCTGAATGCTTCCCCTGTCTGAATTCCCCATCTTGCCCCAAGAGCAGATATCCTTCTTTCGATGAGTTCAAATCCCCTATTCATGTCTTCTCTTAGTTTATTGAAATCTTCTCTTAGCTTGACAAGTTGTTCCTCATGTTTGTCCAGCCTTTTTAGTATTTCTTCTAGGCCGAGGAGGCCGGCTACGGCGTATCTGAACTCTTCGTCCTCCTTTAGGAGCCTTAGGAATCTCTGCTTGAGCTGGGAGCTCATGGATCGCCTTCGCCTTCATAATTTGAATAGTTATTGCCCCTAAAAAAGATTGTTAATGCTTTCTATCTTTACATATGACTATATTTTTGGGGTTCCTTAATTCCCCGTCACTGCTAACATGTAAATTGATAGCTTAATGCTGACACACACCAGTTTGGAAGACCTTGACAGCACTGGTGGTTCCGTATTTGTTTATCTTTGACCCGGGTCTACATTCACATGACGTTTTTAGGGTGTCAATCGTTGACAATTTTTATAGCAATGGTCCTAGTTCCAGTAAAACATATCATCTTGTTTACTTAATTGTTTACGAGACAGAATGAGGCCATTATGAGTGGGGGATCCCTACGGACGTTAAGGAGGTTCCGAAAAACGGTGTCTCTTTTCGTAGATGGATCAGAGTCTTCTTGATGGAGCTTGCTTGGAAAATAAGGATTCGTAGAATGGTTGAAAAGTGGAATGGGCTTCTCGCTGATGTAACACCAAGCCGTGAGGGCTTTGCTGTTGAAAGTGTGAGAGAGGACCGTGAGAGCCATTGATTCTTCTGCCCTGGTTAAGTATTTTTGAGAGCTAGGACGGGGGAGGGTCAAACAGGTAATGGTGGAAGGCTACTTAAGCTTGATCTCTCTGTGAATAATGTTGCGTCGAAATGAAATAAAAGATGGAGTTGTGCGCCGTTTTCAAACGTTAGAGACTTCGGCCGTCCGCTGTTGTAGTGCTAGTTTTTCTTCGCGTATCAGCCTTTGGGCGTATTCTTCGAACTGGTAGATCCTGGTGGATACTGCTAGCCTGAACCCGCTTGGCTGGCTGATTACTACTGCTTCTCCCCTGTCTAGTGTCTTTATTTCTGCCTCTGCGTCGTCTAGGTATGGGCTGTGGTTTATTATGGTAGAGTAGTCGGGCCTCGTTGGGAGGGAGAGGATTATCTTTGTTAGGGACTGTCTCACGACCGTCTCCATGAGCTCGCTTGGCATCTGTGTGATGTAGAGGCCTCCAACCTTGTACTTTCTTCCACGCTTGGCTATTATCGAGAAGATGTTTTCCCTTATCTCGCCCTTCCCGCCCAGGACGTGGGAGCCTAGGTACCTGTGGGCCTCCTCTACCATTATCAAGACTGGGGGGAGCTGGCTCCACTTGTCTGGGAGCTCTTTCCTCATTTTCTCGTATGCCCGGAATATCCTCTCCGCAACCACGGTTGCCAGGAGCTTTTCTTCGCCCTCCGTGGCGAAGGGGGTCTCTATGAGGACCACGCGTCCCTTTGCAATCATCGACAGCACGGTGCCCGCAAGGTCGTAGCCGCAGTCCCTGCAGAATATGTCTCCCTCACCGGTGAGGTACTTTACCTTTCTCTTTGCCACGTTTATAGTGTTTACTCCAGACATTCTCCCAAGCCTTGAGTAGAGCGCCCTTCCCTCTCCAGACAAGAGGTAGTGGACCCACTCTTCCCCGAACTGTTTGTATGCCATCCAGAGGAGCTCTTCCTGCGGCCCAGAGAACTCTCCCGTGAGGGTGAAGTCGCTTGGCCTTAGACGCGTTATGTCCATCTTGAGTGGGTAGGCCGGTATGCTCCTCTCTTCTCCCAGCTCAGGAAGCTCTATCCTGATTCTGCCTGGCCTCTGAACCCTGTCTGAGACGAGGAAGAGGTACTCCTCTGAGAAGGGGAGGTGCGCGAGCCCCATTTCGCCGGGCTTTGAACCTAGTAGGTACTCGCTTTCACAGTCAAATATGACGAGGCTGTATTTGCCAGCAGTGTGGAGAATCGAGCCCGCTAGTACTCTTCCAAAGTTGCTTTTGCCTGCCCCCGTTCCTCCCACTACTAGTACGTGGTGGGGTATCGTCTTTGAGCCGTCGAGGGTGACGTCTACGTCTATAACGTTGTGGCCGAAGCGTATCTTGCCTATGGGTATGTCCCCCGTGTGTAGCCTCAGAGCCTTTAGGTCTTCTTCCTCCAGCTCTTCTACGACGGCAAACAGCGAGGGGACACTGCTTGGCCCGTGGACTTCCCCGTCCATGTCTATCTGTGCAACGATTGTTGAGATGGCTGTGTCGTATAGCCTAAGGTCCCTCTCGCGGAGCTGTACGGCTTCGCCCTTGTCTGCCTTGCTACTTATGATCGCTATTTCTGCCGGAGTAAGCAGGCTTTCTGGCTTGAAGTCTACAACCTTGAGTATGTATGTTCTCCCCTTGTCTTCGACTTTTACCAGCATGCCCCTCTCGACAACGGCTTCCTGCGCTATCCTAAACTTTACCGTCACCCCCTCGGTCCACACTACTATTCCGAGCTTCAAGGTATACCACCCCAGAGATACTTGGCCTTGAACTCTGAGCCACCGCTGTCCTCAAGCAGCTTCGAGGCAATAGACGCCTTGCTGGATATGCCTAGCTCCTCAAGTAGTAGCTCCCTGTCCATAGACAGCTCATCGTCGCTTATCCTGGAAAGGTTGTGGACAATCTTGAGCGGCAACGGGTAGCCCGGCGACGTGAAGTCCTGGAGGTAAGCAAGCATCCCTGACAGGTACTCGAAGTCGGCCCTCAGCGAGAGCTCCCAAGCAACATCGAGCCTAAAGACCGGCCCGCTCGGCGAAAGCTTCACGGCACCTATTCCTATGCCCAGCTTCTCGTCCTCTACGAGGGGATAATAGCTCCACGCCATGTCCCTAAACATCCTGCTACCAAGCCTCGACACATAGCCCAAGGCGCTCTCCCCGCTGGAAAGCCTTATACTGCTACTCTTAGGCATCCCGACCACCCTCCAGTCCCTCTCTACCAGACGCCTGTAGGCCTTAGCGGACATTGTGCCACTCCTAAACACAAGGGGCCTGTCAAGTAGGACGAGCGCACCAGGATAGCTCTTGACGAGGCCAGCCACTGCCTCGAGTTCTACTTCTGCCAGCCAGTCAGCAGCCTCGTCTAGGCTCTCGACCACCTTCACTCTTTTGATTGTATCCATGAGTTTTACACGCTCTACCCCCCTCCATACTCCCCCTGCGACCTTTGCAGACACTATCTTGAAGCTCCCCGCGTCGAAGAGTATTCGGGCCGCCGCGTCCACAGAGACCACGGTCTCCTTGTGTGGAACCTCCTCGACAGCCCTAAACCTTGTCTCCGAGATGGGTGGGCCCTTGATAATCTTCCCGTCAAACCTGAAGTAGGGGTAGGGCTTCACAGGTTCGCCCGTCAGCGTCAGCTGGACGAAGCCCCCCTTCTGCCTATATATCTGGTTGACCTTCTCGACAAGCATTTTCACATCGACATCTAGGTAGCCAGCCCTAGTCAAGGACGCCATACATGATCATATTCTACCCGTGCCACGTCTCTTATAAAAGGCGCGAGAATAACATGGACAATTCTACAGAAAACAATTAGTATCCCCGTATTATATCCGTATTATAGTAGCATTTTTTAGTTACCAGGATAGATGGGAAGATCTGGGAAAATAGTTGCAATAAAATGTTACCATAAACACTTCCCGACAACAATAACACTAGGTATATATACTGGTAACGCGAATTCGTTATAGAGGCAGAAGTGGCGTACCAATGGTAGTAACACTGCACTACGTAGGCTTCCACCCAAACCTGATACTTCAGGGCTTCGAGCAGGTCAGGCTAAAGTATCCAGTTGAACGTGTCTACCTTTTTTACGATGAGAAGCCTGACCGGTACGGGGCGGTGTCGCGGTACAACGTTAAGAGGCTTGCCGAGAAGCTCTCGTTTTTCCAGCCGGTGACTGTCAAGGTTAATCCGCTGAACCAGCAGAGTGTGTATAGCAAGTTTTACCAGGTATTATGGGTTGAGAGGGAAAAGGAGACCCTGATAGATATCACGGATATGCCTCCATTGATGGTTGCGTGTGTTACTAATGTTTCTATGATGTTTCCCGGGAGCAGGCTCTACGCGGTTCAGCCTGAACAGGTGGGCGAATTTATACCTGATCCTGATACGCCGGAGTTTGCGAGGTTTATAGCTAAGAAGGATAGTCTTAGGGCTTCTAGTGGCCCTGGAGCTGTCCAGCAGATAGAGAAGCCTGGCGTAGACTTGTTGCTTGACGAGAACAAGAGGATTAAAAAGAGGGGGCAAAGGAAGGAGGGGGGTTCCGAGGAGGATGAAAAGCTTGAAAAGGAGGTGAGGATTCTGCAGGTGCTCTATCTCAAGAATGGGTCTGCGAGTAGCCTTACCCAGCTTATTCAGTGGATGGGCGAGAACTGGAGGGATCAGGTTGTTAAGGCTACGTATAGCCGCTTGATAAAGGAAATGGAGGAGAAGGGTCTGCTGGTGAGGGAGCTGAACGGAAAGTCGAGGGTAGTAAAGTTGACAAGGCTTGGGGAGGCTATTGCCGAGGCGTACATCAATCTAAATGGTGTTCAGGAGCAGAGGCCTCCTGCACTGCAAATGAAGGAGTTGGCACCAGTTAACGAGATCTAGCTCACTTTTGTGGAGTATGGGTTCTGGTTCGCCGGTTAGTATCTTCTTGGTCACAAGCTTTTAGGTCTTATTATTTGAGCATTGTTTTCTCCATGTAGGTGAAAAATTTTCAGCTGTGCCTATATATTCTGGGCTATAAAAGACAAGATACTTGGCTTTTAGCAGGAATGTATCGACAATCGTTTGAATTGGAATTGGAGTCGTATTTTTATACTACCTTTTTAGGTAATAAGAATGTGGGCTACGTTACTGTGTCTACTAAGGTGAAAAGGGAATTGTTGGAGAAGGCTAGGAGATACAATGTGAACGTTAGTCAGGTTTTGCGGAGGGCTCTCGAGGAAGAGGTTAGGCGCAGAGAGCTGGAATGGGCTGTCAGTGTCATGGATGATATTTCTCGTAGGGCTAAATTGGAGAAGCCCTCTGATGAAGTGATAAGAGAGTTTAGGGAGTCTCGGAGAAGGGTGGCTTAATGAGGGTCGTGCTTGATGCGAGTGCATTGGCGAAGTGGTTTCTTGTAGAGGAGGAATCAAGGGAAATGAAGCTCCTTCGCGACAAAATTATTGGAAGCGAGATTGAGGCCCATGTTCCTAGTCTTGTATTTGTTGAGCTTGCAAACCTGCTTAGGTATTCGCGGGGCTTAACGCCTGGAGATGTCGCGGATGGTGTTGCGGCAACGATGAGTATTGGACTTGTTGTTCACGACTTTGTGGAAGTTCTTGGTGAAACTGTCAGTATAGCTTTTGAAAAAGGGTTAACTGTCTATGACTCGATTTATGTTGCTTTGGCCGAGAAGCTTGACGCTGTTCTTGTCACGTATGATAAGGTGTTGCTGAGAGAGGTAAAGAGGAGCAAGAAGGCCAGCCAGCTCCTTGAGGCTTATTCGTAATTACTGCAACAGACATCTTTGGTTCAAAGGTATAAGCGTAGCCTCCCCCCTCGCCGCAGACCCATAGATAACGACAGATACTAGGTCGTCTCCAGGCTTCTCATGTAGGGCCTTAACTAGTTCGTCAAGCAGGCTTTGGTAGGGCTCCTTTAGGCGTCGTTTGTTCAAGCTCTCTCAAGAATGAATCTCTACCTCGTATAGTTATGAGCTTTTGGCTCTTCCGCAGAGTTAAACCGTGCGAGTAACGCTGTTCGCTTGGTTGTAGTAACATTTAAATTGTTACAATCTAGATTGTAACAATTATGATTGTAAGATTTGTTGATAGGAGAGAGGAGTTAGAGCAACTAGGGGAGCTGTGCTCAAGTGGAAAGTCCCAGCTTGTCATTGTTTATGGGAGGCGAAGAGTGGGCAAGACTAGGCTACTACTGGAACTCCTTCGCAAGAGGAGGGGGCTGTACTTCTATGTCCCCAGGGGAGGCTCTGAGACTATACTTGAAGAGTTTTCCCGCAGTGTAGAGGGCGAGTTCTTTAAGGGGTTTAGGTTTCCAAGCTTTCACTCTTTCCTCGAATATCTCGCTACCAAGATGGAGCAGGGCTACCTTGTCGTTATTGATGAGTTTCAGAGGCTTGGAGAGGTTGAGGGGGCGCTTTCCCTTCTGCAGAGGTACTGGGACGAGAAGCTGTCTCGGACAGGTTCAGTCCTTGTACTTTCGGGCTCGGCTATAGGCACAATTGTCCGCGTTGCTCTGCGTGGGGATGCCCCGCTCTATGGCAGGAGGACGGCTGTCATCAAGCTTGAGCCCCTGGGATTCGGAGGGGTTCTAGAGTGGTTTGACAGGCTGAGCCCGGTAGATGCCGTGAAGATATACGGCGTTTTTGGCGGGACCCCGGCATACCTCGAGCTTGTCGACGAGAATGAGAGCCCAGAGGAGAATGCTGTTAAGCTAGTCCTCAGCAAGCGTGGTGCCCTACACGAAGAGCCTGTATACCTCCTGATGGAGGAGCTTAGGGCTCCAGCAAGGTACATGGATATTCTAGGCGCAATTGCCCAGGGGAGGACAACTCTCAGCGAGATAGCCAGCGCCACAGGGCTAAAGAGGGAAAACGCTACAACGTACCTATCCTACCTGGAGCTCCTGGGCCTAATCGAGAGGGAAAAGCCTCTGGTGGGGAAAGGCCGTTCTCGGTACACGATACGGGACCCCTTCTTCTCGTTCTGGTTCAAGTTTGTATGGCCGAACATGCGTTCTCTCGAGGCTGGGCTTGAACATGAAGTCTGGGAAAGGGAGCAGGAAAACTTCAACACTTATCTAGGATGGGTATTTGAACGCATAGCACGCGAATTCGTTGTACAGGCAACGAGGCGAGGCGAGCTACCTGTGAGGCCCGAAGCTGTTGGGGGCTGGTGGAGCAGAGACAAGGAAATAGATATCGTGGCTGTGTCTAAAAGTGAAGGTGCTGCACTGCTCTTTGAGGTTAAGTGGAGTGATTTGGACATGCGGGAAGCAGAAAGTCTCGTTGCGAGTCTTGAACGGAAAGCCGTAGAGCTGGAGGTAGGGGAGAAGATATATGGAATCATAGCCAGAAACATAGAAGACAAAAGTGAACTTAGAAAAAAGGGCTATCTGGCTTATGACCTTAGCGACATCTATGGCCTTCTTAAAAGCCAGTAACAAGTTGTCCTAAGTTGAATTATCATATGGGCAAATGATTCATGTGAAACTCTTTTGATAATAAACCTGGAGTAAAAACCCTACACTAACTTGTCTGCTTATAAAAGATTCATATGATTTATAACATTGTTGAACTTTTCTCTGCAAATATATTTAAAAGAGCAAACTTGAGAAGATTAAAGCACTAGAAAAATTTCCACGAATGGAGAGGGTGACTCGTGGCTCTTTACCGTAACAGAACATTGCTTGCTCTAGCCTTTTTCCAGGTATGCGCCGGCCTTATCGAGGTTGAGAGTATTCTCTTTGGAGCCTTTATGTCTTCGCTCGGGGCCACACCTGATACTTTGGGCTTTGTTCTTGGGGCAGGATACGCTGTGGGTGTTTTAGGCTCAATTCTTGGTGGGCGGCTGGTGGACATAGTGGGGGCGCGTATAGTTTTCCTTGGAAGCATAGCCCTAAGTATAGTTGGCCTAGTTGTGGAGGCATTTTCTCCTACCTGGATTGTTGCAGCCGTGGGTTTCTTCATGATTCAGTTTTCACAGATGTCGCTTCGGCCCTCTGCTCTCAGAATCATAGCCGAGGCTTTTCCGGACTCGATGGGCGCGGCCCTGGGATTTCTCTACACGGCATATTCTGGGGTTGCCGTGGCTGGCCCACTGCTTGCAGGGTGGCTGGCACAGCACTACGGATGGAATGCAGTCTTCATGGGAAAGGCCGGGCTCTACCTGCTTGCCTTTTTTGTCTTGGCAATGTTTATACCGACCGGAGGAAAGCTAGCTTCATTAACGCAGGGAGAGAATCTTAGGGGCTGGATGTCTGTTTTCAGGAGGATGCCACTCGTAATGTTGTATGTTGCCGCATTTATAGGAGCATTTTTTAGCTATGCTTCCTCTTTTCTTTCCTATGATCCCCGTCTTTCTGCTAGTCCCCTAGCTCTTGCAGTTTTCCCATCCATATTTAACTTGTCCCAGCTTGTTAGCAGTTGGCCTTCTGGAGTTCTTGGCGACAAGGCTGGTTACTGGAAGATTGTATTAGGGGGAGCTGTGATAATGGGTTGTGCATGGCTTCTTTTCCCAATTCCCAGCGAGACCGTATTCTTGTACATTCTCTACTTGGTGTTTTCTATTGGAAGCATCATGTCTAACTACATCGAGGTCTTAGCCGTGAAACTTTCACCAACCACTGGGCAGGGGCTATCAGTGGGTTTTCTTGATGCCGCGAGGTTTATGGGCTTCTCGTTGGGCGAGATTTTTGGCGGAATGCTGTGGCAGTATGCTGGGCCAAGCGTCTCCTATTTGCTGGCCGGGCTGGGCTATATACTTGCATATGTTTTCCTGCTTCTAAGCTACAGATCCTCGAAAGAAAGCTGAAACTATATGATGGTCTCTACTTCTTCTTTATGTTGCTAACCTTTTCCTCTATTTTTGCCGGGAATCGTTGTGTAAAAAGATAAATGCGTTTTCTATGAAATTGTCCAGGTGTCCAGATGACTAACAAGAAGTTAACTATCATTTCGATTATCTTGATCTTGCTGTTCTTGTCCCTATCCCTTTACAATTCCGGCGTCCTAATGCATGGGATCAAAGTAGAAGAGGGATATGTCTCGTCACAAGGGGCCACCCTTAGGTATCTTGCATGGATCCCAGAAGATACGCCTGTAAAGGGTACAGCTGTGCTTTTCCACGGCTACGGCGGGAGCTCTGAGATGATGAGCTGGATAGGTGTAGAGCTTGCACGACAAGGCTATGTTGCTGTGGCTTTTGACTCAAGGGGCCACGGGAAAAGCTCTTCAACGGTTAGCTACAACGTTTCCACTTTGTTGCGTGATTATTACAGTGTAGTAGGTGCAGTAGATCGCGTCACGGGAGAAGTTGTCCTCGCAGGCCACAGCATGGGTGGAAGGGCTGTTCAAGAAGTCGGCTCGAGGATAAATGCTTCAAGGGTAATAGTGATAGCCTCCTCGCCCCTCAATACTACTAGTGTCGAGAAAAAGCTACTTGTCTTAGCCATGCAGGACGAAATCTTCACCTTTAGCAACATACCTATAAACAGGCTCAATGGATGGGAAATCTATGTCTCTCCAACCGACGACCACCTCACAATCCTCTACAACCCAGCCGTAGTAGACAAAATTGTGTCCTGGACAGTTGGAAAAGCCACATACACATATGCCTGGTCTAGGCTTATAGTGACGCTCTTATTAAGCGTGTTAGCGGTACTACTCATGATCATTGTCCCACTACCCTTTATCGACACCGATGCGGCTAGCTACCGAGAGGCAAAGACGGCCCCGAGACTCTCATGGGAAAATATAGCCGTGTCGGCACTTGTAGCCCCCCTAGCATTCCTTTTCTTCAACGCGTTTACAGGCATTACGAGGGCTCCCATTGGAAGCTTTATCCTAGGAGTATTCTATAGCCAAGCACTAGGTATCCTCTTTCTTTACAGGAGACAGCTGTCCCAGATCAAACCATTTATAGGGAAATTTAGCCCCGCTGCGTTACTTTCGGGGATAACGCTAGCAGCCTATTCATACCTAATGATGCATTCCGCCCTCCAACCTTTCCTTAATGTTGAGCCAAGCATCTACAGGCTCGTAATCCTACTAGTTCTCTACGTGCTGTTTCTACCCCCAGTTTTTGTTCTCGAGGCTTTTAGCCCCCGCGGCGGCACGTCGAAAGTCTTTCTCGTGAGGCTTGCATCAAAAGCGGCTTGCTTTGCTGTTGCTTGGCTTGTCCTCAAGATCGCCATTGGAGGCGGGTTTGCAGGCTATTTCCTAATAGTTGTCTTCATTAGCCTCGTCCTATTGATACCTCTAGACCTACTAGCTTCAGTCATTGCCTCTAGGAAAATTGAACAGGCGAATGTGGTCTGGCTCCCAATACTACTCAGCATTTTACTGGGCTCGGTTACGCCTGTAACTTAGCCTAGGTCCCGAATGCCCTGTCTCCCGCGTCTCCGAGGCCGGGAACGATGTATCCCTTGCTGTTTAGCTCTGGGTCGACCGCAACCGTGTAGAGCTTCAGGTCTATCCCCGCGTCTTGGGCGAACTTTCTGAGCTTCTCGATGGCTATCGGAGTGGATATCACAGATGCGATATAGTATTTCTTTGCGCGTCCCCTCTTCAAAAGCTCTCTCAGCACAGCGATCAGAGTTGAGCCGGTAGCAACCATCACGTCGCTAATTATTACAATGTCGTCGCCGCCAAACTTGGGGATCTTTACATAGTTTATCTCGATGTCAAATTCCGTGCCGTGCATTCCCTTCTCTTCTACTCTCCGCGCCGCGACGACGCCTTGCCTTGCAGAGTAAAATATCTTTACGAGTCCCTCGGTTAGGGGCCACGCGGCTCTGAGAACAGTGACTATGCAAACGTTTTCGAAGCCCTTGATCTTTATGCCTCTATAGGTGACCCCCAGTGGGGTCTCTACGGGGTTTTCCTCGGTTTCAAAGTCCTCGACTATTTCTAGTCCGAGTACCCGTCCGAGGCGTACAAGCCCCTTTCTAAACTCTACTTGGCTTGTGTTTTTGCTACGGATCTGTGTTAGAATTGCCTGTGCATATTTCTTTTCTATGACCTTGTAGTCGAACAATGAACCCTTCTCGGCAAACACGGGAAACAGATATAAATCTTTCTAGTTTTGAGTGCCAGGAAAAGGATGCTCCAGGTTTAGTTGTTTTCACTTTCGGTTTACTTTCTACAATAATTTATTAGTTGTAGACGCGTTTATTATCCTAGGCCATATATGGAGCATGCATTGCTACATGTATCAGAGGAGCTTCTAAGGGGAGTAGAGAAAGAGCTTGCAGAAGAGGCAGAGCCTATTAGTGGAAAACCTTTTACGAGTACGGGATACGTTGATGGAAGCAACGTCGTTGAGCCGAGGAGGAGTATACACGTTGCAGTATTCTCTGTTGCATCCATTCTCCTAAAAAATGGAAAATATTCTGCTCTAGCTAGGGGGGCAGAGGAGCCAATCGTCTCTGTTATTGTGCCCAAGAGCTATGGCGAGCAGAGGGCAAACCTCTTGATGTCCATCATCGAGCTCCTAGCTGCACGAAAAGCTTTGACTAGTAGCCTTGAGGCTATCTTACTAGACGGGAGCTTCATATCCGAAATGATGACAGTTTTCAGCCACCCAAAGGACGCCGCAGAGGCTCTGGGCGAAGACTATAAAAAGATTCTCGATAATTTGCCGGACGCGGAGCATCTTGGAATAGAGCTAGAGGATAGAGACATATCCCCAAATTCTGTAATGGGGCTGTTTAAGGAGATTTCTGACAAGGCCTGGCAAATATACAAGGAAAGAAACACAATGTTTGAGAAAACCTCTTCGAAGAAGAGCTTTCTTGACTTTGTATGCGTCTACGTCGAGACAACAGTATACCTTAAAGCCCTGAGAGACTTGTTGACAGCTAGCCGGGAGCTACAGGTGCCGCTCTTCTGGGTAGCAAAAGACTCAGAGACAAACCTGCTTGTCGAAAAAGTTGGGCTCGAGGGCTGGCTCAACGATGTAACCCTGCTTGACTATGCATGGAGAAACCTCGAAGACGCATACACAACTCTTAGGGGGAAAGAGTTTGGACGACTAAAGCCATGCGCGGCCGACAGGAAACTTGTCTCGGAGATCTTGGGAACCTGGGGCGACTACTCTGTCTTGTATTTTAAGCTGAGAAAACTTGGACCAGTTCTACAGATGACCTATCCAAGCTATGTGGACGAAGATGAGGCTCTAAGTGCCCTTGCGACCCTGAAGGAGCTCTCGGACAGTAGGGGCTACCCGAAGCCTCTCAGCTATGTCCACCACATGGCCGTGCTGAACCCAGAGATTGCGCGCCTTGTCGCTGACGAGATTTATAAGCGTAAGGCAGACTCTATTGTTAGGGCCGCTTACGCTCCAAGTGGAAGGGTGAAGGCTGGTCTGAGGTGAAGAGTTGTGGAGATAGGTAGGGTTACAAATGTCTATGGTCAGAGCCTCGTCAGGTTTGGTGTCCAGGAAGAAAAACTGGAACATATTGCTAAGCCAGGGGTATACGTAAAGATGGAGATAACGCGTGGATGGGCCTACGCAATGGTCGTGAGCTTTAATCTTCTAGACGAGCTGTACAGGAAAAGTAGGATTATAGAGGAGCTTGAAGGATACCCGGAGATACGCCCGACACGTAACGAGCTTGTAGCCATGCTTGTAGGCTTCCATGACGGGAAGAGCTTTATAAGGGGCGTGCCTGAGCTACCGAAGCCTGGGCAAAAGGTTTACCTTGCAACAGCAGAAGAATTATCCAGCTTGACCTCAAATGGAGAGATAAAAATTGGCAAGCTCTCGCAGAACCCCGAAGTGCCATACACTTTATCACTCAACATGCTATGCTCTAGGCACTTCGCTGTCCTCGCGATGACTGGCGCGGGAAAATCAAATACCGTGGCAGTTATTCTTGGCGAGATATCTGAAAAGTTCCCCTACGCAAGGGTTCTCGTAATAGACACACACAACGAATACATACCAATGGCTGAAGCCTCGAGCAACATCAGGGTCATAAGCCCCGCAGGCAGAATTGCGAAGCTGTTAGAGGCAAGGTACGGGATAAAGCCCCAGCCTCTAGAGGTCCCCCTCTGGAGCCTCGGCCTAGAAGAGGTTGCAGGCATACTAAAACTAGACCCGTCCCGCGCAACAAAACAGATAATGTATCTCCGGAACGCTGTACAGGAGGCTAGGAGGCAGAGATACAGCCACGCGTCGACAGACGACCCAATATACTATACGCCCGAGGAGCTACTCGAGATCCTAGAGAAAACATCTGTGAGGAACAAGTATGACCGGTCCCTCGACGACCTGATACTCAAGCTAGAGATGCTCCTAGAGAACACGGAGCTCTTCTACATTACGCGTCCAAGGACAAGCGACAAGCTCTACAGCTCCCTGAGCATGGAAGAGCCCAGGAAAAGCCTAGAAACATACATGGGGATATACAGCTCCCTACTGTCGCCTGGAATAACACTGCTATCGCTGGGCGGGCTCTCCAGCGACATACAGACATCCACAGTGGCTACCGTGCTGAAGTCTTTCTGGCGCATAACAACTGCGAGCGTCCTCGCCGGGAAGCCGCAGCCAACACTGATAATAATCGAGGAGGCACACAACTATGTCCCGCAGGGCAGGTGGAGCCCCGCGAAGGAAATTATCGAGAAGATAGCCAAAGAGGGCAGAAAGTTCGGGATAGGCCTTGGGATAGTAAGCCAGAGGCCTAGAGAGCTCTCACAGACAGTTCTCGCCCAGTGCGGCACGCTGATAGCACTTAGAACCGCGAACCCCAAGGACCAAGAATACATCCTCGGAAGCATGGAGGACGTCATGCAGGAAATGGTTCAAGGGCTTTCTGGGCTAATGACGGGAGAAGCACTTATCTCTGGCTCAGCCGCCACCATACCAGGAATAGTCAAGGTAGACAACTTTACAGAGCGATTCGGATACACGCTTGGAGGAAAAGACATAGACTGGAACAAGGCATGGACAACACCCCCAGAAAAACTCGACCTAGCAGACTACCTCCTTAGCACCGAGGAACAAGAGGAACAGCAAAAAACCACAACAATAGAAGACTTCCTGGGCAAGCAATAAGTTTCAAGCGACCGCGAGATCTGCCTCCTTAATCTTTTTATATATTTCATCACTTTTGTTAATAAGGAAGGTGTCCGTCGGGAGACAATTACTTGAAGAGCTCCGCCGCGATGAGGAACTGAGGAGGATGCTCGCTGAAGAACTCATTCCGGAGGCACTTAGATACAGAGAACTAAGAAGAACAATGCTGGTTGCTCTCTCCAGAGAGATGGCAACGAAAGACGATATAGGGAGCGTTAAAGAGGAAATAGATAATCTGCGAAAAGAAATAAACAGTAGGTTGTGTCTCTTGAAAATAGAGTCTCTATGCTTGAGATGAGAATGTCTAGAATAGAGGGGCAACTATCCCTCCTAGTCAAGATATTCCTCGTTTTCAATGCCTCAATACTCATAGGAATAATAGGAATACTGCTAAAATCGTATGTACCCTGGGACTATAAGCTGTCTCCTCTCAACCCAGAATACTGCTTACTTCGTATTGCAATCACTAAGTAAAGAACTACTCCAACAATAAAAGAAGCCACACATAATTCATAAATCGGTCCACTAAGCCAAGGAGCATACAGAGGGTTAGCCTCCAGCGGGAAAAACGGCCTAATATCTGAGTATAAGGGAGAATCCAGCAATACATGAGAAAACGTCCCCAAGACTCCGCCACCAATAAAGGAGGCTCTAGCTAAAAGATCTTCCTCTAAATGAGGCGTGCGCCATAGCTCGCCTAAATATTTCTCCAGCAGAAACATGGTGTATCCAATCAGGACTCCGAAGGGCAAAGCCAATAGAAAGGTATGAAGATAGCCGTGCAGGGGATAGTTCAGCCCAAGCACCAAGACAAGGAAAGGCTCGATGTCTACAGCTACACTGGCAACAAGAAGAGTTGGTAAATGTAGTTTTTTCCGCAGGGGCAAACCGAAAACAAGGGAAGGTCCCAAATGAAGAGGCGTAAAGGGCATAAAATCAAAATGTGAATACACAATATATTTTTTATGGAACATCGTGCCGGTTTAAGCCCTTGAATTTTCGTCCCAGCCTATCTATCCTCGGCTCTTTGTTACTAGATTTAGCTTTCTCGTAAGAGTGTGTAGAAAAGCTGACTGTGTGGTTTAAAGGGTAATAATGGGGGTTGCATAGTCTGGCAAGCGTTCCCAGTCTCTGTCAAGAGTTATTATGCCTAGCTTTCTTTTTTTGGCTGTTATAGCGTTGAGTGCATCTCCAGGATCTACCCCTCTCTGTATAACCAAGCCTGTAGCCTCCCTAAGCTCAGTAACCGTAAACTTCTGCTCTAGAACCTCTATTCCGAGCTCTAGGAGTAATGAGGGGAGCAGCTCGATCAATCGCTCGTAGCCCCTGGCCCTCTTGTTATCTCCTTTAGCCCGCCAAATATTTCTCGACTCGAGCGCCCAGTTGAGGTATTCAAGCAGGACAATTGGGGTCACGTACAGCTTCGTGTTGAGGGTCTTTAGGGCCTCCAGTTTCCTGGAGACCAGGACGCACGTGTCTATTATTGCCCCTCTACGCTCCTCCAAGCTCTTCGCCTCGCTAGTTCCTCGATCTCTTTCGGTGTTGGTTCTCCTAGTTCCTCTAGAAGGGCGAGGTACTCCTTTATGGCGGTACCTGGAGACAATTGCTCGAGGGCTGACAGGATGCGTTCTCTCGAGGCTGAGAGCAGAATCACGTCATCGGCCTCGGCCATGTAGAGCTCTGACCTCCTCAGCTTCCTCGAGAGGTAAACCCTGCCCTTTGCGTCAACCTTTCTAACGCTTATCTCTTCCATAGTCCCACTTACAGTTTTAATTTTGCCCCACTTTATTAAATTTTTTGTCCCACATCTGAAATAGCTTTGAGCAAGGTCTAAAGTCTCTTAGAAATCCTTTTCTTTTGTGTAGGGATGATTGATCGAATGGAAATATAGTGCGCGCTATGTTTCTTTAGTTTTATGAATTTAGTGAGATTTCTAGCCTCTAAAAGGCACGCCTAGCACACAAATTTTTAACAACATATGTCTAAAGCAATGAGAAAGTTGACGAGATATATTTTTCCCGCATACCATTCCCTGCGTGTCCGCCTAGGCCTTTTTAGGTCTCGACTCAGTCTCGTACAAGCTCGGCCACATCGCTACCTTTTTATAAAAATTCTCTCCATTTTATATATGGATGGCAAAGAGATCCACCAGGCTAAAAGAGGAAATGCTCGAACTCCTGGAAAGGGATAAGGAATTCAGATACGCGGTAGCTGGCTATCTAGGAATCTCCGAAATAATGAAAAGGCTTGACTCCCACGAGGAAAAAATGGCTCAAATACTTGATGAAGTGAAAAAGCTATGGGAAGAAGTAAAAGGGTTGAGAGAAAGCCAAGAAAAGATATGGGAAGAAGTCAGAGCTCTACGTAAAGGACAAGAAAAACTATGGAGAGAGGTAAAGCACATCCATGTCACAACAGACAGGCTAGCCCTGAGCCTAGAGGAAGAGGCTCGGAGCTTCATAGCCCACAGGCTTAAACAAGAGCTAGGAATAGACGTGGAGCTGGACCGCGTCTTCGTTGACTCCGAGGAAATAGACATCTATGGCGCAACAGGGGACATCTGCATAATCGGCGAGGCAACAACGAGGCTTGGACCAAAACGCGTCCAAAGACTCATAAGGAGAATAGAGCTTATCAAACAGAGAAGACCGGAGCTTCTCAGGAAGAAAATCATCAAAGCCATCTACACCTATGTAGCCGTCCCACAGGCCTTGGAAATCGCCACAAACAACAAAGTCTGGGTACTCGACTGGCAGAGAAACCTAACACCCATAGCCATAGAGGAGACAAGCTGAAAACTCCACTAATCCTACACATAAAGACCTCTGTTATTTATAACTTACAGTCACAATAAATCCTTTCAAACAACAAAATAGAAACCTTAGTAAGCCAATCTCAACGAGCTTCCCAGAGATCTCAGAGGATACTAGACAATTTCTCAGCCCTGATGATAGTGGCCCTCGCCACCGTCAGCGAGATTCTCCCACTAAGAACCCCGAGGGACGAATCCGTCATGCGCACGCTCTCCACTGAGGGGACATCCGTGGCAAGCGCCCTCACGGCATCAATGTTCTCAGGAACCACCACGCTCTCCTGGTGGACAACGTAAGCAAGCACGACGTAGCCATCGTCAACTGCGACACTTTGCTCCAACACGGCCACCTCGAACATGTCTCCCCTTGACCTGAGCTCCCTGAAGAACTCAGCAAGGTCTGCGGTCGCGTTGAATGGCTCCCCAGCCAAAACCACCCTAGGCGCGTTACTCAGAGCCTCGACTACCTCGTCTTTTGTTACTCCCCCTCTCCGCGAACCTCACCCGTGCCATATGGAAGTGTGACAGAGTAGTTGGGGCAACAGCTGCAACCGTTGTTATGTTGACCGGGAGTACAAGCTTAACGTCACGGGCGTGATGAGACGGTACACCACCATCAAGAGTAACGGTGTTTAACCTCGCCCCCTTCCTATCCGCTGGGTCGTGGGTCCTCCTCAAAATTGCGACAAAAACCTCCTCAACGGTGCCCACTTTCCCCAACGCTTTCAGTACCCTGAGGATCCCCGTAGTGTTGCAAGAGGGAACCCTGACATACTTCCTCCCCCTAGCCACATCATAGTTGAAGAAGGGACTGAACGTCACCTCTGCGACCCCCGGCTCTTCTCCTCCCTGGAACACCACCCTGACCCCACTCTGCGAGTAGAACCTCCTCTTGTTCTCCGCGCCGACACCCCCAGGAGACGCATCCACAACAACGTCCACTTCCCCGCTTGAGAGGAGTTCGCTGAGCCTCCCCGAGGTTGTTATCCCAGCCCTCCTGAAGGCCTCCTCGCTCTCCTTGTCACAGGCAACTAGGGGTATTTCCCTTGTTCTTCTCAGAAGCGCGAGGACGTTAGCGTTTGGTCTCGGAGTGCACACACCAGCAAGCTCCATGTCGCTCTGAGCCATGACTGCGTCGGCAACCCTCTTGCCAATGGTTCCGTAGCCGACCACGAGTACTCTTGTCTTCACAAGTTGTGGAAAAAATCATTATCATTAATAAATATTATTGTTAACATTAACTCCTAGATATGCTTGGCCTAATAAGCCAGAAAGGCTCCATGAATATATCCACCTTCAATAAGTGCTCGCTAAAGTATTTTGAGTATAGTAATAGGTGTTTTAGAAGTCGTGACCCTTTTTAGGAATGTTGGATGTATGTTATATTGCTCCTACCAACTTGAGTAGTATGAGTATTACCGTTGCCCCCATATCGTCAGGATGATGCCTACTGTCCACTTGAAGTTGCTGTACATCTCTTTTCTGAGGTGTGCCATCTCGCCTCGTATCCGCGTTATTTCGTTTTTTAACTCTTTTATGTCCTCTTTTTTAGCTACGTCGGGTAGGATGGAGTTCAGCATGAAGAGCCTGACCTAAGGCTCGGAAACGATGAGCTCTGCGAGCCTCATCCTCAGTCTCTTGTCGACTTCTATATCCTCTAATACCCTCTCTGCAAGGGAGGTTTGCATTTGTTTCAGTGATATGTGGGGGAGTGCTGTATATGAATTCTGCTTAGAAGAGTTTACGAGGACAAGTTACTTCTGCCGCGCCTTAAAGGGTGTTGACGAAACTTTGTGTTTGTTTATAGTTTTCCCGGCTTGCTGAGATAAATGTTGAAGCCTACCAGTGAAGATTATGCCATGGAATCCTATAACGCTTTAATTAGTTCAAGTCGTCGAAAGTAGAAAGGGGATTAAGAGCTTTTGGGAATTTCTTGTAGCTTGCTCGGGTGCAGGTATCTTAATTCCTTGACGCTCGAGTACTTCTTGTCGAAGCTGACTAGAGTTGCTTCTGCACTTATGGCAACTGCTGCATGCAACGAGTCGAAGTAGAAAAGGTGGTGCTGGGTTCTTAGGGCGAGCGCTTTTTCCATATGGGTGGGGCGGGGAAGTGAGATATTTATGTTGTAGTAGGCTATCAGGCTCTCTTGAGACGAATAGAAGTCCGGGAGTACGACTTTTATTCGTCCCGAGCTTATGAGGAGGTCTAGCTCAGCTAGGCTGTAGGGGCTGAGTAGGAGGGGTTTAAGGATGCGGAGCGCCTTCAGTGAAGTCTCGTGGTTTTTGTCTCTCGGCGAGGCAACTGCGAGGATGAGGTCGGTTTCTATTAGGCACACGTTTACCCCTCGATAAGTTTTTTGGCCTCTTTCTCGGCCGTTCTTCTAAGTTCACTTATCTCTAGCTCAACGTCTTCTGTGCCCTTTATGACTGCTTTCATTAGTAGCTCAACTTGGTCTGGGACTGGCTCGAGAATTATCCTGTTCCCCTCTACCCTAGCCTTTACTGATTTATTTATTCCGAGTTTTTTCTTAGTGCCCGAGGAAGTAGAAATCTGCCCTTCTTGTCAACTCTTAACACTTGTTCCATTTCCCGCCGTGGAATATTTTGAAGTATACTTTATTAAGGTTTTCTAACTTGGCGCTACCTAAATAGCTGTAGGGATTCTCATGTATAGAGAAAGGAACCCATGGAAGAGACGAGATACATATCCAGCGATAGGCGGGGTTGTTTGTCTTGTTTTAGGCTATGCTTTTTTGGATGCATGACTGGTAGCAGAGTTCCTGCAAGTTTACGAGTTTCACGTCTTCTTCTTGTGTGAACGTGAAGCCGCTTCTTGAATATATGTAGTAGACTTCTTTTCTCTCGTTTTTCTTCCAGTCGAATTCTTGGGCTTTGGCTTCTAGCTGTCTTAGGACTTGTTTGTCTACTGGCTTGTTTGTCCATTTTGCCTCCATGAAGTATGCTGTTTTGGTTTTCTCGTCTATTGCTACGCCGTCTATTTCTGTTTCGCCTTTCCACCATTTTCCAATCCTTATTGCTGGGACTGCATGGGAGAAGTGTTCAAGGGCGATTTCCTCGAATACTTGGGATACGTATTGGTCGAGGCTTTCTTTTACCCTCTGGGCTACCCTTTCTACTTCTCCTAGTTCGAGTATGTAGAGGTTGGGCCTTACAAACTTGAACCAGAAGCGTATAAAATTGTCCTTTATGATGTATATTGCTCTTCCACGTCTCCCCTCCTCTAGGAGTGGATATCGCTTCTCGACTAGGTCTAGTAGTGCCTCGAGAGTCCTGATGTATCTTGGCAACTCGTTTGTAGAGATCCCACTCTTGGAGGCTATCTCGCCGAGAGTTATGGCACCCGACGCCATCGCCTCGAGTATGGCCATGTATCGTAGCGGCTCTCGTGTCTCAGTGGAGAGTAGGAAGTATGGTTCCTCGTGTAGTGGGCCGCTTGGCTCCAGTATGTTGCGTTTTATGTTGTCGATTAGTGTCTTTGATGTGTCTATATGTGATAGATAGGCGGGTGTGCCTCCATAGACGGCGTAAGCCCGGATCTTGTCCTCGCAGGGCCAGCTCTTCATAAACTCTTTTGCACACTTGAAAGTGAATGGTTTTAGTTTGAATTGTCCCGTTCGGCGACCAAAAATGGGAGAAGATGATGACAGCGCTATTTTCTCGATTACCCCTATAGAGGAGCCGCTCAAGACAAGAAAAATGTTAGAGTTTCTGAGAAAGTTGTCCCAGGCAGACTGTAGCTCCATCAAGAAGGATGAGTCGCTCTCGGCGAGTCTCTGGAACTCGTCAACAATGAAAATTGTTCTTTCCCTGCTGCTTTCCTGAGCCATGTACCTGAACAAGTCTTTGTAACTGAGGAACATGGGAGGATACACGCCTAGCTGGTCTGCTATGGCTTCTGAGAAATCTTGGAGGACGTTTCCAAGCCTTGAAACCACGAAGTATACTCCTTTTTTGCCTTCGAGGAATTTCCTCAATAGGAAGGTTTTGCCAACTCTTCTACGTCCGTAGATTATTATTAGTTCAGCCCGGTTAGAGAGGTACCTCTCTTCTAGGAATTGTAGTTCTCTTTCCCTATTTATGAATATATTCATCATGTTTATGATCATTATGAACGTGTTCATATAGTTTTCTGATGTCACGAGCGCTTGGGAAAAATCTCAACAGACTGAATCATACAAAGGTAGGTTGTCTCGGGGTGGCTGGGGGTTTACTAGACTTTAGGCTTGGAACGTGTATTTGAAACAGGTTGAGCTTTGGAGGTTAGGTGGTACGTGGTTAACTTTATTACCATAATTATAGTTAGACTATTTATGGTTAGTATAATACGATTTAGTGAAGTAGAAAGGTTTAGAAACACAGGTAGATGGGTTCTTGTTTATGGCAGGAGGAAGGTGGGGAAGAGCTTTTTTGTTAGGAGCTCCGTAGAGTATCATAGGTACTATTTTGTTGGCAGGGGCGGGTTCATATATGAGGAAGACTCTGTTTTGAGCTATGAGGCGTTTAAGCGGGAGGTTGTCCAGAGCTTGGATAGAGACGAGGCTGTGGTTGTTGATGAAGTCCAGCGATTGCCGGGCGAATTTTTTGACTTGCTTCACAGGCTGGGGGTGAGGGGGAGGCTTGTAGCTGTCTCTTCGACACTGTGGCTGGCTAGGGAGCTAATTGGGAAGCGCTCGCCTGTTCTTGGCCTCTTCTCGGACTTTAGAATGGGCTTAATAGACGAGGTAGACATTTTGATGAACCTGAGGGACAAGATAAGCGACAAGAAAAAGTTGGTAGAGTACTCTATCTTTTTGAGAGAGCCGTGGCTTGTCCCCGTTTGGGAGAGTGCTGGAGATTTTTTTAGGGCCCTTCCAGGAACGGTGAGGCTCACTGTCCCCTCGCTTATTGGGGAGATTTTTACGGAGGAAGAGAGGATGTATACCCGTGTATACGACGGCATACTAAAAGCAGTAGCCGATGGAAGGCAGGTGTCGACTGAGATAGCTTCACAGCTATACTCGCACAGGTTGATCCCGGCACAGGATCCGAGCTTGGTGCATCCTTACCTAAAGATACTCGCAGATATAGGGCTACTTGAGAAAGTTAAGATTTATGGGAAAAACAAGTATTATTATAGGCATGCTTCCCCGGTGATAGACTACTATTATTATCTTGATGCGAAGTATGGGGTAAGCGAGAGAGATATTCAGGAGACCCAGGCCTTAAAGGTGCTGGCCGAGAGGATACCTCTCTATGCTGAACAGTTCGTGGCAAGATTGTTGTCGAGAAAGATGGGGCTTTGGCCCGAGAAGATTGTCGAAAAGGACTATGAAGTAGATATAGCGCTTACGGATTTCCAGAAACTAGTAGCCGTAGTCGAGGTGAAGTGGAAAGAGAAAATCCCAAGAAGCGAGTTGAGAAACATAGAGGAGAAGCTATCAAGATTTCCATGCAAAAGAATTCTCTTCGTACCAAACAGGGAGGATCTGCCTTGGGAGCCAGAAAGAGTCGAAGTATGGGACGTGGAAAGTGTCATCTCTACTGATACCCAGAAGTAAAAAGTTCCTCAAACCCAAACTTCAAAAGCCTTGTCTCCTTTTGCTGTGATGTCTTAAAGTACCCCTTAAGGTAAGCGCCTAAAAATTGTGTGATGAGGCAACTCACAGCATTGATTTAGCATATTGCTTTGCTAATCAAACCTATCTGAAACTACTTTACAGATGTGTACACAGCATAGACTCATCATGCTTACCGCGCGCGCTGGGTATGGCTTCTTTAAATTCTAAGTCTCCTCTTTTCTTGCTTAGATGATGATGTCCCTTATTGATAGGGGTGGGTAAGGGTTGTTTCTGGGGGAAAGATATTGAGGGGGACACTATTCTTCGGTATGCATCTATTGGTAAGTGGTTAGCATAGTTTCTTTAGCGACCAGATTCTTCCTATTCTTTTGTATTTTCTGGCTACAATTTCCTTGGATGTTTGTAGGAGCTTTTCTGGGTCGTGGAGTATTATGCCGTCGGTCAGGGCGTCAAGAAGCAGTCCCCATCCTCCTTCAATGCCCTCTAATAGTTCTTCTGGGGTTAGCCAGATATCCTCTATGGCCATCGGCTCGCTCTTATATTTTAGCGCAATGAACCTCCTTTCAGCTATGTTTGGTGGGAGACCTTTAGCTACGATCAGCAGGTTTACATCGCTCTGGGGATATGGCATAGCTGTCCCTCTGGAGAGGGAGCCGAACAACAGAACTCCAACAACATTCTTATCCTCAAGGACGCTGGACAGGTACCTGTTTAAATCCTGCAAGTACCTTTTATCCCTTATCATCGACTCTAGCAATCCAGCTCGCCTATAATCTTCTTGGCAAATTTGAGAACTTCTAAAGCATTAGTGATTAGTAATCTTGCCTTCGTCTCATCATATATTTCGGAGGGGCTTAATTATCCTCTCAACAGTTTCCCACACATACCTTGGAGTAACGCCCTCATCCTCGAGGACAAGTGAAAGCGATATCAGTCCGTCTAGTTCCTGCATTAGTTCTTCGCGTAAATAAATTAGCCCGGAAGCTATGGGGGCTTTTAAAACTAGGCTTGGTCTGTGGGTTTTCCTAGGCTCAAATCCTAGTGCTACGATTAATCCCTTTAAGGATTTCTGGGCACACAGCTCGGCGTGGAACACGGAGTTGGCATAGCGTCCTTCATTGTAGTCAGCCTTGGAGTCTTCAAGATCCTCCTCCGCCATAGAAATCCAGTCCAGCGTCTTTCTGTTCACATGCATTGAACACTACCAGTCTCTTAAGCAAAACCAAATTTAAGGTAGTAATAAACATTTAGCAACTATTATTGTGCTAGGACGGGGGTAGTAAGCTTGTCTGCCGGCTGTGCAAAAATATTCTTTATTATTATCTCGATTTTTGTTTTAGACTCTTGGCAATTTGAGGGGTAACGTTTGTGACTAGCGGGGGGAGTTAGTTACTAACCGGGAGAGGTAGTAAAATGTAGTTCGATATTACTCCGAAGGAGAGAAGGGAGGATCTTTTCTATAGAGAAAGGGAGTTTGCAGAAATTATAGAGGCAGATTGAGAAGACGAGTATGATCAGAGCTTCCTCGAGAGGATTTCCTGCTCGACCTGAGGCAAAGGTGTTTTTGTGAAAACGATGTGTTGATGCCATTTTTAGTCAGATACATTTAGCGCGCACTTTCGCCTGAAGGCAAGATTTATTTTTATATCTCTAAATTTGATTATATCTTTTCGAGGTGATACGGCGTGAAGAAGTATAAGTGTGCGATCTGCGGGAAAGAAGTTGAGACACTGCTTTTTGCCGAGCACAAGGAGCTAGGTGGCGTGTGGGTTTGTAGAGACTGCTGGGAGAAGCTGTACGAGAAGAACAAGCTCGTGAGTGGGGCTGGGGAGTCTTCTAGCTGTTGTGGCGGCTAGCTATACTTATATATTTTTATGGGTTTCTTGTGGTATGCTTTTGGAGAAGCTTGAAGCTGTTTCGAGGCTTATTGGCAATACGCCTGTCGTTGGGTTAGATGTGGGCCCTGGAAAAGTCTATGTTAAGCTTGAATACATGAATCCCACGGGTAGCCACAAGGACAGGATCGCGTATTACATGTTGCGTGAAGCTGTTTCCCGAGACCTACTAAAGGACAACGACAAGGTTGTGGAGGCTTCGAGCGGCAACACGGCTATAAGTGTTAGCTGGGTCTGCAACCTTCTCGGCCTAAAGCCCGTGATATTTACTGAAGACACTGTTTCCAGGGGCAAGCTTGCCCTACTGCGGGGGCTCGGTGCAGAGATCCACTTGGTTCCCCGTAGGCCCTACGGGGATCCTGGGCACTACGTTAATGTGGCTAGAAGGTTTGCCGAGGAAAATGGCCTTGTCTTCCTAAACCAGTACGACAACGACGCAAACTGGCGTGCACACTACGAGACTACTGGCCCTGAAATACGTAGGCAGGTCGAGAGCTTCGACGCATTTATTATGGGCGTAGGAACTGGCGGTACTATTGTTGGGGTCGGTAAATATCTCTGCGAAAATTTGCCAGGCGTGAGGATAATAGGCGTGGCGCCGAGCGGGTCTCCTCTGCTTGGCGGCAGCTTGGGCGACAATATTGAGGGTCTTGCCTCCACACTTGTCTCGGGGATTTTTTCGAGGTATGGCTCGGTTGTCGACGAGTTGGTGGGTGTCTCGCTTGAAGAGGCGATTAGCGGCGTTAGGGAACTAATGTCTAGGGGTATTCTGGCCGGGCCCTCGAGCGGTGCAAACTTCTATGTTGCTACTAGGTATGCGATGCGTGGGCTTAGAGTAGTGACTTTGGCTGCTGACTCTATTATGCGGTATCCAGAGGTAATAGAGAAACTATAGGAGGTATTTTCTTTGTTTTAGTATGCCCCCAGTTGTCCAGTTGCTTTAAGATTTTTCTCTACTAGGTACAGTGCAAGTAGTCCCAGCGACAAGTATACGGAGATTTCTAGAACGTATAGGGCCCACTCTATACCTGGAGGGAAAATTGTTGGAGTGCCTAGGGCATAGTGTCTTAGTAGGTCTGCTGTGTAGGTAAACGGCAGTGGGTAAGCTATTAGCCTTAGTGGTTCTGGAAGCGTGGTTACTGGGAAAAATATTCCGCATATCCCGAGAATCAGGAATTGAAGTATGTTTGTGAGGGGTCCCACGTTTTTGTATTTGAATACGGCTGCCCCGTATAGGAGGCCGAAGCCGAGGGATGCAACGAGTCCAGACAGTAGTGTGACGAGGGTTAAGATTGGATTTAGGAGGATTATGTTTATGCCGAAGAGAAAAACAAAGAATACAAACGAATATATGACTGATAGGGTGAGCGAGAAGAGCCTCGTAAATATGTTTCTCGAGAAGAGGATTGCCCTATTGGCATTTGTTAGGAGGAGGAACTCTAGGGTGCCTGTCTGTTGCTCCCTCCTAATAGCCATGCCGAAGGTCCAGAGGCCCGACGATACGATGTCCCAGAGTACCATCGCCCAAAGGAAAGAGTTCAGTATTAAGGGGTCGCGCCACTGTTCCTGTGGCAGGAATAGAAGCATGGGGACAATTATCATGATTAGCCATGCAGGGGTCGTAATTATGTCTGAGATTAGCCATGCAATGTATCTAAAGTAGGTCTTAAACCCAATGGTTGCCGCTGCTTCTATTTCGAGTAGTAGCGCTTGTATGGATCTGGCCTTAATATTTTGAGAGCTCCCCTCTTTTCCTTGCCTCATTCTCCCACCTCTGGTAAATAGTCTTGCCGAAGGTTAGGTAGAGGAAGGCCAGCAGAACCATTACGAGTATCCTATCGCCTACTGAGAGTTGGCCTGAACTTGCGCCTATTAGTGTCTTGGTGATTATTGATACGTGGGTGGTTGGCAATAGTTGTGCTACTGCCTGGACAATCCTGGGAAAAATCTCTAATGGGTAGTAGAAGCCCGAGAGCATCGATATGAAGGCGTTAATGGTGCTTGACACGGCGTATACCTCTTTAAACCTTATAGTTAGTGCCGCTATTACCAGCCCGAGGCCGGCTAGGGGGATCAGCCCTATAAAGACTACAACGAAAATCAAGACAACGGTCAAATAGTCGTAGCCCACGATGGCTGTTGCAAGTACTATAGATATGTCGACTGCGAAGACTATGACCATCAAGATGCTCCAGGCGAAGGCATGAAGCATCCATGTCAAGACAGGGCTGTTCGGAGTCAAGTAGTGCAGTTCAAATGTTCCGATGAGCTGTTCCTCCCTTATAATAGAAGAGGCGTTTTCAATCATCACCATGCTTGCAATCATTAGGACTCCCCCCACGACAAAATATGCTAGTGGCGTGGCTACACCCGTGTTTGCCTGGAAGTTCGAAAATGATTTTTCTCCTGCCAACGCGTAGCCGACACCAAGGTATAGGCCACTCATACCGAAAGGCATGAAGAGCACTAGTAGCAAGCTCCCAATGTATCTAGACATTATTTTTAGCTCCTTGGCGAGTATTCCCAGCGCGAGGGAGAAGATAGGGAACCTAGCTTTTTTCTGCAAGTCTCTCACCCGTATAGTACACAAACACATCCTCGAGCGTTGGTTCAAGGTTTCTAAGGCTCCTGATCTTTACGTCGCTATTTGCTAGCATGGCTATGATCCTGTCTAGAACCTCATCACCGCTGTAAATAATCCGTATAAGCGAAGTGTAGCCTGAACCATTATTTTCCTGCAAGGACACTGCTTCGACCCCACCAATACCTTTCAGCCCCGCCTCGAGCTTTCTGTAGTTTCCGGAGACCTCTAGCTCCACTACCCGTTTGCCTGAGACCTTTTCTTTTAGCTCTCTCGGAGTCCCAATAGCGATGATCCTCCCCTTGTTTATTATTGCGACCCTGTCTGAGAGGTATTCAGCCTCAAACATGTTATGCGTGGTCAACAGAATAGTTTTTCCCTGTTTCTTTAGCTCGAGAACAACCTCTCTTACCTTCCTGGCAGAATTCGGGTCGAGCCCAATGGTAGGCTCGTCCAAGAACAGGATGGGAGGGTCGTGGAGAAGGGCACGTGCAATGTTAAGCTTTGACTTCATCCCTGTACTATATTCCTCAACAAGCCTGTCGGCATCGCCTGCAAGATCCAGCATGTTAAATAGCTCGTTGATTCTTCTCTCTGCATAGTCACGCTGGAGGTGGTAGAGCCTCGCAAAGTACATGAGGTTCTCTCTCCCCGTAAGCTTCCAGTAAAACCCCCTGTCACTGTACAAGCTGACTCCTATGCTCTCCCTAACCATCTTTGCCTCGGTGACAACGTTAAACCCGTTGACCCAGGCTTCGCCAGAGTCAGGTAAAAGTAGCGTGCTCAGTATCTTTATTGTTGTAGTTTTTCCCGCCCCATTTGGGCCTAGAAGCCCAAAGATCTCTCCGAAATTGATGTAGAAACTTACATCGTTTACTGCAACTATCTCCCTCTGTTTTCCGCGGAAAAGTATCCCACCTTCACGTGTCCTGAAGATTTTCCTAAGGTTGCGGGCCTCTACAGCATAGCTACCCATACAGACTCTAAAAATCTCGAGTGTGGCGATATATAAATTTTACTTTATACATTGGACCCTAAGCGAAATAATGCTCAAAAAAAGGAAACTCAAAGGGGTAACCTTTAAGAGTTTCCAGCAAGAAGTCTCTCCCCAAGATATCGATGGCAAAGATCATCCTAGAGCCCGAGGGAAAAAGAATTCCAGCCCATAGGGGCCAGACACTACTCCAAGTCCTCAGAGACACCGGCGTCATTCTCGAATCCCTCTGCGGAGGCTTCGGGGCATGCGGCAAAGACAAGGTATTGATAGTAAGGGGACAAGAATCTCTGAATCCTCTCACGAGGAGCGAGGAAAAGTTTCTAACCTTAGACGAAGCCAGGAAGGGATACAGGCTGGCCTGCCAGGCAAGGATTATCGAAGACGGGGACATCGTCGTTTTTGTCCCCCCGGAAAGCAGGGCCAAACCTACACAGAGAAAGATTGTCAGTGAAGGATACATGAGAAACGTTACGTTAGACCCATTAGTCAAAAGGATAAAGGTTGTTCTCAGAGCTCCCAGCCTAGAGGACCCTAGAAGCGACTACGAGAGACTAGCAGACACACTAAGAAAAGTGCTAGAGACAAACGACGTGAAGGCTTCCCTGGACGTCTTAAGAGATTTACCCAACAAAGCAAGAAACAGCAACTGGAGCCTATCCCTCGTGCTTTGGGGCAACGAGATAGTTTCGATAGAAGAGACAACAAGCCAGCGACCCGTTTACGGGCTGGCCGTAGACATAGGCACCTCGAAGATTGTTGTTCACCTCGTAAACCTTGAAAATGGCAAGATTGAGAGAGTAGCCTTCGCAGAGAACCCCCAGCTTAGCTATGGAGAAGACATAATGTCGAGGATGTCCTATGCAAACATCGGCCCCGAGAATTTGCAACGGCTACACTGGCTTTTGATAGACGCAATAAATAGCCTAATCGAGAAAGTTGTCTCAGAGGCAGGTGTTTCCAGCGAGGACATATACGAGGCAGTAATCGTTGGCAACACGGCTATGCACCACTTTTTCCTGGGCCTGCCCACCCGCTACCTGTCCTCCTCTCCGTTTACACCCGTAATCACTAGGAGCTATAGTCTTGAAGCTCGAGAAGTCGGCCTGAAGATAAACAGGCGTGGAAAGGTAACTGTACTGCCAGTGATAGCAGGCTATGTTGGTGCAGACGCAGTTGCAGACGCCCTCGCAATAGGTCTCGTCGAAAAAAGCGAAGACATTCTCCTGGTGGACATAGGTACAAACACTGATATATTTGCAGGAAACGCTGAGGACTATGTAACTTGCTCCACGCCATCTGGACCAGCCCTAGAAGGGGGACACATAACTTTCGGGATGAAGGCTGTTGAGGGGGCGATAGAAAGGGTAACAATTGATGAGGGTGGAGACGTAGAATACAGAACCATAAACAATGCCCCTCCGAGCGGCATATGCGGCTCTGGAATTATAGACGCTGTTGCCCAACTATTCCTGCGGGGCATAATAGATAAGCGTGGAAAATTTGTCGGGGGATCGGCAACTGAGAGACTTATCAGAGACGAAAAGGGCCGCGGATATGTAATTGCTTGGAGCAACGAGACAAGCATTGGGAAAAACATAGTGTTGTGGGAAAAGGACATTAGCGAGTTCCTGCTTGCAAAGGCCGCGATATATGCGGGAATATCGATAGCATTAAAGAGAAGAAAACTGGATCCAGAAAACCTTAGCGAGGTTCTCATTGCCGGCTCCTTCGGCTACCACATAGACCCATTCCACGCGAAGGTTGTCGGGATGATCCCAGACGTAGAGCTGGAAAAGATAAAATTCGTTGGTAACACGGCGATAGCTGGCGCTGATCTAGCACTACTTTCGAGAAAGGCACGCGAAGAAGCAGAAATAATTGCCAAGCGAGCAAGATACTTCGAGCTCTCCCTGGATCCCCTCTTCAACAAAGAATTCGCTTATGCGTTACAACTGCCTCATCGGGAACTGGAAAGATTCCCAAGCATCGCTGAAATAGTTGCGAGAAAGGATTTGTGAGGTCTCATCTAGATGGAAAAACTTTATATAGGTAAAACATATCGGTTACTGATATGCACATATTCATGGGTAGATTTGCGAAAAATCCTCTCACGTTAACAATCCTATCCCTATTACGGAGACGTCCCATGACAGGAATCGAGATAATCGAAGAAATAGAAGCAATGACGCTTGGCTTCTGGAAACCTTCTCCTGGAGCCGTATATCCAACACTAAAGCTCCTAGAAAAGAATGGGCTTGTGAGGCACGAGGAGAAGGGATGGCAAAAGGTCTACTATTTGACAGACAAGGGAAGACTAGAGCTCGAGAAGATGTGCATGCCTGGGCAACCTGAGACATTGGAGGATGTCTTGAGTATAATAGAGGGCTACGTTGAATACCTCAAGGAGTCAGGTTTGGCACTGAAGGTATCGGCCGAGTCGAGAGAAAAACTAAAGAAAATAGTTGAAGAACTTGCTAAGCTTTCGTCTTCTGCGCAGTAACGATAAATATATTAATATCGGTAAACGATAAGGTCCGATTAACATGTGGACGCTTAAAAACAAAAACAGATTTGCTGCCATAGCCACTGCCGTGCTTCTCGTTATCTCCGTCTCAACTTTTTCTCAACCGGTGACCAAGGGTACCCTCGGGAGCAAGGTCGTTGTCTTTACCTTGGAAGGCATCAATGTACTGGACAGTAGCTATCCCGCCAGCGTTGTACAGGTAACAGTCTCGTATTTTGGAACATATACCTTGCTAGGCTCATCCATGCAACTAAAGATTACCTGCGGCAACTCTACATATACAACGGACCCCGTTAGCTTGGGTTCCTGGCGTCCATCAACACAGAAAATTGCTACCTTCACAGTGGACACAACCAAGCTAAGTTCCAATTGCCAGAGCGAAATAGTTATTTCCTGGAGCGACTCGTGGGACGATTCCCTAAAAATGAATACAGGATACGGTGGGACAACATCTCTAGACACGACTCTCACGGCTTGCTGGGGAGAACAGCTACAGGTCTCCCTGAATCCACAGCCCACGTATTTGTCCTCTGTTAACCCTGTCTTCCTAACGGTCGTGAACAGTGGACAAAGTAGCGTTGACAATTTAGTGATTACGATTATTCCCCAAGGCTCCCTACTGCTTAACACGTCGATACCCACGGTACTAGAGGTTGGCCGGCTAGATCCCGGCATGAAAAAGAGCCTGCCCCTACAAATTATTCCTCAAAGCAACTTTCCATCTCTAGCAGTAACACTCAGCTACACTGACTGTATGGGAAACAAGAAGACATCTTCCCTCCAAATCCCATTCTATGCAACAACAGGCCAAAGCATACTCGTAGTCCCCGAGCCGTCTGTCCTCGCTTCGGGCCAGGCCTCCAACGTCAACCTAAAGGTGATAAATGCTGGAAACGTTCCAATAAAGAACCTTAACATTATACTGAGCCTCCAAAAAAGCCCGCTAAGCATTTCTCCGGCAATGCTCAGCATCGGTGATCTCCGGCCAGGAGAAGTAAAAACAATACCGATTTCCGTGTCTGTCCCAACGACGGCCTCAAGCAGCGAGACTGTCTCGTACCAGGCCCTATACACTGTTGAAGGCGGCGGAGTCGTAAATACGGCTGGAACATTCTCCTTCTATATTGCACAAACCTCTAGGGTAACAATAACTTCGACAGACATTGTGCCACAGAGCCCGCAGGTAGGGGGAAACGTCATTGTCGCAGTGGGACTCATAAACGACGGCTCTTTCCCAGTATACGGAGTAAACGTTTCTGCAACGGCATCTCAGGGACTAGCACCTCTAAGGTCAACCTACACGTATCTGGGACAGCTCAATCCACAGGTCTTAACGTCTCTACCATTCAGCTTCAAGGCTACACTGGAAGGAGTCCAGGAGGTAAAATTCATTGTAACATACAGGGATGCCTATGGCAGAGTCATGAACACCGAAAGAACAGTCTTAATAAATGTCTCCCCGGCTACAACAAGTAGCTCTACTCAGCAAGCCTCCAATTTCAGAGACAATTCTTTACTCATAGCCCTTACACTAATAATCATTGTAGCGGTTGCATTTGCCGCATATAGGAGAAGGGCTAAAAAGTAGGGGTTAGCTAATGAACCTGTCTGACTATTTCTATATTTCCTATACAAGCATCAAGGAAAAGAAGGGAAGAGCCGTAGGAGCCGTTCTCGGAGTACTTATAGCCGTTCTTGCCCTAAGCCTCGCTCTAGGGGTTGGGGAAAGCTTCCAGAAAGCATTTGTCGAGCAGCTACAGTCAACCATAGCGGCAGATAGTGTATTTGTTATAGGTGGACCAACCGGGTTAACAGATGCAGACATAGCCTACTTCAAAAGCATACCTGGCGTTAGGAACGCACATGGCATCCTCATGGCTTCTGGAACTGTTTATACCGAGAAAGGGGAGCAACAAGTAAGCATAGTAGCTGTAGATCCAGACTTCTTGCCGAGATACCTCGGCGTGTCAGACATGAGGAAAGCTGTAGCTGAGGGCGAATCCTTTCCAAAAGGGCTGGGGGTCTTAGCCTCATATAACCTTTGGATGGACCCGGGAACCGGCAGGAAGCTACTTGATGTCGGGTCGACTCTTACAGTGAGGGTTAGCGGAAAAACGATCCAGCTGTTTGTCACAGGCCTCCTTGAACAGACAAGCTCCTCCATGTCTATGGGGCACGAGTTCCAGACAGCAACAATCTACATGGACCCCGACGCTTACTTCACGTTTATAGGTAAAACGAGGAACTATCCAGTAGCCATAGTCCTAGTAGATGACCTCAACAGGCTAGACGCGATCACCGAGAACATTAGGGCTCTGGCTCCGCCAGGTGCAAGAATCATCTCTGCCGCGGCCATGGTGAAACAGTTTACCATGCTTGTAGGCGCGCTACAAGCATTTGTTGCAATTATATCTGCGGTTGGGATGGGCGTGACGGCGCTCTGGATCTTTGACAGCACGACGATAAGCGTGACCCAGAGGACAAAGGAAATAGGCATCCTCAAGGCGCTTGGATATACAAGCAGAGACATCTTGATAATTTTCCTTCTAGAGACTGCAATCGTCTCCTCGATAGGCGTGTTCATCGGCCTTTCCCTTGCCTATATGGCTTCCAACTTCATGAAGGTCTCTGCATTCGGAATAGTAATTTCCCCCGTCTTGTCTCTGAACACCATTCTGCTGGCCGCCCTTCTACCACTTGCTTCAAATGTTTTGGCGGCATTCATACCTGCAAGGAGGGGCGCTTCGCTGAACCCTGTAGAGGCGTTGAGGTATGAGTGAAATTATCAGGCTCGAGGAAGTCTGGAAGATCTACGGTAAACCACCTAGCGAGACAATAGCGCTGGGAGGAGTCTCGCTGACAGTCAGGAAGGGCGAGTTCTTCGCAATAGTTGGTCCAAGCGGTAGCGGGAAGACAACTATGTTGCACTTGATTGGGGGCCTAGACAGGCCCACGAGGGGCAAGATATATGTCGACGGTACAGAGCTGACGGCAATAAGGAGCGACTCTGAGCTGAGCAGGTACAGGAACAAGACTGTTGGCTTCGTATTCCAGCTTTTCTACCTTATACCTAGGCTGAACGTCCTCGAAAATGTAGAGCTACCACTAGTGAAGCGCGGTATGCCTAAGGCCGAGAGGAGGAGGCTAGCCCTGGAAGCGCTGAGGACAGTCGGGATAGAGATGCTTGCATACAAGTACCCAACACAGCTAAGCGGTGGAGAACAACAAAGAGTAGCAATTGCTAGAGCCATCGTTGGTAGCCCAAGGGTTTTGCTAGCGGACGAGCCGACAGGGAACCTCGACGCGGCGAACAGCCAAATAGTTATGGATCTCTTCAAGAGGCTTAACCGAGAGCTAGGAATGACAATAATAATGGTTACCCACAACCTCGAGCTTATATGGAACTGTGACAGAGTTGCCCGGATGTATAGTGGGAAACTCTTGGGCATCTATACTCCTGAAAAGTACAGCGAGCTCATAGCCAGCTTTGTCAAGAAAGGCCAGCAAGAAACCTAGTGATGTCGCTTTTCTTCTTTCTCTCCAGCGTCTCAATTATTCTCCTGATGAGCTCGTCCCACGCTATAGCGTCCCGTAAAGCCCATTGAACTATAAAACCGGTAGCCTCCTTAAGCATAGACATAAACATCTGCCAAGACACACCCTCGTGCCTAAGCGTCTCGCCCCAGTGGCTCCAAAGATACCTTGCCAATATGTTCCCCGTCCACACGGCTAGATTGTCTCCTTCCTCGCCCGGGCCCAGCGCGGAGCGAAGAGTCTTTATCTTTGCCTTTATGTCTACGGGCTCTGAAGGCACACTCAGCCTGTATTCATATGACAATATGAGCCCCAAGAGTCAATGATAAGCATAGAAATTAAATTAACGTGTAAAAAGTGAAAGAAAAAAAATTGTTTTAGGTACTGAAGGAAACCTTGACCCCGAAGAAGTCCTTCACGTGCGGCTTAAACATGTACCAAAGTATCAAGGCAGCGATCAACAATCCGATAAGCGACGTGGGGTCTCCCCTGGCTGTTCCAGCCAATCCGCTTAGAAGCCCCAACGCTTCAAGGATCACTGTTAGCCACCATGCCCATCCCTTGCCCGTCCAAAGCCCCCAGCCAACCACGAGCCCTATCAAACCAGCGATGAGGAAGCCTATTCCTAGGGCACCAACTAAAACAGAAAATATTGGTGGCAGGCCCGATGCGATTTGTGCCATTATAGGTCCGGCAGCAATGAAAACTATCCCTAATAGGATTGCTAGTCCTCCACCAATAAAGTTGAGTAGGGCAAGGACAGTTATTCCAGTTGGTCTTTGACGCGGCGGCGGAGGAGGAGTAAAAGCTATCTGTGCTCCGGGTTGCATATTTCTATCAATATATTTTTATTTTACCTGTATTTAACACTTTTGGCTTTAAAAATTTTTTAATGCAGGACGTCGTTATTTTCAATGGAAAATATCGGCTTTTAATACAATTAATTAAAATACATGTACATAAATGATATTTAAGATTCATCATTATTATCATTAATGCCTATGCTACAACCAAAAGATATTATAGAAAAGCAGTTGCACGGACTTCGAGAAGCATTGAACCGCGAGGCACAACTTATGCCAGAAGCCGACACTTATTCTTGTTCGCGAAAAGCCCGAACTCACGTATATTTCTAGGGAGACAAAAGCCAGATGCATATGTGGCCACGAAAAAGATATCGAGCCATATACTTGTCCAAGCTGTGGGAGGCAGGGACGCGGCAACTTCGAGGTCTATGTTGCCCCTGGAAGCTCTGTAAGGGTCTATGTCTGTAAGAACTGTGGTCACAGGTTTGCAGAGATACAGGATACGGGTCTAGGCGAGAAAGAGCTCCAGGTACTACACGGGGCTATTAGGCTCCTTCTAAGAGAAGTGGAGCTCTCTAGCCATGAAACTGGGTAGAAACAAGTTATAGTTGGGCTCCCTCTCTTGGTCAAAAAATTATTCTTTCTGGATGCGTATAAATGTTGAACCTATTATTCCTAGCGAAGCCTATCAGAGTTATACCGTTCTGCTCGGCGACCTGTATTCCCTGAAGGGTGGGAGCCGCCTTTGATGCTACAAGCCTTACCCCCACCGAGGCAAGCTTCTCGACGATGCTCTTTGTGAGCCTACAGGACACGGCAAATCCCACAGCTGAGGGTTCAATATTTGACTTTGCCAGGAACCCTATACACTTGTCCACGGCACAGTGCCTGCTAACGTCCTCAACATGGAACAATACTTCGCCGCTTGGCATAAAGCAAAGCGCACAGTGAAAAGCCCCCGTTTCCCGAAAAGCCGAACCCCTAGTGTACAAAGCCTCGACAGCAGAAATTATCTTTTCGACAGGGAACCTGGCTTCCCTCCTCGTGAAGACCGCCTCAACCAGCTCTTCATCCACCTTTATCTTTCCATTCTCAATCCTTATTTGTGTAGGAGACTTAGGCTTTGAGCTCCGCTCTGCTAGGAAGCCGTAGGCCAGCTCCTCTATATTATTTGGAGAACACATGTACGAAGCCTGCCTGGACCCATTTATATAAAGCTCGTATTCCTCCTCAACTGCAATCTTGTCTCTGCACCTCTCTGTTTTGCCCCCCCC
>NZ_JAVZIC010000008.1:0-47139 GCF_038871435.1 Thermofilum sp.
GATGCAACTAAGAAAGAATTGAAAGGTAAACGTCTTCATCGTGTTCAAGGCAGAGACAGACAGCGATGCAACTAAGAAAGAATTGAAAGACATTGAGTGCTTTTGTCTTGACTGTCTCTGAAATTTTTGATGCAACTAAGAAAGAATTGAAAGAGGTCTCAACGAGCTCCCTAAGCTTCGGACTTTTCTCCAGATGCAACTAAGAAAGAATTGAAAGCTGTGAAATATAGACGATGCGATGACCTCGGTGCATGGATGCAACTAAGAAAGAATTGAAAGCAAGGCCGCAAATCTTATCCCTGACGGAATCGTATAGTCGTGATGCAACTCAGAAAGAATTGAAAGTGATTGACAATGTGTCGGGCCAAAGTATACGCTCTGACCCTCGATGCAATTCAGAAAGAATTGAAAGGCGGTGAGGTTGAGTGTCCACGAGTCTGCTGGGTAAGAGGTGTATGGATACAACTAAGAAAGAATTGAAAGTCATGTCCAGGTATCCATATGCTATGAGCGTCTTCAGGATGCAACTATGAAAGAATTGAAAGCGCTTTCGAATGGTATCAACCAAGTCGTCCCATATCTCACTGATGCAACTCAGAAAGAATTGAAAGGCTTTCCACTCTTTCCCATCAAAGACATGAATCGTTAGAGTATCCCGATGCAACTAAGAAAGAATTGAAAGTTCGATGCTCAGTACAGTTAACCTCATCGTACTCCAGCTCAGATGCAACTAAGAAAGAATTGAAAGAATATCGGGGACGCAACGGCTACCCCCTTCATTGCTACCGGGATGCAACTCAGAAAAAATTGAAAGAGAATCCTAATCAAGCCCCTCGCCTCGTATTTGTGCAAGACCGATGCAACTCAGAAAGAATTGAAAGCTCGTCCTTTATCTCATCGAGTTAGCGCGCGGGTATCTAAGCGATTTAGCTGGGCGAGGCTTGGGTGTCTTTCTATTGGGTTCTGTGACTGGGCTTCATGTGTGTCTTTGTTTATTGGTTGAGGTGTGTGTAGGAGAGGTGCCTTGAGTTTTCCCCTGCGGATTGCCGTGATGTTTCGCAGAAAATTTTAAAACCTGATGTGTGTTTTGTGTTTCTGGTGGGGCCGGTAGCTCAGCTAGGTAGAGCGATGGCGTGTTGCACGTCGAGGCTTTTAACCCATAGGTCCCGGGTTCAAATCCCGGCCGGCCCGCCAGTTTCTTGGGTTTTTCTTTGAAAGAAAAGTTTAAAAAATAAGTTTTTGTCAATAGTTTCTAGCTACGCGGTAAGGGTTTGTTATGCCGAAAAAGTTCAATGTTTTGGAACATGAGCTGGTTCCCAAGCACGTCTTGCTGTCTGAGGAGGAGGCTCTAAGGATTCTGAGGGCTATGGGCCTGAAGAAGTCTGACTTGCCCTGGATCTATTCTACTGACCCTGTCGCTAGGGCGCTTAAGGCTAAGCCTGGAGACGTCGTAATGATTATTAGGAAGAGCCCGACTGCTGGGGAGTCTGTGGCCTTTAGGCTGGTGATGAAGGGATGAGTAGACCAAGTGTGGCCAGGCTGTCTAGTAGTGACCGCTGGGCCCTTGTCAAGGCTTACGTGGACGAGCTGGGGCTTGTTAGGCAGCACCTGGACTCTTTTAACGCTTTTCTCGAGAGGGGCCTGCAGGAAATAGTGAACGAGGTTGGCGGCATAAAGGTCGAGAGCCAGGGCGTCGAGGTCAGGTTTGGCAAGATCGAGGTTGGCCAGCCGGTTTTCCGCGAGGCGGACGGCTCCGACGTGGCTTTGACGCCTATGATTGCCAGGCTCAGGAACATCACCTATGCTGCCCCGCTCTACCTGACTATGAGCCTCTACGTGGACGGGGAGGAGAGGCGGACAGAGTCCGTTTTCATAGGCTACTTGCCGATAATGGTGAAGAGCAAGAAGTGTGTCCTCAGCACGATTACCAGCGAGGACGAGCTCATCAAGTATGGTGAAGACCCGTACGACCCGGGCGGATACTTTATCGTTAACGGGTCTGAGCGCGTCATCGTGATGCAGGAAGACCTCGCCGTGAACAGGGTTCTCGTTGACTATGGTGGTGCTAGTAGCTCTGTCACGCATACTGCGAAGGTTTTCAGTGTTTCTTCTGGGCAGAGGTCTCCCCTGACTATCGAGAGGACGAAGGACGGCATGATTTATGCTTCTTTCCCCGCGTGCCCCACAAAGATACCTGTAGTTGTCTTGATGAGGGCTCTCGGGCTGAAGACGGACAAGGACATTGTCTACGCTATTAGTGGCGACCCTATTATCCAGCAGGAGTTCCTGCCTGTATTGATGGAGCAGACCAAGATTGCTTCGAGCGTGGAGGAGGCGCTGGACTACATTGGCTCGAGGGTCTCGCCTGGACAACCCAAGAACGTGAGGATAGAGCGTGCACAGCAGGTTCTAGACGAGAACTTCCTTCCACACATTGGCAGAACCCCGAACGCGAGGGTCTCGAAGGCCTTCTTTGTTGGCCAGATGGTGTCTCGTCTCCTGGAGCTCAAGCTTGGGATGCGTGGCCCAGACGACAAGGACCACCTTGTAAATAAGAGGCTTAGGCACGCTGGCGAGCTCATTGCACAGGTTTTCCGTGTGGCCTTTAGGCAGCTTGTCAAAGAGATGACCTATTCTATCGAGAGGCACACGACGAAGTCCAGGGACATCAATCTGATCAGTATTGCTAGGCCCGACATCATTACTGACAGGCTTAAACACGCCTTGGCTACGGGCAACTGGGTGGGCGGGAGGACGGGCGTTAGCCAGATCCTCGACAGGACAAACTATCTTTCTACGTTGTCGCACCTCAGGAGGGTTGTCTCGCCGCTTTCCCGTACGCAGCCGCACTTCGAGGCGAGGGAGCTCCACTCTACGCAGCTTGGGAGGCTCTGTCCAGTGGAGAGCCCCGAGGGGCAGAACTGTGGGCTGGTCAAGAACCTGGCGCTCCTTGCTACTGTCTCGAACGGGGCGGACGAGAAGCAGGTCTACGATCTGCTTGTCTCTAAGCTGGGGGTTACGCCGATCGAGAGGACTATTGGGCAGAGGGTGGCTGGTGCCCGTGTATACCTGAATGGCAGGCTTATTGGCTACGTGGAGAATGGGAGGGAGCTGGCCGGGACAATTAGGAAGCTGAGGAGGGAGGGAAGGATAAGCCACGAGATAAACGTGGCCTACTACATTAGCGAGTACAATGTTGGCGGGGTGCAGGGTGCAATAGAAGAGGTCTACATTAACTGTGACGCTGGGAGGATTAGGAGGCCCCTAATAATCGTGGAGAACGGTGTCCCCAAGCTCACGCACGAGCACGTCGAGTTGCTTAAGAAGGGCCAGTGGACGTGGAGCGACCTCATAGAGAACGGCATCGTCGAGTACCTAGACGCGGAGGAAGAGGAAAACGCGCTTGTCGCCAGCGACCCCTCACAGCTTACTCCCCAGCACACGCACATGGAGATTGTGCCCGCGGCAATGCTGGGGATAATCGCTTTGACTATTCCGTTCATCGAGTACAACCAGTCCCCGAGAAACTCTTACCAGGCGGCAATGGCCAAGCAGTCCCTAGGCATACCCCACTACAACTTCAAGCTTAGGATGGATCCCAGGATGCATGTAATGTACTATCCACAGAAGCCGCTCGTAAAGACACGCATCTTCGACCTTATCCCGCTCGACAACCTGCCCTACGGGACAAACATGGTCGTAGCAGTGCTGACGAGCGGTGGATACAATATCCAGGACGCAGTCGTCATAAACAAGGCCGCGATAGAGCGTGGCATGACGAGGTCTGTCTTCTTCAGGACGTACGAGGTCGAGGAGAGGAGATACCCGGGCGGCCTAGAGGACAGGATCGAGAAGCCCAAGATGGAGGAAGAGCTCCTCGACATAAAGTCGGCACAGGCATACGAAAACGTTGACCCAGTCGACGGCATTGCCTACGTGGAGTCAGAGCTTCACGGCGGCCAGGTTCTAGTTGGTAGGACGAGCCCGCCGAGGTTCTATACGAGCACTTTCGAGCCGAGGGTCATGTCTAGGAGGAAGGACACGTCTGTCACCCTGAGGCACGGCGAGAAGGGTATAGTTGACAGGGTCCTAATAATGGAGAGCCAGGAAGGAATAAAGCTCGTAAAGGTAAGGGTCAGGGACCTGAGGCCGACAGAGCTTGGAGACAAGTTTGCATCGCGCCACGGACAGAAAGGAGTAGTGGGCATGCTTGTCCCACAAGAAGACATGCCGTTCACCGAGGAAGGCATAACGCCTGACCTATTGATCAACCCGCACGCCATCCCGTCACGTATGACCGTTGGACAGTTGCTGGAGGCCCTAACTGGGAAGGCGGCGGCCCTCAAAGGCACACGTATAGATGCCACGGCTTTCGAGCCCCCGTCGCTGGAAGACATACGTGAAATACTGAAGAGCTATGGCTTTAGGAGCGACGGCAAGGAAGTCCTCTACAACGGGATAACCGGAGAGAAGCTTGAGGCAGAGATATTCATCGGCGTGGTGTACTATGAAAAGTTGCACCACCTTGTAGCCGACAAGATGCATGCACGTGCAAGGGGAAGAGTCCAGATACTGACGAGGCAGCCAACAGAGGGAAGGGCGAGGGAGGGCGGTCTAAGGTTCGGAGAAATGGAGAAGGACTGCCTGGTCGGCCACGGTGCATCCATGTTGCTGAGGGAGAGGCTTCTAGACAGCTCGGACAAGACCACTATCTGGGTTTGCGAGAACTGTGGCTACATGGGGTGGTTTGACGCGAAGAAGAACGCCCCCGTATGCCCAGTGTGTGGGGACAAGGGTGTCCTGCACCCAGTAGAGGTGTCCTATGCGTTCAAGCTGTTGCTACAGGAGCTCCAGGGTCTAGGCCTCTCAGTAAAGATACTGTTAAAAGACAAGGTACATGCATAGGTGATGGGTATGAGTACACGCGAGTCGTCCAAGATAATTGCCGGGCTAAAGTTCGGCATTCTCTCGCCAGAAATGATTAGGAAGCTCGCCGTCCTAAGGATAGAGACAAGCGAGCTGTACGACGACGAGGGCTTCCCGATTCCAGGAGGCCTGATGGACAGGAGGATGGGCTCAATAGAGCCTGGAGCTGTCTGCCAGACGTGTGGCAATAGGTTCACGAATTGTCCCGGGCACTTTGGCTACATCGAGCTGGCCAGGCCCGTCGTCCACCCAGAGTTCACCCCGTATATCGCTTTGCTCCTGAAGGCTACTTGTAGCAAGTGTGGCAGGCTTAAGCTCGACGAGGAGCGCATAGAGAAGGCCAGGAAAAGGATGGAGGTTTATTCACGCAAGTGGCCCAGCCTAAAGATAAAGTACGCCAACACGTTGCTAAAAGAGGCGGCAAAGGCAACGGAGTGCCCCCACTGTCATGCCCCGCAGTACAAGATCAAGGTTGACAAGCCTTACACGTTCTACGAGGAGAGGGAGGAGGGCCTTGTCAGGCTGACGCCCCTAGAGATATGGGAGCGCCTCTCCAGGATACCCGACAAGGACCTCGAGGTAGTAGGCATAGACCCCAAGGAGGCTAGGCCCGAGTGGATGGTTCTAAGGGTGGTCCCCGTTGTCCCCCCGAGCGTTAGGCCATCTATCACGCTCGAGTCTGGAGACCGCTCGGAAGACGACTTGACACACAAGCTTGTCGACATTATCCGTGTCAACCAGAGGCTCAAGGAGAACATTGACTCTGGCTCCCCATCCCTAGTTATCGAGGATCTCTGGGGCCTTCTCCAGTACCACGTCGCGACGTATTTCGACAACGAGCTTCCAGGCATACCGCCTGCTAGGCACAGGTCTGGAAGGGCCCTTAGGACCCTTGCACAGCGTCTGAAAGGCAAGGAGGGAAGGTTTAGGGGGAGCCTTGCTGGGAAACGTGTAGACTTCTCTTCCAGGACGGTCATTTCTCCTGACCCTAACCTCAGCATTAACGAGGTCGGTGTCCCGATAGACGTTGCAAAGGTTTTGACTGTGCCCGAAAAGGTCACCTCCTGGAACATCGAGAAAATGAGGCAGCTCGTCATTAATGGCCCCGACGTTTGGCCAGGCGCTAACTACATCATAAAGCCGGACGGGTCCAGGATTGACCTGCGCTTCGCTAAGCACAGGGAGGAGCTCAGCCAGGCCCTGGCGCCGGGCTACATTGTTGAGAGGCACCTCATGGACGGCGACATTGTCTTGTTTAACAGGCAGCCCTCGCTACACAGGATATCAATAATGGCGCACGTGGTGAAGGTTCTCCCATACAAGACTTTCCGCCTAAACCTCCTCGTAACTATACCCTACAACGCGGACTTCGACGGTGACGAGATGAACCTACACGTGCCGCAGAGCGAGGAGGCCCGGGCCGAGGCAAGGGAGCTGATGCTCGTGGAGAGACATATCATGACGGCGCGATATGGGGCGCCTATCATCGGTGGTCTACACGATTATATTACTGGGGCTTACCTGTTGACTAGGAAGGACACGCTCCTAGACAAGAAGGAGGCCCTAAGGCTGCTCTACCTCGGAAACAACTCTGAGCCCCTAGTTGAGCCAGCGATACTCAAGCCGGGGCCCTACTGGACTGGGAAGCAGTTAGTCAGCATGTTTCTGCCGAAGGGCCTCAACTATGTTGGACGCGCAAGTGTTGCACCCTCTTCTGGGAAATGCGACGAGGAGTACTGTGAGAACGACGGCTACATCCTGATCAAGGACGGCAAGCTCCTGCTAGGAGTCTTTGATAAGCAGGCTATCGGCGCAGAGAAGCATGGAACCGTCCTACACGAGATTGTACGTGAATACGGCGTGGAAAAGGCCAGGGAGCTAATGGACGGCATGTTTAAGGTCTTTATCGAGTACCTCGACAAGTACGGCTTCACGATGGGTGTCGACAGCGTAGAGATACCCCCAGAGGCAGAGAGGGACGTGCAGGAAATAGTAAGGGAGGCAGAAAAGAGGGTCCAGGAGCTCATAGAGCAGTACAGGTCTGGAGAGCTCCAGCCGATGCCGGGCAAGACTCGTAAGGAGACCCTCGAGGACCTCATAATGAATGTGCTGGCGGAGGCGAGGACGAGGGCTGGAGAAATAGTTAGCAGGCACCTCGGACTACTTAACCACGCGGTCATAATGGCTAGGACGGGAGCAAGGGGAAGCATGCTGAACCTGACACAGATGGCCGCGATTGTCGGACAGCAGTCGGTTAGGGGCAAGAGGATAGAGAGGGGCTACAGCGGTAGGACGCTGTCACACTTCCCTGTCAACGACCTGTCTCCACAGGCCAAGGGCTTTGTCCAGAGCTCTTTCCGCAGGGGCCTGTCCCCAGAAGAGTTCTTCTTCCATGCGATTTCTGGAAGAGAGGGACTGGTAGACACGGCCGTTAGGACTGCCCAGTCCGGATACATGTACCGCAGGCTCCAGAGCGCAATGCAGGACTTCTACGTGTCCTACGACGGCACCGTGAGGAACAGCGAGGGCCTAGTGATACAGTACAGGTACGGCGAGGACGGCGTCGACCCGTCTAGGAGTGACCACGGGAAGCCGGTAGACGTAGACAAGTTGATTAAGAAGGTTCTCGCGATGAGGGGTGAAAGGCATGAGTAAGGAAGCAAACGTTATGTCTCCAGAGGAGCTCTGGAACGAGATCGAGAAATACCACGAAACGTTGCCTCTCTCCCTACGCAAAGAGCTGTACCAGAAAATACTCGACGCAAAGCTGACCAGGGACGAGGCACTACAAGTAATAAACGAGGCGATACGCAGATACCTGTCGAGCCTCGTTGCGCCGGGAGAAGCCGTAGGAATGGTTGCCGCCCAGTCCCTTGGAGAGCCTGCAACCCAGATGACCCTAAGAACTTTCCACTTTGCAGGAGTAAGAGAGCTAAACGTGACGCTCGGACTGCCGCGCCTCATAGAAATAGTCGACTTGAGGCGCGAGCCGTCGACGCCTCTGATGGAGATCTATCTTGACCCCAGCCACGCCAAAGACCTCGACTTCGCGCTTAAGATTGCGAAGGAGATAGAGCTGACCACAATCGAGAACCTTTGCAACACGATCACGATAGACTTCTACCAGTTCGCCATCATCATGGAGTTTGACCCAGAGATGATGGAGAACAGGGGTGTAACCTTCGAAGACGTAGAGAGCGCGCTTGAAAAGGTAAAGGGCAAGAAGGGCAAAATCGAGCGGGAAGGCAACACGGTGATCTTCTACACGGGCCTAGAAGAGTTGACGAAGCTAAGGAGGATGTATGACAGGGTTCTGGGGCTCAGGATAAAGGGAATAAAGGGCATAAAACACGCGATTGTCAAGCCTGTGAGGGACGACAACGGCGAGCTCGTGGAGTACGTTATTCTGACAGAGGGAAGCAACCTGAAGGCTGTTCTAGGCATAGAGGGGGTCGACCCGACCAGGACGACTACAAACAACATAATGGAGATATACGAGGTTCTCGGCATCGAGGCGGCGAGAAACGCGATAATCAAGGAGATAAAGAGGGTCCTAGACGACCACGGCCTAGACGTGGACTACAGGCACATCATGATGGTTGCAGACGCGATGACCTATTCTGGCAAGGTTAGGCAGGTCGGCAGGCACGGCGTGGCAGGCGAAAAGGGAAGCGTACTCGCGAGGGCAAGCTTCGAGGTAACAGTCAAGAACCTCGTCGAGGCCGCGCTGAGGGGCGAAGTGGACGAGCTGAGGGGAGTCATAGAAAACGTTATAATTGGTAGCAGGCCTATACCCCTGGGTACAGGCGCAGTAAAATTAAAAATGAGGTATGAATTTCCCAAACAGTGATCGGTATGGGTGCAGACTTCATAAGGGAGCTACAGACAGCCATAAACACTGGCAAGGTCGTACTGGGCTCTAGGAGGACGATAAAGCTACTCTCAACTGGAAAAGCAAAGCTAGTCATCCTTGCCAAAAACGCCCCCACAATCGTGGCCGAGGAAATAAAGTACAAGGCGAAAATATCAAATACACCGCTATACGTGTTCGAGGGGTCAAGCAAAGACCTCGGCGCAGCCTGTAACAAGCCCTTCTTTGTTTCGGCTATAGCCGTCATAGACGAGGGCGAGAGCGGGCTACTAGACCTCGTAAAGGGACAAGCATGAGCGCCGGCGCGAACAGGCGTCTAACAAACGAAGAGCTACAGTTGATGAGTTTTTTTGAGGACATCACGAAGATACCGCCCAAGGATCTTCTCTACGACGAGGCTTTCCAGCGATACATTTTCCTCGTTGATAGGGGCCTGGCACCCCTCGCAGTGGGCAAAGCCGGCTCCAAGATCAGGATGCTCAAAGAGTTTCTCAAAAAAGACGTAGAGGTCGTCGAGGACGGGTCAAACCTAGAGGAGCTCGTAAAGTCGACTCTTTTCCCCGCGAGGGTTGTCGAGGTAAAATTAAAGGAGGAGGGCGACAGGAAAATAGTCATAGCAATTGTCCCGCCTGACCAGGTCGGCATAGCTATCGGCAGAAACGGCAGGAACGTTCAGCGAGCGCGGCTCATCCTTGGAAGATACTACGGTGTAACAGAGGTAAGGGTTCAGCCAAGCGCTTGAAGGCCCATTGTCTCTACACTTCTTGTTTCTCCAGGGGCCTGACCAAAAAACTTTATAAAAAGCCCAATTAAAGAAAGTCGAGGTGTATAGATTGCCAGGAAGTAAGTCTCCTCGTGGAATGTTTGCTGCTAGGAAACTAGAACTCAAGAGGAAAAAGTTCAGGTGGAGCGACCTCGAATACAAGCGGCGCATGCTACAGCTCAAAAAGAAAGTAGACCCCCTCGAGGGAGCCCCACAGGCCAGGGGAATAGTCGTAGAAAAGGTGGGTATCGAGAGCAGGCAACCCAACAGCGCTGTACGTAAATGTGTCAGGGTACAGCTACTAAAGAACGGCAAAGTCGTGACAGCCTTCCTCCCAGGCGACGGCGCGCTCCTCTTCGTAAACGAGCACGACGAGGTAATAATCGAGGGTATCGGTGGACCAGAAAGCAGGGCATATGGAGACCTGCCAGGAGTAAGATGGAAGGTAATCAAGGTTAACGGCGTCTCGCTGAAAGAGATACTCAGAGGCAGAAAGCAGAAACCAACGAGGTAAGGCTTCGTGTCTAATCTCCCCAAATTTCGCCTTCTATCCAAGAAGGGAAACAAGGTTATATTCCAGCTTGAAGACGCTACCCCAGCGTTTGCCAACGCACTGCGCCGCGCAATAATATCTGAGACGCCCTCCCTGGCAATAGACGAAGTAATAATACAGGAAAATACCAGCGTTCTATGGGACGAAATGATCGCCCACCGACTGGCAATGGTTCCCCTCAAGGTGGACACTGAGACTTATGACGCCCTGAGAGAACTCTACGAGGAGGGAAAAGACCCACAGGTAATCTTTACGCTCGACGAGGAGGCCGTGGAAAGGCCGAAAACCGTCCTCAGCGGACACCTCAGATTCGAAGGCGTCGAGGGTGCAGTCATCACAAGTGAAACATCAAGCATAGAGCCAGTCTCAAAGAATATCCCCATCGCAAAGCTGGCCAAAGGCCAGAGGCTCGTCTTGACTGCCATTGCAAGGATGGGGACAGGAAAGGAACACGCGAAGTGGCAGCCCGTAGGCCCCGTAGGCTACAAGTTTAAGCCAGTCATAAGGGTTCTAAAGGAAGATCTCCCCGAGGACTATGCCTCTAAAATTATAGCTACCTGCCCCAGGAGGGTCTTCGGCTACAATTCTGGAAAACTAGTAGTCCTAAACGAGTGGGCATGCTCGCTCTGCAGGGAATGCGTAGAAGCATTTCCAGAAGCCGTCGAGGTCACGTATAACCCCAACGTGATACAGTTCAACATGGAGACGCTTGGCACCCTCCCACCCGAAAAAATCATTGAGACAGCAATCGACGTCCTAATAAAGAAAACTGAGAGGTTCAGCCATCTAGTTGAAGAATCCGTTAAACAAGCTCTGGCAGGAGAGGTTCAACCCCAATGAGAAAGTTTTTATCTACTGTTTTTTTGAATAAAGAGGTGTGTTGATATGAAGAGAACAGGACCCACAAACATACATCTAAGACTGCTGATAAGCAAGCTTAGAAAGTACAGCAGGATGTATAATGCCCCAGTATGGAGAGACGTCGCAGAGTTCCTCGAGAGGCCGCGGAGGAAACGGGTAGAAGTAAACCTTGGCGACATCGACAGGTACATAAATGAGGGAGACGTAGTAGTTGTACCAGGCAAGCTCCTAGGCGGAGGAACAATAACAAAAACAAACGTTACCATAGCCGCTTGGAGGTTCAGCCGCTCAGTCCCCCGCAGGCTCGACGGAAACGTGAAGCTTCTATCTATCGAAGAGCTCCTTGAACAGAACCCAGAAGGAAAAGGTGTAAAAATAATCGCGTAGAAAGGTGATGTAGAATGGCGACACAGGAAAAAGTTATAGTTATTGATGGGGCCGGCCACATAGCTGGGAGGCTGGCCAGCGTAATAGCTAAGGAGCTCCTAAAAGGAGAAAAAATAGTCGTAGTCAACGCCGAAAAAATAATCCTAACCGGCAAGCCCCAGAGGGTAGTAGAGAAGTACAGGAAGAGATGGGTAGAGTGGAAGACATACTACAACCCCGACATGAGGGGACCAAAATATCCAAAGACGCCTGACAGGCTCTTCAAGAGGATGGTTAGGGGGATGTTGCCGAAGGAAAAAGCCATGGGCAGAGAGGCCCTCAAGAGGCTCTATGTCTACATTGGTACCCCGTCCGAGTATGCAGACGCAAATAAGGTAAAGATACCCGCCGCCCTCTACAAGAACGAGCTAGTCCCATACATAACGCTGGGCGAACTATATAAAAGCCTAACAAACAAGGATATAGAGGGGTAGATCCACATGAAAATGGTGCTAGCCTCCGCGAGGAGAAAAACCGCTAGGGCAAGGGTAATACTCCGCGAGGGCAGAGGAAGAATATTCATAAACGGGACCCCGCTCGAGCTCCTAGAACCCGAAGTCATACGCCTAAAAATAATGGAGCCAGTAAAGCTCGCAGGCAAACTTGTCCAACAAGTAGACATCTACGCCGAAGCAGAGGGCGGAGGCATAGTTGGACAAGCCTCAGCCATCAGGACCGCGATCGCCAGGGCACTAGTCGAGTGGAGCGGAAGCGAGGAACTCAAAAAGCTCTACCTTACATATGACAGGAGGCTACTCGTAGAGGATCCACGCCAAACAGAGCCCAAGAAGCCCAGGGGCAGGTCAGCAAGGGCAAAGAGACAGAAAAGCTACAGGTAAACGGGTCCAGCTCTCCATTCTCTTCTTCTCATTTTTACAAGTCCATAGGCGACCGGCTGACAGTCTCTCCCCATACCTCCTAAATTCTCATGACTCGTGACTGGCACGTAGAATTTTCACAAACAAAACTTACCGGGCATTTTTGTTCCGAGAAAAATGACGCAGGGAACCTAAGCTATTAGGGTTGGCGTGAACGCGTCGGCGGGGCAGGCTGAACAAATTCTTCTATCGTGCCGTACTTTATGACCTTGTCGATCACGTCGACGTGGGACAAAAACATCCTCCTACAACAATACCTAGTAATACCCATGTCGTCCAAGACTTTTCCGGGGTCCTCCACGTTACTTACACGCGTGGCAAACTCGCTCCACTTGTCCCCGATAAGGGCGCCACACGTAAAGCACCTGACAGGGAATATCATGAATCCTCAACAGCCCATTTCCACAGTCATATTTATTAACTTTTCCTAACCCCATAGACCCGTGTATAGTTCAGCGCCGAGACCCCTAGTCGTCTCGCTCCGGCACGAAAACCTTCTACACTTCCTCGAGAACCAGCTCCGAAACCTCCTCAAGGCACAGACAAACATATTGCTAGCATTCTCAGAAAACTATTCCTCCTGGGTAAAACAGGTCATAAACGCAGAACCCCTATGCATAGACAGCCCCACGCTAGACACATTCACAAAGAGCCTCGAGAGCCGCCTAGCAGACCCAATGCTCCCAAGCCTCGCAAAGAAAATACTCACCGCTAAGAACCCCAGAGAAGCCGCAATCCTCCTAGCACAAGAAGACCCAAAAAACCAAAGGATATACAAGACCCTACTAGAAATAGCCTCCACAAGCCAAGTCAAACCGGAGACAACATGCGGCCAAGAGCCGCCAGTCCAGCTATTAACAATAACATCAACCACACACCCCGTACTCGTCCACGCCCTGCTGGCATCAAAAGCCTCCATGGCGCCCGCATCCACATTCATAACCCTCACATGCAGGCAATGGCTAGAACTCTACACCCACACCCAAACATTCGACCCCGCACAGGTATTCCTCCTGACAAAGCCATGCAGAATACCCTTCGACCCCGCCTTCACATACATATTCCAAAACAGCCAACTCATATTCACAAACATTAGCCCCAAAACCCTAGCCATCCTATATGAAGAAAAGCCAGACACAATACTCCTAGCCCAAGACACCGACAAAATAAGCAGAATAAAGCTATCATGAAACGTTTCACGAAGGGAAAATGGTGGGCCCGCTGGGATTTGAACCCAGGACCACCTCCGCGTCAGGGAGGCATCCTGCCGCTAGACGACGGGCCCTAGACGTCGCAGATTAGTAGAGCTTAATGGGTAATAAATTTTTCTCCCCAAAGCACAAATCATGCATCAAGGATCTACAAGCTTTACACCCAGCACAAAACAGGAAACACGCCCCATCATTAACTAGCTTACATCAATAAAGCATTTCTATTTTGTCAATGTTTTCCTTCTAGGAAAACTAAAAGTTGTTTATGAAGTTTCTCGACGGGAAGGTTATTTTAAAAAGAGATTACGGGAAAAATTCCCGACTTCAAACGGGGTGTTTCGGGAAGCTTCCCGATTGGGAAGTTTCAGAAGCTTCCAATGTGTAAATTTTAGTGCTAGGGCAGTTTTGCAGACTTCTTGATAAAACCCAAACGTTAAACATATAAACCCCCACGAGTAGAAAAATTCGGATGCAACTCAGAAAGAATTGAAAGTATCAGGCTCAACGATGTCAGCGACCCATCGACCCCTATGTCTGTGATGCAACTCAGAAAGAATTGAAAGGCAAAGAAAGAGCGGAAAATCCGCTTTAATGTATCGCTTAGGATGCAACTCAGAAAGAATTGAAAGTTGTTCTTTATCATTGGTGCATGCCTCGTGTCTAGCCTAGATGCAACTCAGAAAGAATTGAAAGAATATTTGTCTTCTGGACTGGTAAGCTAGACGTTCACGCTGATGCAACTCAGAAAGAATTGAAAGTTACCCTCACGCCTTGCATGTGTGAGCGGATAAATTTGTCGGATGCAACTCAGAAAGAATTGAAAGTAATAGGACAAGGTAGGTTCCGTTTTGTTCAGATTGTATCGATGCAACTCAGAAAGCGCGCGCTCCAATAGATGCAACTTAGAAAGGATCGATGGTTTTTGGTGTGTTTGTTTTGTGCAGGAGGGACAAGTTTATATAGTGTTTTTTGAAAAGGTATGGAGGCGTTGCTGATGAGTCTGGAGGAGTTGAAGTCTCTTGAGGGACAGTTGCTGATACCCTTGGAGATGTACTTGGCAGCGGGTATAAGGATTGGCACGAAGGTGAAGAGCAAGTTCATGAAGCCTTTTATCTATAGTGCTAGGCCTGACGGGCTCTACCTGCTCGACGTGAAGAAGACTGACGAGCGTATAAGGATAGCCGCGAAGTTTATCGCGAGGTATGACCCGGCTAAGGTCGTCGTGGTTTCTGGGCGCCAGTATGGTCACAGGCCTGTCAAGAAGTTCTGTGGGCTTGTTGGCTGTAAACCTATTCTTGGAAGGGTTCTGCCTGGGACATTCACAAACCCGGCTCTAGCACACTTCACTGAGGCAGACCTCTTGGTCGTCACTGACCCCCGCGTGGACGAGCAGGCCGTTACTGAGGCAGGCCAGATGGGTATCCCTGTTGTTGCGCTTTGCGACACGGACTCGCCCATATCCTATGTCGACCTGATTATTCCGACGAATAATAGGGGCCGCAAGGCGCTTGCCCTCGTATTCTGGTTGCTCGCTAGGGAGGTTCTCAGGGCGAGGGGCGAACTTGCCCCTACAGCCGAGTTGCCAGTGCCTCTTTCAGACTTTGAGGCCAGAATCCTGACGACCGGAGAAGTAGTCTAGGCTGTCCACAGTTTTTAGTGTAAGTTTTTATAGCTCGGAGTCCCCATTTTCATGGAGTGGTATGGCTTCAGGAGTGAGGGTACGCTCCCCAGTTAACGCTGGCTATTTTTACCCCGCAAACCCAGGCGAGCTCGCCGAGACTCTCAGGGCCAGCTTCCTACATAGGCTCGGCCCGGGAAGGTTGCCGGAGAAGGCTCCACGTGAATACACTGGTAGAGTGATAGGGGTCGTTGCGCCCCACGCGGGCTATGTCTATTCTGGTCACGTCGCAGCCCACTCGTATCTCGAGCTTTCAGACGCCGGCAGGCCAGACGTTGTATTCATTTTGGGGCCTAACCACCACGCGCTTGGGGTTCCAATCGCTGTCGACGAGAATGACGCCTGGGAGACCCCGCTCGGCCAGGTAATGGTCGACAAGGAATTGGCGAAGGAGCTCTCCTCGCTGGAACGCATAGTCCTGTTCGACTATCAGGCGCATTTCTACGAACACTCGATAGAGGTCCAGATCCCATTTCTACAGTTCACTTTTCCAGAGACGCCGAGGATTGTACCGATCTCGATGATGCTCCAGACTCCCGAGGCTGCTGTCAGGGTTGGAAAGGCGATTGCAAGCCTTATCAAGAACAAGGGGCTGAAGGCGTATGTTATCGCGAGTAGCGACATGAGCCACTATGTCGAGGCCAGGATAGCGAGGGAGAAGGACTTCAAGGCAATAGAGAAGATAAAGGCCCTAGACGTAGAGGGGCTGTACGACACTGTTATAGAGGAGGACATATCGATGTGTGGGCCCGGCCCAGTAATGGTCTTGATGCAGGTTGCACGTGAACTAGGATATACGAATGTGAGGCTTCTCAAGTACGCGGACTCCGGCGAGGTTACTGGGGACAAGAGCAGTGTTGTTGCCTATGCGTCTCTTTCGTTTGAAAAATAGGGGTATGGTGGATATAGAATGAATAACGAGGAACTGATTTTCTCGCGCAAGGACCAGCACCTAATCTTCGCTGTAAAAGAAAAAGTAGAGTCCACGGCCACTACTATGCTCGAAGACGTGAAATTTGTCCACCAGACGATACTAGACCACGACTTTTCCGAAGTAGACGTGTCCACCCAGTTTTTTGGCCACAAGGTAAACGCCCCACTAGTGATAAGCGGTATGACAGGCGGCACACCTCTCTCCGGAAAAATAAACTCCATGCTCGCCGAGCTGGCCGAGGAGTTCCATATACCAATAGGTGTCGGCAGCCAGAGGGCGGGCCTCAAGGACCCATCAGCCGCAGACACGTTCAGGGTTGTAAAGGAAAAGGCGCCCGACGTTCCCAGGATCGCTAACATAGGCGCGAGCCAGGTATCCATGGGTCTATCTGTGGGCGACGCAGAGAAGCTCATCGAGATGATCGACGCAGACGTCCTTGCCGTCCACCTGAACCCACTCCAAGAAGTTCTACAGCCCGAAGGCGAGCCAGTGTTTAGAAGCTTCCTGGCAGGCCTCGAAAAACTTGTCAGCTCTGTCAGTGTCCCAGTTATCCTGAAGCAGACCGGGGAAGGCTTCGCGAGGGAGTCAGCGAGGAAGCTCGTTGGTATCGGCATAAAGGGTATAGATGTGGGCGGCACGGGGGGCACGTCCTTCGCCGTGATAGAGGGCCTGAGGGCGAGGCTCATGGGGCTAGATGTTCTCGAGGAGATTGCTAGAGATTTTGCCGACTGGGGTGTACCGACGGCCGCCAGCATACTCGAGGTCAGGTCGGTTTTCCCAGACATCTTGCTCATAGCCACCGGTGGCGTCAGGAACGGCGTAGAAGTAGCCAAAGTGATTAGGCTAGGGGCAGACTTTGCAGGCATGGCCCTGCCAGTGGTTAGGAGCGTCTACTCAGGCGGTGTCCCAGGGGGCAGAAGGTTCCTGGACAAAACCCTGAAGGAGCTAAGGATAGCGGTCTACCTCGTCGGGGGAAAAGATCTCAAAGACTTAAAGAAGGCGCCAATAATCGTGACTGGGAAACTCAAGGACTGGATTATACAGCGTGAACTCATAATTAGAAGTGAATAGGCAGGGGGCATGCGCGCCATGGAGAAAAAAATCGGCTTCGAGCTGTTGCCTCACACTGCCGACATAACTGTGAGAGCGGTTGGAAGGAGCCTAGAGGAGGCCTTCGCCTACGCGGTCATAGGGCTATTCGGGGTAATGACAAACGTGGAGAGCATCGAGCCCCGGGAAAAACGAGAGGTCACAGCAGAAGGCTTCGACCTAGAAAACCTGCTCTACAATTTTCTCGAAAAAATCCTTTTCCTGTTCGACACGGAGCAGTTCCTTGTTTCCCGCGTAGACAACATAGCCATAGAGCCCCAACCGGACGGATACATTGTCAAGGCCACTGTTTCGGGGGAGCGCTTCGACCCAGAGAGGCACGAGTCCAGGGTACTCGTAAAGGCCATTACCTACCACGGGATGCGTATCTATCAAGAAGGCGGCCTCTACGTAGTCGAGTATACACCCGACATCTAGGGGTATCTATTTCTCTGCGAAAAGTATCTCGATTCTTCTAGCTGTGATTTCGACTGTTTTCTTTTTTCCCTGCTCGTTCAGCCTTACCAGTTTCCACCTTGCGAGGAACCTTAGATCCCGGGAAACGTTTGGCGCAGACCTCCCGAGGCTTCTAGCAAGCTCGCTTACCCCTATGTCCTTGTTCTTCGACAGGAAATCTAGAAGCTCGAGGATTCTCGTGTTTAGAATCTTTCTTGCGACGTGTGGAGGTAGCTCTTCCCTTATGTACCGTGTATAAGTGAAGTCCCCCTCCTCCTCGTAGAGGGAGTACAGCTCTCGTAGTTCAGGGTGTTTCTCGAGGTTTCCGGGGGCAAGGTCGTCCCGTGTAATTTTTCTCTCGAGGTAGACCTTTATCATTATAGGAAAAATTTATCATGTCAGGATAAAAATGTTTATGTTTATTGCCAGCTAGAGATACTAGGTGAAAAATATGGCTCCACCATTAAGAAAGATAACTGACTACTTGTGGGAGATCCCCCAGAAGTACAAGCCTGGAATGAGGGTCCCAGGTCTCGTAATAGCTGACGAAGTGCTAATAGGCAAAATGAAGGAAGACCTCACACTCGAACAAGTGGCAAACGTGGCCGTCTTGCCGGGCATATACAAGTATTCGATTGTTCTGCCAGACGGCCACCAGGGCTACGGGTTCCCCATTGGGGGCGTAGCGGCATTCGACGCGAACGAGGGCGTGTTGAGCCCGGGAGGAGTCGGATACGACATAAACTGTGGAGTGAGGGTTCTCGCGACAAACCTAATGGAGCAGGAGGTTAGGCCAAAGCTACGCGAGCTGGCAGAGACACTTTTCAGGAAGATCCCATCTGGTCTGGGAAGCACAAGTGGCTTGAGGCTCAGCTTTTCAGAGCTAGACAGGGTTCTAGAAGAGGGAGTAGAATGGGCCATAGAGAGGGGCTATGGCTGGCCAGAGGATCCCGAACACATAGAGGAGCGCGGCAGAATGGAGGGTGCAGACGCCGGCGCGGTCTCAAACGAGGCAAAGGAGAGGGGCAACAACCAGCTTGGAACCCTGGGTAGTGGCAACCACTTCCTCGAAGTCCAAAGGGTAGACAAGATTTACGACCCCGAGGTCGCGAAATACTTTGGCATCGAGAGAGAGGGACAAGTAACAGTGATGATCCATACTGGTTCGAGGGGCCTAGGGCACCAGGTAGCCAGCGACTACCTCAAGATAATGGAGAGGCTCGTCAGGAAATACAACATGCCGCTCCCAGACAGGGAGCTAGTCTCTGTCCCCGCAACCGCTCCCGAGGCCGAAAAATACTTCGCGGCAATGAAGGCAGCCGCCAACTTCGCTTGGACAAACAGGCAGGTGATCACTCACTGGGTGCGTGAAAGCTTTAGGCAGGTCTTCAAGACTGATCCAGACAAGCTCGGACTAAAAATCATATACGACGTTGCACACAACATTGCTAAGCTCGAGGAACACGTTGTCGATGGGAAACGTGTAAAGGTCTACGTCCACAGGAAGGGGGCGACCCGCGCCTTCCCGCCCGGTCACCCGGAGATCCCACAGGACTACAAGACTATAGGCCAGCCAGTCCTTATCCCTGGATCAATGGGCACAGCTAGCTACATACTTGTTGGGACGCCCAAAGCCATGGAGCTGACTTTCGGCTCTTCGCCGCACGGGGCCGGCAGGATGCAGAGCAGGGCAGAGGCTAGGAGGCAGGTCAGGGGACAAGAGATCAAGGCCGAGCTCGAGAACAGGGGCATAGTCGTTAGGGCTGCGAGCCTGGCCGTCGTTGCGGAAGAGGCGCCAGACGCATACAAGGATGTGGACAGGGTTGTCGCCGTTGCAGACGCTGTTGGGTTCGTAAAGAAAGTAGTGAGGATGACGCCGATAGCTGTGGTTAAGGGGTAACGTGCGTCAAAGCGAAAAAGTTATATTTTTCTCAAAATGCAAGTGGTGGGAGAGTAAATGGCTGAAGGCGACCAGTTCATATCAACGCTTGACGGCGAGGAAATCAAGATATTTGACAAGTGGAGCACGCGTGACGTAGAAATTAGGGACCAAAGCCTAAAGAGGTACCTATCACTGAAGCCTGTCCTTGTCCCCCACACAAAGGGAAGACACGCAAAGAAGAGATTCGCAAAGTCGAGGGTATCAGTTGTCGAGAGGCTTGCCAACAACCTGATGAGGCCCGGGAGAAACGCAGGCAAAAAGATGCTCGCGCTCAACATTGTGAAAAGGGCTTTTGAAATCATCGAACTAAAGACGGGCAAGAACCCCATACAGGTCCTTGTATGGGCAATTGAGAACGCGTCGCCACGCGAAGAAACAACCAGAGTTGTTTACGGTGGTATCCTCTACCACGTGTCAGTAGACGTCTCGCCGCAGAGAAGGGTAGACCTAGCGCTAAGATTTATCTCTGAAGGCGCAAGGGCCTGCTCAATGAACAATCCCAAAACAATTGAAGAGTGTCTAGCCGACGAGATTGTCGCCGCGGCATACGGAGATGCCAACAGCTACGCGATACGCAAGAAGGAAGAAATCGAGCGTGTAGCACTAGCCGCAAGGTAAAAGCTTCTCCAGGAGTTTCAGCCTTTTTTTGTGTAATATACTTATATTTTTCACCAACATACGTATCAGTGTGAGCGTTTATGGTTGAAGAGCTTTGGGTAGAAAAATATAGGCCGAGAAGTCTCGACGAAATTGTCGACCAAGAAGAAATCGTGAAGAGGCTGAAAGAATTTGTCAAACAGAAAAACATGCCGCACCTCCTTTTTGCCGGCCCGCCTGGTACTGGAAAAACCACTGCCGCCCTCGCGCTGGCCCACGACCTCTACGGGGACTATTGGCGCGACAATACCCTCGAGCTCAACGCGAGCGACGAGAGAGGCATAGACGTGATCCGGAGCAGGATCAAGGACTATGCGCGTACACTCCCACTAGGAGACGTCCCATTCAAGCTCGTCATACTTGACGAAGCCGACAACATGACTGGGGACGCCCAGCAGGCACTCAGGCGGACAATGGAGCTTTTCTCGAAGAACACTCGCTTCATACTGATAGCCAACTATGCGTCCAAAATTATTGAGCCTATACAGTCGAGATGCGCGGTTTTCCGCTTCCAGCCACTGCCCAAGGGCGACGCCTTCAACAGGCTGAAATGGATAGCGAAGAATGAGGGGATAACAGTCGACGAGCAGGCCCTTGAAGCGATATGGGAGGAGAGCCAGGGAGACCTACGCAAAGCGATAAACACGCTACAGGCGGCGTCAGCGATAAGCAAGAACGTCACCGAGGAAGTTGTATACGCGGCGCTGGGCCGTGTAAAGCCTAGGGAAGTCAAGGAAATGATCGAAAGCGCCCTGAGGGGAGACATTATAGGTGCCAGAGACAAGCTAAGGGTGCTCCTCTACAACTACGGATTGTCGGGAATCGACATCATAAGGTATATACATAGGGAGGTTCTCTCACAGAAATCAATCAAGCTCGACGAGGCAACACTAGCAGATCTGCTCGTCCTAGTTGCCGAGGCAAACTACAGGATTGTCGAGGGCTCAGATGACGAGATACAATTAATGGCGTTGCTGTCAAAGCTTGCAGTTCTTGCAAACAAGTCCAAGAAGGGATAAGCCGAGATGTCTACCAGTGAGCCTCGACTAGAGGTTCCATGGGTCGAGAAGTATCGTCCAAGCAAGATAGCCGAAGTAGTAAACAACGAGGACGCCAAAAAGAAATATGTGGCATGGATTAATGCCTGGCTTAGAGGCAAGCCCCAGAAGAAAGCCGCCCTACTCTATGGGCCGCCTGGAAGCGGCAAAACAAGCATAGTCCACGCGACGGCACGCGAATTCAACTGGGAACTAATCGAGCTAAATGCAAGCGACGTAAGGTCCAGGGAGGCTCTGAGGCAAAGGGTCTCGGGAGCCCTAGACACGGGCTCCGTCTTCGGCTACCAGGGAAAAATCATACTCCTAGACGAGGTTGACGGCATATCCACCCGGGAAGACGCTGGGGGGCTACAGGCCATCCTAGAGCTAATAGAGAAAACAAGGTGGCCCATCGTTCTGACAGCCAATGACCCCTGGGACCCCAAGCTCAGGACACTCCGCGACGCATGCGAGCTCATTGAGTTCAAGAAGATTGGGAAGAGAGACGTGGTAAAGGTTCTCGAATCGATATGCCAAAAGGAAAAAATCGAGTGCCCCAAAGAGGTTCTCTCAGCTATAGCCGACAACTCTAAGGGCGACCTAAGGGCTGCAATCAATGACTTGCAGTCTATAGCGCTAGGCAAGAAAACCCTAAGCGTTGCAGACCTACAGGTTTTGGGCGACAGGGCTGAACAGGAAAACATGTTCGAGATAGTTAGGACCGTCCTAACAGCTAAGAGCCCTGAACAGGCTCTAAGCGTGACGAGGTTGCCGTCTCTTGACTATGAAATGCTCCTCCAGTGGCTAAGCGAAAACATCCCATACCAGTACGAACAAAGCCTCCAAGCCATTGCAGACGCCTACAATGCACTCTCGTGGGCAGATATAATGTTGTCAAGGATGAAACGTGAACAACAGTGGTCCCTCCTCTCATATGCGCTTGAACTTATGACAGCCGGAGTGTCTAGCTCTAGGGAACGCCCACCATTCAAGTTTGTCAAGTACTCTTTTCCAGAAAAAATAAGGATCCTTGCGCGTCAAAAAGAGAAGTTTGAAGAGTACAGAAAAGTAGTAAGGGAGGCGTCTAGCAGGCTACATGTGTCCACTTCAAAGTTCCGGACAGAAGTCCAGCCATATCTCCAGGTAATTTTAGAGGAAGACGAAGAAGAAGGAAAAATGATTCTGAGAAGCCTAGGCATCCCAGAAAACAAGATAAACGTTGTTTTCAAAACAGAGGAAAAGGCTCATTCTTGAGGAGGCTTTTCTCCCCGTTGCCTCGCATTGAGTTCTCTACTGATAGAATCTCTGAGTATCTTTTCTAGTACGCTTAGAGGAATCCTGTTTATCCCGACCTCGCTATTCTCGCTGGCGTTTGGAATCGAAATCAGCGTGGTTTTGCCCCTATACGTGCTCCTGCCGATCCTAGCATCTATGAATCCCAGCTTCTTGAGCATCTGAACGGTTTCCCATACCCTGGTATATTTCAATGGTTTTTCGCCAAACCTATTACATACGTCCTCGTATTGGAGAACCACGGTTCCCATGTTTACGTATGCTTTTTCTTTTTCGGCCAAGAGGAGCTCAGTTACAGCTAGGAGGATCAATTTTTCGTGTAGAGACAATTTCTCTATCATCTCTTCGTCTATATAGCTAGGGAGAACACCCTTATTCATAACGTATCTAACGTGTTCAGGCAGGATTACGTCTTTGCCCTCTTCCTCTGCCTTGAGTGCGGCATAATACAGGATCTTTAGCGATATCCTCGCGTCGCCTAGACCCGTCTTTGTCTCTGGAACGTATCCAACGGTATCCGCAATCATGGATATGATTTCCTCCGAGACGGCCTCTTCTTTGATCGCCTTGTCAGCCTGTATCCTGGACCACAGTATGTCTTCGAGCTGGCTCGAAGTATACGGGTCGAAACGGACTACCCTTGCAGACAAGGAGCTAACAACTGCCTTGTCGAGGTATTCGAGGCTTTCCTCTAGTTGCCTAAAGATAACTATTAGACCCACCCCCATTCTTATTTCTGGCAGTATCTCGTTTAGACGTGAAAAGACATATAGCAAGTCGTTTCCGTCCCCCAGTTTTGCGATAATGTCGGCCTCGTCGAGTATAATGATTAAGTTGTGGCCGCGCCTATCGATGAAATTTAAGACATACTGTGTTAGCTCTTCAGATGAGAATCCCCTTCTCGGGATATCTAGACCACTATCGTTTCCAAGCTTCCTCAATACTTGGAACTTTGTTCGATATTCATGCGCATTTATGTAGCTTACAAGTATTGGAGGCATTTTTCCCTGGTCAGATTTCTCCTTGATCTCTTTACCTATGCTTCTCGCAACGGCTGTCTTCCCCGTACCCGAGGGTCCCGAATAGATAACCGTCCTTAGGATTTTCTTCTGCCCCCTATACACGTCCTGGAGAATACTCAATGTTTCCTCGATCTGTGTCCTTCTGTGTGGAAGCTTGACTGGGACATACTCATTGCTAAGTTTTCGCTCGTCTAGTATTATCCTTCTACCGTTAAAGTAGCCATTGAAACTCATAGACATCTATCCGTCTCTCCTAAACAGATATTTCCCAGAAAAAAGGAATGCATAGGATAATTAATGTTTTGGTACGAGAGAATCTAGAGGAGCTCCTATGTTTTTGGACTCTGGCGTGTGTATACCACTTCTGTGAGCAGGACGTCGCCGTGTTCATCTACTTCGATGGTATAGGTATCCTTGTTCGTGTTTAGGAGTCCAGCCTTTCTTAGTTTTTCCATTATCTGTGTGTAAAATTCTTGTTTCCACCCTTCTAGTTTCCCAAGCCTTACGGATATCTTCCCAACAGGAACCCTGTTTTGTATAAAGAAAGACACTATCTCTTCGACAACCTTGTTGATGTCGCTACCCGCTATCCGCCTAACTACGAATTTTACCTTGAGTAAATGTCTAACTGGATATTTCTTGAGAACACTAGCTAGAGCCTCTGCGTCTATACATGTGTTTAGGATTATTTTTCCGGCCTTTTTTTCCTTGAGATTGACCGACGTGTCGTATGGGAATAACAAGTCTAACAAGTCTCTTGCAACCCTGTTTTCGTGGCCACTTTCAACGCTGACGATTACTTCGTGGCAGACCATTTCTCCACCAAGTATTTTTCAATAAGGTCTGTTCTAACCTCTACACCTATTCCCTTCTGTCTTGGGACTTCCAGTGTCCCATTGCTTGTCAGTTTCCACGGGGGCTCAACGATGTCTTCTTCCCAGTACCTGTCTGAGGCAGAGATGTCGTTGGGGTAATTGACTGCCGGGTGGGATGCTAGCGCCACTAGGAAAGCTCTCCCCACTCCTGTTTCCAGCATTCCGCCTATCCACGCACCGATGCCCAGCCTCGCCGCGGTTTCTAGGATTTCTTTTGCCCTCAGTATCCCGCCTACCCTTGCAGGCTTTACGTTAACTATTTCGCATGAGCCCAGCTTGTATGCTACTAGGAGGTCTCCCAGCGTCTTGATGCTTTCATCTAGGCAGATAGGTGTAGTGAGCTTGCGGCTTAGGATGCTGTGTTCTACCAGGTCGTCCCATGCAAGGGGCTGTTCAATCATGAGTAAACCATAGTTGTCAAGCTTTCTTAAGACCTGCACGTCCCTCAACGTGTAGGCCCCATTGGCGTCGACCTGTAGAGGTATGTCTCCGAACCTATCCCTGATGGCCTTTACTGGCTCAACGTCGTGGCCGGGCTCTATCTTTATCTTGATACGCCTGTAGCCCTCCTCAAGCCTAGTCTCAACTTCTGAGACGAGCTGGCCAATGCTCCTCTTTATGCCTATACTTACACCTGAGACTATCTCTTTCCGAACCCCACCAACGATATCTGCAATGCTTTTCCCCTCAAGCCTGCCATAAAGGTCGAGGAGAGCCTCCTCGACAGCCGTCTTAGCCATCGGGTAGCCCCTTATCCTCGACACTGCCGCGTGAAAATCGTAGACGTCTTGGATTTCTCTCTGGAGGACGATTGGAGCAATAAAGTTGCGGATAATAGTTGACGATGTGTCGTATGTTTCATAGCTATACCATGGCCCATGGTCTGCGACGAGCTCGCCCCAGCCCTCCTCGCCCCCCTTCTCCTCCACACGTACAAGTACAACGGGCCTCTCCTGGACACTTCCGAAACTGGTCCTAAATTCGTCTCGGAGCTTCATCCTGAGATAAAATAGTTCCAGCCTCCTTATCTCCACAGACAATTCCCCTCTAAAACCTCGTCTAGACTAGACTTTACTGCAAGATAAAAGTTACGTGGTTCGCCGTCTATGTTTCCCAGAACATGTTCACAGATTATGTATCCCCGGGAAAGATAGAAGCGGACAGCGTCCCTAAAAAGGAGCTTCCACTTTATGGCAGACTCCAGGTCAATGTCCCTAAGCTTGTTAATGTCGTATGGGAACTCTAGTGCAACAAGGTCTCTTTCCGTAGCCTCGACGCTGGTCGCATTCCTCACCACGCCATTTCTAGCCGTTTTTATGGGAAAATATGCTTCCCCAGCAATCTCATCAAAAGATGGAGGCGTATACTTTCCACTTAGCCTCTCCCTAACCCTCCTACTATTAATCCACCACTCCACCATAAACCTGTCAGTCGGCAATCCACGGTTAAGCTCGTCATTTAGCTCGCCATAATAGTTCACGTAAAATTTCCGTGCAATGACACCGAGCTTCCCAAAGTTAAACCTGGCGTTTCTGCCCTGGTGAGGGTCAAATGTCCAAGTGACGAGGTCATATTTTCTCGACAATGCCCACTCTCTCTGTAACAATTTTAGTTGTTTGGCAATACCCGTCCCCCTATACTCGGGCAAAACGCCGAGCATGTGCGAGTATAGATAGTATCCATATTCCTCGCTGTACCCTATAAACCCCAGAGCGAAGCCAACGACTTTTCCATTGGATTCTGCCAGGAGCAAAAATCCTCCACTCTCGTCTACAGCCTTAAGAACATGTACCGGGACGATCTCGCTTGTCTCCATGGACCATGCCTCACGCATAACTTCGACGACGCCTTTGTAGTCCTCAATGGTGGATGTCCTGCGGAATACCACGTTTTCCATTGCATCTAGCTATGGCGTCGAGCTGGATAAATGTTTCCCGCCAGACACTGAAAAACATACAGACGCGATAAACTTAATAAGTATCCAGAGAAAGCTTATTCATAGCCGGGGTGGCCGAGTGGACCAAGGCGGTGGACTTGAGATCCACTACCCCAAAAGGGTGCCCGGGTTCGAATCCCGGCCCCGGCGCCACTCTTGTCCTCCCAAATGTTTGGCTCAACGCTTCACTCCTAGACTAATTTTCAGGACTTTTTCCATAGAGCAGTTTCCCAGGGAAGACAAAAGAAAAAGAAAAATTTTTATTTATAGATAAATCAAAGCTAAGGGAATGTATGTCTAGTGAGTTCAAATACATAGTCCGTGTTGCTGGGGTAGACCTCCCAGGAGACAAGGCGTTAGCGTATGCGCTAGCCGACATAAAAGGTATAGGCGTGTCAACCGCACAAGCAGTCGCCATAAAGCTTGGATTAGACCCCAAGAGGCTTCTTGGAACGCTCTCCGACGAGGAAATAGAGAAACTGTCCAATGCACTAAGGGAAATCGAGAAGCTTGGACTACCGGCCTGGATGCTTAACCGTAGGAAAGACCCGTTCCTCGGGGTAGACAGGCACCTAATAACCTCGGATCTCCTCATAACAGTTAGAAACGACATCGAGTTCATGAAGAAGATCAAGAGCTATAAAGGCACAAGGCACATGCTCGGCTTGAAGGTTAGAGGACAGAGGACAAGGACAACTGGTAGGACGGGTCTAACAGTGGGTGTAAAGCGTGGAAAAGAAACCCCACAACAGCAGAAGAAAGGTGAGTAGGTATGGGTGACCCTAAGAAATCAAGGAAGAAGTGGCAGGGACCAACACATCCATGGAGAAAAGAAACCCTAATGGAAGAAATGCAACTAGTAGGTGAGTACGGCCTCAGGAACAAAAAGGAGCTCTGGATAGCCCGCTCGTTGCTCAGGGAGATAAGGGCAAAGGCAAGAAGGCTTCTTGCACTTCCACAAGAAGAAAGGATACAGCTCGAGAAACCATTGATCTCGAGGCTATACAAAATGGGCCTGGTTCCAAGCGAAGACGCCAGCCTGGACGACGTCCTGAGCCTAACTGTCCGCGATGTTCTGGAGCGCAGGCTCCAAACAATAGTCTACAGGAAGGGGCTTGCAAAGACAATCAGGCAGGCCCGCCAATTGATTACGCACGGTCACATTGCTATAAACTCGCGCCGCGTGAGGAGCCCAGGCTACCTCGTCAGTAGGGAAGAAGAAAACCTAATAGGCTATTATGAGGGTTCACCAATAGCTAAACAGGTTCAGGCAGGTGCGTAACTATGGCCGAAGAAAAAGAAGTCGAGAAAACTACTGAAAAAGTAGAGGAAACAGCCGAGAAGCAGGAGAAAAAAGAAAAACGCGAAGAGCGCTCTTCAAAACAGGTAAGGGGAGACGTCGGCATAGCTTGGATCTATGCAAGCTACAACAACACCATTATCCACATTACCGACCTCTCTGGTTCTGAGACAATTGCCTTCGCATCTGGAGGAATGGTTGCAAAGGCAGACAGGGACAAGCCCTCCCCGTGGGCAGCAATGCAGGCGGCCATCAAGGCGGCTAAGACCGCGCTTGACAAGGGCATAAAAGTTGTACACGTAAAGATAAAGGCTCCAGGAGGCTACGGCCCCAAGACACCTGGACCAGGCGCTGGGCCAGCAATAAGGGCTCTTGTAAGAGCTGGGCTAATGGTAGACAGGATAGAGGACGTCACGCCGCTACCCACGGACAGCATTAGGAAGCCTGGCGGCAGAAGAGGAAGACGCGTCTAGCCGCCGTTGTTTCTCAAAGTCCTTTTTCTTTTTATTGAGAATATTTTTGCAGGGATCAGGCCGGAAACCTTTTCTTCATCTATCTGTGCTGCAATGGGTCATCATTTCTATACATGTTTTCCTCTTCGTGGATTTTAAATCTTGTGCCTATTGTTCCCGAAGAAAAGATGGGTATCCTTTTATATACTCTTGGCACATTATAATTAGCTGTCATAGTTCGTGGTGTAGAAAAGTGCCTTGGATCGGGCTTCGCAAGGGATGCGTAGAGGAAAAAGATATCGAGAAATATCTAATGGAAAATGGCATCCATTACGTAAGAAAAATTGAGCTAGAGGTACAAGTCGGAGACGAATGGGTACCATTCCTTGTCTTCGAGGTTCTCGGGATGATAGAAGGCTTCGCAGAGGAAATGTCACATACTTTTAATTGCCTCTCTCTCGAAAGCGGCCCCCACTTGGTTCTCGGAGAGATTTCCGCTAAACTGTGGGACGAGGGTGCTAAAATTATCTTTCCAGACGGTTCTCAGCGAATAATTCCAATCTACACGTTTGACGCTTTTTTAGACGTCCGGATGCCAACAAACAAGGTCAAAGGGCTAAAAGGCCAGATAATTATCGCTGGAAACATCTTCGACCTACCACTAACACTAGAAGACTTAGCAAAAATCGAAAAGATGGGTAAAAAATACATAGAAAAAGTCGAGAAAGCAGCGTCAGTCTACGGAGTCACAAAAATACTATCCAGTGAAGTCCGAGAAAAGCTCCTAGAAAAAGAGAAAAAAGAAATAAAATACGAGGTTGACTACGACGCGGGACTAGCAATAGTAATGGTAGGCAACAAATTGCAAACAGTAACCATCCCCCGGCTCGTTATTCTACTCGCGGAGGAAAAAATGTATGAACAGATAAAAGAAGTGTATAGCTCGGCGCCTGAACCCCTTAAAAAGAAGCTTAAAGAATCTCTACTCGAGTACTACGAGTTCAAAAAGGCTAACAGGCAAGAGAAAGAAGCGCTCGAAAAACTTTTTAGAGACATTGGTATCGCCCCTAACTAATCTTTCGTGCTGATTTTATGTTTTTAAAGATTGATAGCTAAAAATATATTTATGAGTTAGACGCATAAATTAATCGAGAGACAATGCCCAGATTAGCAAGTAAACCCCAAACAATAACCGCTTCTCCGATTAGGCGAATAGCTACTCTATTAGACGAAGCACGTAGAAAAAGTGACATAATCAGCTTTGGAGGTGGTGCCCCCTCCCTGCCCCCACCACAAGAAGTTATAGATCACCTAATCAACTACATAAAGAGCTACCCGCAAAAGGCCGTAGGCTACGGCGCAACTAGGGGGATGATAGAGCTTAGGGAGCTAATAGCTGAAGACCTAAAGAAATACTGGAACGTAAGCTATGATCCAAAGGAAGAAATAATGATCGTCAACGGGGGAACCGAGGGCATTTACCTAGCGCTGGGAGCAATACTCGAAAAAGACGAAGAGGTAATCGTCCTAGATCCAACATACCTCGGCTACCACGAGCCAATCAAGCTCTTCGGGGGGAGAGTCCGCACAGTCCCAGTCAGCGTGGAAAACGGGTACCAGCCAAAAATAGAAGACGTCAAGAAGGTAATCTCTCCACTAACGAAGGCCTTTATCCTTCTTAGCCCAGACAACCCGACGGGCAGAGTGGTCACAGAGGAATTCGTGAGGGACCTCGTAGACTTAGCCGTGGAGCACGACTTCTGGATTATTTTCGACGCGGTCTACAAGCATATAAGCTATGGCAGGCCTACGCCATGGGTAGACTCATTTAAGGGTGCCCGGGAAAGAACGATCACAATTAACAGCTTCAGCAAGGAAGCCTCTATTCCAGGGTTCCGACTAGGATACATCACGGGTCCCCCCGAGGCAATTGAGGTCATGGAAAAGCTAAAACAGTACGTTTCGCTTGCGCCGGACACACCCGGGCAAATAGCTATGATAAAGTTCCTGGAAAGCGGTATAAAGGATAGGTACCTCAACGAGATAGTATTACCGACCTACAAGAGAAGACGCGACTTTATGTATAAATGCATACAGGAATACTTGCCAGAGGCCAAGACATCACTCCCAGAGGGAGCATTCTACTTCTTCGTAAACCTGGAGGAATATCTAAAGGCTATGGAGCGCGACGACGAGGAATTCGCAAACAGGCTCCTCTACAGAAAAAGCGTCGTAGTTATTCCAGGCAAATACTTTGGAGAAATGGGTAAGGGCCACGTTAGGATGACCTTTGTCTCGGAACCGGAAGAGAGAATAGAGGAAGGATTAAAGAGAATGAACGCGTACGTCTACAGCTATATGTAAAAACTGTTAAACATTTTTTCGCTAAGCATTTGCTATTGGGGTTTATCCCCCAATTTTCTTCTTTATGTCTCTTAGTGTGTATAGTAGTACTCCTAGACGTGTGTCTTTGTTGAATAGGACTGCTAGGTATCCTATTTGGCCTAGCTTGGTGTATATTATTCCTGAGCCGTCTGGGGCGTTGACCGTGATCCATTCTGCCTCTCCCTTTCCCAGCTCCGTGCTAGCCCTGTTGCCGACCTCGCTTAGCACAGCAGTCAAAGCTGCGACCTTCTCCTCAAGCTCCTTGTCAGCAAGGCTACTAAACAAAGGCAAACCATCACTACTCGAAACAACAAAACCCTCAACACCGCTAACCCTAGTAACACCCTCAACAACACGTCTAATAGCTTCTACATCTAAGCTCAATGTTCTCACCTTTTCAATAGATAATGTATTTTTCCGGGTATATTTTTTATTCGTTTAAAATAGCGATAAGATGATACAATTTGTTATGGAAACAATTTTTCTTTATCAATGGTCTGTTTTTATGCTGGGCTTTGTAGTTACTATAAGGTTTACTAGCTGTTTCAGGACTCCCAGAGCTACTATTTTGTCTCGTGCAACGAGTGGATAGACAATTTCTGGACTAACACTAAGTATCTGCGCAACTTGGCGTGGCGGTACTGCGCCTTTAACGTCCTGCTTGTTCACAGCTATAATGTGTGGGTAATTGCCGAGGCTCTTCATATACAAGTACAATGGCTTCGCCCTGTAGACTTCCATCATGTTGCTTCCATCTACAAGGAAAATGTAGCCATGCATTCCATAGCTTAGTACTCTCCACATGAACTGTAGCCTTGTCTGTCCAGGAGTCCCAAACAAATAGACAGGCATTCCGTCCACTGTTACTTTTCCATAGTCGAAGGCCACTGTGGTGTATTCTTTTACCTTTTGTTCCCCTGGCGAGGTTACTGGAACCTCTGTCGTGAGAATGGTCTCGGAGACTGTCTTCACAAACGTGGTCTTGCCGCTTGCATACGCGCCGCTAACCAGGATTTTGAGATAGCCTTGATGGCCCAACATACCCAACACCGGCAGTCTTAACTACGTCTTCCTCGTATTTTCTAAGAACAAGGTGTATTAGTCCAAGGTTAGGCTTGGGTGAGGTCGAAAGCGCAATAAAGGAGCCGTTAATAGAAGAAATCACGATATGTTCTCCATTCTCAAACTCCACGTCGACCCTCTTTACCTTCGAGTTGAAGATGTCTCCAAGAGCGTCAAGCGAGCCTAGGGCCGCGGCAGAGGCTACCGCCAAAAACTCTGCTTGGGGCTGGTCAGGAGCTATAAATGCAACTGGTATACCATCTCTCCAAGCAAAGACAATAGAAACTATTGCGTCATGTGTCTCCTTTACTATTTTTGCCAGCACACCTCTAAGTTGCTCTCTAGTTACTTCACTCATTCGACTACACCATTTTCACATATTTTTAAAAGCTTTTCTTGCTTACAACATTCGCGAAATATTTGCTTATCGCTTTTTTAGCGGCTTCTACGGTTTCCTTAGGGACTTCCTCGGCGTCAGAGAACTCTAGGATGCCGTAGACAGATAGATCCTTAACCTCGCCCAAGTAAAAGACCTCAGCCTTCCTTCCACCCCTCACAAGCGACACGTTTTGAGAATTATAGAGCTTTAAAACATCCAAAAGGACAGCCGGCTCTTCACTACTTTTTCCAAATGTTTCAACAGTGTAGCCCTGAGACGTGATGATACAGGCAAACTTGACTTCTGGGAAATGAAGAGGTATATCGGAAAGGCTTGACAATTCAACCTCTTTTACCACGGTGGGTGTCGGTCGTACGGCCGGCTGTACGGGTCTGGGTAGGGTGGGTTCACGTGATACTCTTTTTTCGAGTATAAGAACCTTTGTCTCGAGCTGAGACGCTTTTGTAGTAAGTTGGACAATGTTGTCCTGCAACGGGGGAAGTATTTCTTTTTTGAGAGTTTCGATTTCTTTCTGTAACTGGGAAACTTTCTCCTCGATACTGTTTACTTCTGCTGAAATCTTAAGGAAAATTTCTTCTTTTTCGTGTTCTTTCTCTTTTGGAACCCTCCCAGAAAAAGTTTTCAAAAAATAAATAAATGAAATCAGTAAACCAATCGACAGGCCGAGAGAACCAACAGCTATGAAAACTAGGATCAAACTGTCCAGGGGTAATTGATAAAGCGTCAAAGGACTTGTAGCTAGAGACATCATCAAGAAACACTTGCTTATGAAATATTTATCACTATTGCTAAAAACCAGGCTGTAGAGAGGAAAGTGCTTCTCGAAGCTGGCTAGCCGCCTCCTCTGGAACCACACGGGCTACACGTACAGAGTCCAGCATCTCTATCCCCCCTATGCTTTCAAACGGGATCACGTCTACAAAGAGGTGGAAATAGGAGCTGTAGCCAAAGGGCAAGCTGTAGAACAACACGTTGCGGTCACGTGCTATTCCTACCTTGTCCATGGCTATTGAAACAAGCTTCAATGTCTCAGCAAGTCCCCTAATCTCGTCACTCGTCAAGTCAGTAAACCTAGCTACGTGCCTCTTCGGTGCAAGTCTCACATGGTAGTTGCGGCGGGGAGACGATGTAGCCCAAGCTATCCAAGTAGAGTTCTCGTAAAACATTCTCCCGTCATGGCGCGACGTGCAGAGGTGGCAGTCGTTTTCTTTACGCATCTCCTCAAAGGCTTGAAGAATAGACTCCATGAATGCGCCGTGGCCGTCCTCGTTGAGGTCAAAGTATACCTGAGAGTGGAGACGCGGCTGGCTCCCTCCCGCCAGCCTACCGATGTTGAAGAACGGGTAGACAGGTATCAGCCGAAAGCCCCTCCTGAAGCTTTCCTCCACAGAAAACTGTATAGCTTTCTTCATCGAGCTAAGCATAGCGGCTAGGACTTCAACTGGGACATCTCTTAGGGTCTCATAGTACCCCGTAGGAAAAGTAACCAGGTTTATCCCAAGCGCTATCTTTGTGTACCTGTCTTCAACCATCCTTTCGACTCTTTCTTTTATTTCCGGGTCTATGTGGCGGACCATCGCCGGGAAACGGTTAATTATCGTGACTGCGGTGTAGTTTTTAAGAGTGTCACAGAGGATAGGCTCAACACTGAAAGGCGAGTCCAGAGGCTGGTCATTCAGCGTTACTGGGATAACGTAGTCTTTTCCCTCCAATATATCCTTGAAAGCGTCCTTAACAATTGATTCTCTAGACTCGCCTGGCCTATACGACCTAACAGGGCTAACGTAGCTAAAGTGGCCTTTCCACTTCCCGATAGCTACAACTTTCCCAGTTTTCTCGTCGACAAGCCTTATCTCGGCCGCAGATAAGGGGTCCCACCTCTTCCTAGGCACGTATCTAGCCTTGTCATCGGAAAAGTTGAACCTCGAAACTATGCCCCAATGCATGAAGGGAATATCTTCATAGCTCATTGCCAATCTGGCCACATTATTCACCTTTGCCTGAAGCCTAACACCACGTATTCACTTGATAAATATTCAAGCAAATAAAAGAATTCCTCACCAACTGAGGGCCTCTGACTACTCATAGCTGTTTCAAACGCCCTCCTAGCTGTATAACCCTTTTCGACCAGAGACAGCATTGTATAGGCAACCTCTACAAACTGCGACCTGCACATACGTGGCACAGTCATTCTTATGCTTGGCGTTGTTGTTTCAAAGACTTCTGGGGGGAAACGGGTCAACTGTGCCAGAACACTTCTGTATTCTTCTGGCGAAAACGGCGAAACATATACAACAATTGTCTGGTCCTTCGGCAAAGAAACAATCCTTTCCTTGTCTTCGCGGTGAAGCAAGTAAACATGCACATTTTCACCAATCATCCTCCTGACTAAACCCGCTACGTACTCCTCGTCTTTCAAACAGAGACCCATCACTACTACATTGGAAATATTCCTAAGTATGCCCTCGGATTCGGCCCCCCTCAATATAGCTGAAATATCCCTAAATACAATGTCTACAGCGGGCCTAGGTCTTTTCTCCTCCCCCTTCTTTCTTCGCGTAGAAAATGAAATTCTTGGAATAGAGAATCCTCCAAGAAGAGCTATACCTAGACCAGTCCCAGCCATAAAGAGCAGGCCAGCAACTGAGCTCACATAGTTTAAAGTGTACGCGAAAGAGGGAACGAAGACAACTAGGCTTCCCAACGTTATGCCTCTTAGCCTCCCGCTCTTGCCAGAAACAGAGGCGACGATGAAACCCGAGATAAGGCCGAGCAGGCTTGCCAGAAGGAAGGGGTTCTTCATTATCTCTTCGAAGAGCACAAGGTAAAAAAGGCTCGCCGCGCTTATGGGATTATTGGAAGAAACACTCGAGTATATACCGCCAGGCAATAGGAGAAAGTAATCAACAAATGTATTTTCAGCCCTGACCCCCGAGAAAACAAACAACACCAAGGAGAAAACTAGTCCAGAGGAAACAGCCTCCCGGTAATCTTCCCCCGCGACCTGGCTAAGCAAAACACCCAAAACAAAGGGGAGAGTTACTGGAGCAAGCACAGCCAAAAGAGAAGACAACAGTATCAGAACGGCCCCGCGCCAATTCTGGACATTTTTGAAAAGGATGAAAAGCGATGCAGGGAGAAAAATCAAGGCGTATGCATATTTACCGTTAAGGTAGCTGACCAGAACCGGCAAAAGCGTGGCAAAGGCTACGCCCAGCGTTGGGCTCCCAAGAGAAGCTATAAGTGGGACAAGAGAAAATGGACTAGGGGGCTCCTCGATTAATTTGAGGAAAAGTGTCACTGCTATATAGGTGCTGACCCCAGCCAGGAGGTTTCTAGCCACGACCCTACTCATAGCTTCACTAATAGTGGAAAGGTACACACCAATGTAAAAGGGTATCGCTGGTTACTTTGTCTCCTTAATCTTAATGTCGAATTGGCACATGCCTAGGGGGATAAAAGAGTATTATTTATTAAGATGACCCCCGGTTTAAAAGTCGTGATCAACTACAAAAAGCACTTGGAAAATGTTATCGAGTCGATTCTTCATAAAAATGGCTTGTCATTTCTCCTAGTATTCTCGCCTTCCAACATTTTCTATGTAACAGGCTCCGATGCGCCTTCAGCACTGGTGATATCTCAAAACGGGGAAGTCTCTGCGCTGGTCACTAGGCTCGAATATGTTCGGGCAGTATCCGAAATGAGGCTAGGAGAGGCATATGCATTCACGAAGCAGGACGAGGTAAGCGAGTACGAGAAGATAATAAAGGGAGACTTGTACGAAGCCATAGCCCAAATCGTTGGCAGTGGCGAGAAGATAGGAATAGTTGGCGGTAGCCTCGAGCTAAAAGACCAGCTCAAAGGCAAGCTAAACAGAGAGCTAGCAGACTATACAAAGGAATTCTACCTTCTGAGGCGCTCTAAAGACGACGAAGAAGTAAGACTTATGGAGCAAGCCTCTAGAATAGCTGAACAGGCGCTGAGAAGAGCAATAGACCTGATCGAGCCCGGAGTAACCGAGTCAGAACTCGCCGGAGAAATACTAAGGGTAATAGTCTCGTCAGGCGCAGAGCCCTCGTTCCCGCCAATAGTTGCCTTTGGAGAGCACTCTGCACACCCACATGCAAAGCCAAGCCTCAAAAAACTCATGAGAGGAGACCTAGTAAAGATAGACCTCGGTGCAAAGTACCAGGGGTATTGTTCCGACATGACTAGAACATTCGTGTATGGAGACCCGTCCGAGAAACAGAAAAAGATCTATAGGGCTGTTCTAAGGGCGCAAGAAGCCTCCATCGACGCTGTAAAGGAGGGTGTAAAGGCTAAAGACATACACATGATTGCATATAATGTCCTAAAGGAGGAAGGCCTCTCTGCATACTTTAACCACGGTCTGGGCCACGGGGTAGGCATAGACATACACGAGGAGCCCTACCTAAACTCGCAGAGCGAAACAGAACTCATAGTCGGAGACGTGGTCACGATAGAGCCGGGCGTCTACCTGGCTGGGTACGGCGGTGTCAGAATAGAGGACATGTTGCTGGTTCAGCGTGGAACAAGCAGGACACTGACATTCTTTACCAAGGACATAGCCCTATAGTGCGCCATGCTTATTTCAAAGCCGGCCTTCAGGGTTCTAGGAATCTCGGAGTGTTTCAGGAAACGTGCAAAGAAGTCTGTATTGGCAGCCATTGTCTATCGTCGGGACGGCTATCTGGACGGGGTCTATTTTACATTTACAAGTATAGGAGGCATGGATGCAACAGACTCGATCCTAGGCCTCTACAAGTCCATGAACAGGAAAGACATCAATGTGATAATGCTTAACGGGTGCATTATTTCCTGGTTCAATATTGTCGACCTAAAGAGGCTAAACAAAGAAACAGGCCTCCCAGTTATATGTGTAAGCTACGAGGAGTCCAAGGGGATAGAAAAATACATAAGGGAATACTTCCCAGGCGACACACAGAGAATAAAAGCCTACCGGGAGCTCGGGCAAAGACAGCTCGTCTACGTCAGGCCTACACGGTCATATGTCTATGTCAGAGCTGAGGGGCTATCCCTAGAGGAGGCTAGACAAATACTCGACGCCACAACGAAGACAGGCAAGGTTCCAGAGCCCCTAAGGATATCCCAGATGATAGCCAGAGCCGTCCACACGTTCCTAGAAGCGGCTGACCCCCTTCTACTAGGAATACAGCCCCCAGACACAGGCATGCACGAAAAGAATATTTGAATCCAGACAGCTTAGAAATCACTATGTTGAACCTACCCAAGACAATTGTCTGGGAAAATGGCAGGGTCAAACTTATCAACCAGAAGCTTTTGCCACACAAGCTCGAATATATCGAGACGGACAACTGGGAAAGAGTCGTAAAATCAATAAAGGACATGGAGATTAGAGGCGCACCCGCAATAGGGGTTGCAGGCGCCTTCGCGGTAGCCCTCTTCGCAAACAAGTATGACGGAGAAAACCTAGAAAAATTCATGCAGGACCTGGAAAAAGTCTCCAGGATAGTTGCAACTGCCAGGCCGACTGCGGTAAACCTTTCATGGGCAGTAGAAAGGGTAAAAAACGTTGCAAAAACAGCGACAAGCGTCGAGGAGGCGAGGAGGCTCATCCTAGATGAAGCCCTAAAAATACAGAGGGAGGACGAGGAGGCAAACAGGAAGATAGGCGAACTAGGCGAGCCACTCATAGAGGACGGAGACACGGTCATAACGGTATGCAACGCCGGCTCCCTTGCCACGAGCTACTGGGGCACTGCTACAGCCCCACTCTACGTGGCAAAAGAAAAGGGTAAAAGCTTCCGCGTTATAGCGCTCGAGACCCGGCCCTACCTCCAGGGGGCGAGGCTGACGGCCTGGGAGCTAAGCATGGCCGGCATAGACGTCGTCGTGGCTACCGACAACAGCATAGGCATTTTGGCCATGAAAGAAAAGATAAACCTCGCAATCACTGGGGCCGACAGGATAACAAGCATAGGATACGTGGCAAACAAGCTCGGCACATACCCCCTAGCGCTCATGTCGCGTGTACACAACATACCCTTCTACGTGGCGGCCCCGTCAAGCTCATTCGACCTTAAAGCCAGGGGCCCCGAGGACATAGAAATAGAGATCCGTAGCTCAGACGAGGTAGTCTACATTGGAAACATGAGGATAACCCCTGAAAACGTGAAGGCGATATACTATGCCTTCGACATTACCCCGCCGCAACTCGTTACAGGTATACTCACAGAGAAGGGCATAATATATCCGCCCTACGAGAAGAATATAAAAAGAATCATTGGGAAAAATTAAACTTAAAATTTAGAATTTCTCGCACCCTACAAAACAAACGATTCAAATTTTAACCAGAAACGATATATCCCTAACAGTGGCTCCGTGATGGACATCAGGCTGATAAGGCTAAAACGGCTCGAAGACCTGATCCACGTCCTAAACGTGGTACAGGTCCCCATAGTGCATCACCTCGCACTAGACTCGAGGCACATCTACTTTATACCATTCTTTCTCAGTACAGACTCCAGCATAATATACTTCTACGAGAACGAACGCAGACTCGAAGGAAAATTCCTCCTCTTCAACAACTTCACAGGAGAAGTAGACATCACAGACAAATGGACATCTGACACACGCTTCACAATAATCCCGATAATTGACGTGGAGTACCAGAACGTGTTCCCCGAGAAACAGCTCCTCAGCGAGCTTAGAAACCAGCATGCAAAAGAGAAGCGTGAAAAAGAGAAAAAATCCATAATTAAAGAGGAACAAAGCCAGTAATTGTCTTATAATTACTGCATTTTTACGCAGAGAGTCTTCCCAGGCCTCCCTTGCCAAATTTGATTGCTCTTTCTGAAAAAATGTTTTTATATTGCCCTACTTACCCTTAACTTCGCGTTGGTGTAGTGCTATATGAGTAGTGATAAGGTATCCTCGCAGCCGAGAAAAGTACGAAAGCGTGAAATATATACAGCCCAGCTACACGTCCGGTCTAAGAGGCTAGTCGCCCCTCTATCCAAAGAGCTGTCCCAAAAGCTCGGATTGAAAAGAATACGTGTAAGGAAGGGCGACAGGGTCCTCATTGTTCGCGGTTCTTTTAAGGGACACGAGGGAAAAATCACCTCGGTTGACGTTAAAAGGGGCAGGATACACGTGGAGGGTGCAATGCTCAGAAAAGCAGACGGCACAGAGGTGCCATACCCAATACATCCATCAAAGGTCGTTGTCCTAGAACTGGACCTATCTGACCCCAGGAGAAAAGAACTAGTAGAAAGAAAGAAACAGGTGGTGGTAAGTGGTCAGACGAGTTAAAGCCTCACTTAGACACTTGAGACGAAGCGTAGCGCCGCCCTTCTGGCCAATAAAGCGAAAAGAATACACTTGGACAGTTAAGCCCTCCCCAGGCCCACACCCTCTAGACAACTCGATACCACTAGGAATAATCGTCAGGGACGTCCTCGGCTACGCTCAGACAATGAAGGAGGCAAGGAGAATAATTTCCTCCGGAAAAATCATCGTCGACGGAAAGCCAGTAAAGGACTACAAGTTCCCAGTTGGGCTAATGGACGTGATCCATGTTCCAGCTGAAGACAAATACTTTAGGGTGATACCCGACCCGGCCAGGAAGCTCAGGCTGGCAGAGATAAAGCCGGATGAGGCCGGCCTCAAGATAGCCCAGATCAGGAGGAAAATGACTGTAAGCAATGGGAACCTACAGTTCACGCTACACGACGGAAGGAACATTCTTGTCAAAAAGGACTCAGACCTATACCAGAAGGCCCTCTCCTTTAAGACATACGACGCCCTACTAATAACCATACCCCAGCAAACACTACAGACCCACATACCACTCGACAAAGGCACACTTGCCATCGTATACGAGGGGCGAAACGTCGGCTTCCTTGGAACAATACAGTCTATACAGCAGGTCTTCAAGAGGGCGCGCTCACTCGTAGAGCTAAAGTCCCCAGAGGGAGAAATCTCTAGGACGATCCTCCAGTACGTGCTCCCAGTAGGAACAGAAAAACCACTCGTAACGGTGAAGGTCTAATGGCGAAGACAAAGCTCGTCCTGGAAACAGACCACCCAATGCGGAGAGTATTCATAGGCAAAGTAGTAGTAAACATGGGCATCGGCGAGGGCGGTGAAAGGCTGGCACGCGCCGCCAAGCTACTAGAAGAGCTCACGGGCCAGAAGCCTTCCCTTAGGAGGGCAAAGAAGACTGTCCGCGAATTCGGAGTGAGAAAGGGAGAAAACATAGGCGTAATGGTCACACTTAGGGGCCAAAAGGCCATAGACTTCCTGAAGAGGGCGCTCGCAGCCATAGACTACAAGATCCCCGAGAAAAGCATAGACAAGCACGGCAACGTCTCTTTTGGTATCAAGGAACACATACTCCTCCCCGGAGTCAAGTACGACCCAGAAGTGGGAATCTTCGGCTTCGACGTCATTATCGCGATGGAGAGGCCGGGCTACAGGGTGGCAAGGAGGCGCCGCAAAAAGTCCAAGATACCCAACAGGCACAGGGTCACAAAAGAGGAAACAATAATGTTTTTAGAAAAGGTGTTAGGTGTAAAAGTCATTAAGACACGCAGGTGATGTGAATGGCGAAGATTCATCCACCAAAAAAGAGGAAATACGGTAAAGGCAGCAGGAGATGTGTTCGTTGCGGCACACACGAGGCGGTCATACGCGCATATGGGCTAAACCTGTGCAGGAGATGCTTCCGCGAAGTCGCAGAAGAAATAGGATTCATAAAGTACAGCTAGGGGTGATGACAAAATGATGTTCGACACTCTGGCAAACGCCCTCGCAACAATAATGAACAACGAGTCTCGCGGAAAAACGGAATGCGTCATCTACCCGTCCTCAAAGCTAATCATAGCAGTCCTCAACACAATGAAGAAGGCCGGATACATAGGGGACTACGAGCTAATCAACGATGGAAAAGGAGGAAAAGTCGTAGTCAAGCTACTAGGCAAGATAAACAAGGTCGGCGTGATAAAGCCCAGGTTCCCAGTTAAAAAGGACGAGTTTGAGGCATGGGAGAGGGAATACCTGCCCTCAAGAGAAATAGGGCTACTCATAGTCTCTACACCACAAGGAGTAATGTCACATATAGAGGCAAAACAAAAAGGTATAGGAGGGGTGTTACTCGCATATGTCTACTGAGGAAAAACAGGTAAATACTGAAAACGTCCCAAAAGAAGAAGCCACAGCCCCAACAACAGAAGCACAAGCCAGCACAGAAGAAAAGAAGAAAATATACAAGCCTACCCTCACAGCCGAGCAACAGAAGATGCTGAAGCTACGACAGCTAATATCTAGGTACAGGCCCAGATTCATACGCATGAACTCCTGGCGCATCAAGAGACTGGAAGACACCTGGAGAAGCCCGAGAACATCCATAGACAACCAAATAAGGAAACAGCTGAAAGGCTTCCCACCATTGGTCAAGATCGGCTACAGGGGCCCCAAGCTCGTCAGGGGTCTCCACCCATCCGGCTTCGAAGAAGTAGTTGTCTACAACGTAGAAGACCTCCAGAACGTCGACCCAAAACGCCACGCCGTGCGCATAGCCCGCACGGTAGGCAGACGCAAGAGGGCAGAAATAATTAAAAAGGCCGAAGAAATAGGTGTAAGGGTCCTTAACGGGTGATAAATGTGGACGTATCTGTAGCTAGGAGGCTCGCGGCCGAAGTCCTTGGAGTAGGCGAGAGCCGGATCTGGATAGACCCCGAAAAACTCGACGAGGTATCAACAGCCATAAGCCGTAGCGATGTTAGGAGGCTTATCAAGAGTGGAGTCATAAAGGTCCTCCCGCCGAGCACCCCGTCTAGGGGGAGAATAAGAATCAAGAGGGAGAAAAGAAAGAAGGGTAGGGGGCGCGGCCCAGGAAGCAAGAAGGGGCCCAGGACAGACGAGAAGAGGGCCTGGATAGCTAAAGTCAGGGTTCAGCGCCGCTACCTCAAGTACCTAAAGGAAAAGGGACAAATCGACCCCAAGACTTTCCGCCAGCTATACAGGCTAGTCAAAGGAGGAATGTTCAGGAGCCTTGCACACCTCAAGCTATACATGACGCAGCACAAGATACTAAAGGTGGAACAGCATGGCTAGAGGCTCACACTATAGGGTCGCGTTGAAGAGGAGACGCGAAGGCAAGACAAACTATTACAAGCGTAGAAAGCTAATCCTCTCAAAGAAGCCTAGACTAGTAGTCAGGGTACTCTCCAAGACGGCAATTGTACAGGTAGCGATCCCGGCGCCCAAAGGAGACATAATATTGGTCTCTGCACACTCAAACGAGCTAAAGAAGCTCGGCTGGAAAGGATACGGACGCAACACCACTGCCCTCTACCTCCTAGGATACCTCGCAGGCCTAAAGGCGGCAAAGAAGGGCATAAAGGAAGCCGTCCTAGACATAGGGCTACACAGGCCCGTCAAGGGCTCACGCGTGTTCGCGGCGGTAAAAGGCGCGATAGACGCTGGGCTAGAGGTGCCAGTCGGCGAAGAGATGCTTCCAAGCGAAGAGAGAATAAAGGGAGAACACATAGCGTCCTACGCGAAGCAGATGTCCGAGCAGGATCCAGAGGCCTACAAGGCGTTCTTTTCCCAGTACCTACAAAACGGGCTAAAGCCTGAAGACCTGCCATCCCACTTCGAAGAGATAAAGAAGAAAATCGAGGAGTCAGTCAAGTAGCATGAAGGTTTTAATATGCCTGTAAATTAGATGGGTGAGACGTATGGCGTCGGAATGGCAACCAAGAACACTCCTGGGAAAAATGGTGCTAGAAGGCAAAATCAAGTCCATAGACGAGATATTCGCCAAAAACATCCCAATAAAAGAAGTAGAAATAATTGACACGCTCCTCCCAGACCTCAAATCAGAAGTCATAAGCGTCGGATTCGTACAGCGCCAGACAGACTCGGGCGAAGTCTCGCAGTATCAGGTAACAGTTGTCGTGGGAAACGAGAACGGCTACGTCGGCGTAGGCATGGGCAAATCCAGGCAGATCGGAATAGCAATCGAGAAGGCAACCAGGAGAGCCAAACTAAACATCATACCAGTCAGGAGGGGATGCGGAAGCTGGGAGTGCCTCTGCGGCAAGCCACACAGCATTCCATACAAGGTGGAAGGAAAAGCAGGCAGCGTCAAGATCGAGCTCATACCCGCCCCGAGGGGAGTAGGAATCGTTGCAAGCGACGTGGCAAAAACAGTCCTCAGGCTAGCAGGAATAAGCGATGTGTGGTCAAGGTCCTACGGCGAGACAAGGACAACCCACAACATGGCAAAAGCAGTCTACAATGCACTCAAAAAGACATATGAATTCTACCCACCGTCCGACTGGTGATTGAGATGACACTATTATTCGTATTAAGGCTCAGAGGCTCCCCCGACAGGACGCCAGAACAAGAAAAAGCCCTCGAACTACTAAGACTCCACAAGACCTACCACGCTACACTCGTCCAAGACACGCCATCAATTAGGGGCATGCTGACCCAAACCCTCTCCACAGTCGTAACATGGGGAGAAATAGACAAAGAAACACTAGTCCAGCTCCTACAGAAACGCGGCAGAATGACCGGGAACAAGAAGATAACCGAGGAAGATCTCAAAAAACTAGGCTACAACAGCTTCGACGAGCTAGCAGACGCCCTACTAGCAGGTAAAGTGACGCTAGACCAGCTACCCGGCGTAAAGCCCGTATTCAGGCTAAGGCCCCCAAGCGGCGGATTCAGGGGGACAATAAGGAAAAACGTCAAAGCCGGAGGCGAAGCAGGCTACAGGGGGCCAAAAATCAACGAGCTCATAAGAAAAATGCTCTAGACCAACACATTTCTTTACTATTACCTTATTTGGCTTGTTTCTCAACAACCCCAAATTATGCCAGAGTCTCTTATACATCCATTATATTCTTGCCCAGAATCCTAGTTAACAGCCCTGCAGATTTCAAACTTGACACTCCTTCTGCAGACTCTACTTATACGCCGAGGTACAAAAAAGAAAAACGCCTGTCAATTCACTGCATCGGCCAGAAAACCCTTCAGAAATTTTTTTAAAGTCGAATGTCTATAAGCCGAAAAGGTGTCAACATTGGTCATAAGGCGCGAAAAGAAGTCTAGATCCTACCGTGGAAGCAGGACTCACGGCTATGGACGCACGGGGCAACACAGGAAGTCTGGAAGCAGGGGCGGAAGGGGATACGTAGGATACCACAAGCACAAGTGGTCGTGGACAGTAAAATATGCCCCGGACTGGTACGGTCAACACGGCTTCACACGCCACCCCTCACTCGTCACACAATTCAACATTATCAACGTCGGCGTACTTGACTCGAAGATAGCTGACCTGTACCAGAAAGGCATAGCTACACGCGAGGGCGACGCCTACGTAGTCGACCTAACAAAGATAGGCATAAACAAGCTAACAGGCACAGGACAAGTCAGAAACAAGATAATCGTTAAAGTGCCATTCGCCACACAAAACGCAGTCCAAAAAATCAAGCAGGCCGGAGGCGACGTCATACTGCTCGCAGAAAAACCAGCAACCGGTGAATAAGGTTGAGCCTCCAAGACTCACTCAACAGCTTCTTTAGAATCCTGCCAGAAGTCACGAGGCCTGCCAGGAAGCCAAGCCTAAGCGAAAGACTGCTCTGGACAGGCGTCATCCTGATAATCTACTTCATAATGGGACAAGTACCACTCTACGGCATACCAAGACAAACCCAGGGAGGCATAGGTGCACTAGAGTTCCTGAGAATAGTAATGGCGTCCAAAAGAGGAACCCTAATCGAGCTAGGCATCGGGCCCATAGTAACAGCAGGCATCGTGTGGGAACTACTAGTAGGAAGCAAACTCATAAACCTAGACCTCACAACCCCAGAAGGACGAAAAACATTCGCGGGACTCCAAAAGCTCACAGCCTTCCTCTTCGCTGCCATTGAAGCACTCGCCTACATATGGGGCGGCGTATACGGTGCACTAACACAGCAACAACAAATACTAGTCTTCATACAGCTCTTCATAGCAAGCACATTCATTATCCTAATGAACGACATGCTAGAAAAAGGCTGGGGCATTGGAAGCGCCGTCTCCCTTTTCATAGCCGCTGGCGTGGCACAGCAAATATTCTGGGAACTCTTCAGCCCCATCGGCCCCCTAGCCGACGGGCTATATTACGGATTCTTCCCGTCCCTCGTAGTCGCGCTCGCCCGTGGAAACTCTACACTCATAATGTACGCTATCTCTAGGCCCGCAGGATACCCAGACCTCGTAGGCTTCCTAGGAATGATCGCCATGCTACTCGTATTAACCTACATGGAGTCAATGAAGATACTCATACCAGTCTCCAGCACCAGGTTCGGAGGAGTAAAGACACGCATACCCCTAAAGTTCCTCTACGTCTCAGTCATGCCAGTCATCTTGGTCGGCGCCCTATACGCAAACATAGCAATGTTCACCCAGGTTCTATGGCCGAGGGTCAACCCGGGAAACCAGAACCCCTGGCTAAACATCATAGCAAGATACAACTACACAGAGTACGGCCCCGTCCCCTTGCCAGGCTCACTCGTCTACTACATCTCGCCCCCAAGATCCCTCGCATCCGCTCTACACGACCCCGTCCACCTAGTTGTCTACGCGTTGCTCTACATTGGGCTAGCAGTCCTCTTCGGAGTCGCATGGATCCTCACCTCGGGAATGGACCCCGAGACACAGGCAGAGCAGCTAGTAGAAGCACAGCTCCAGATACCAGGCTTCAGGAAAAGCGAAAAAGTCATAGCGTCGATGCTCAGGCGCTACATCTGGGGCTTAACCATTCTCAGTAGCATCATTATAGGAGTAATAGCAGTGCTAAGCGACCTACTCAGGGTGATGGGCGGAGGCACAGGAATCCTCCTCCTCGTAGGCATCATAATACAGTACTACTCGATACTCGCCAGTGAAAGAGCACTAGAAATGTACCCGTCCCTAGCGAGGCTCATAGGAGAATAGTTTTATTTTTAACGAAAAACCTTTTAGTCTATCTACATTTTTACACAATAAAATGGATAAAATTTTAATAACTCACAATTTAAAATACATTGACCAAATATGCCCAGAAAGGTAACAGACAAAATAATCGAGAGGAAAAAGCTCATCCACGACTTCCTCAAAAAACACGGCCCAATGCCCACAGTCGAACTCGTAAGAGAGCTCGGCCTCTCACACAGCCAAGTCTTCTACATACTCAGGCTCCTCCTCAGGGAGGGCAAAGTAAAAGAAGAAAGAAGAGGCAAAATGGCCTACTGGGTCGCCCTCGAATAAGCGTGGCAAAAACATATAAACAAAGGCAACCTACAAGACACAGGTGAAAACAAATGGGCGGAAGACAGAGGACATCAATCTTCCTAGAAAAGAAAAAGGAGCTAAGAGAGAAAAAGGGCAAAGAATCACAAACAAAGTAGTTTTTTAGTCCCCCAGACGGTTTTCTCTAATGTGGCCTCCCCCAAAACCCAAGCCCAAAAGAATAATAGCAATAGCCTCCTCTAACTTCTCCAACCTCAAAGAGCCAGCAAGGACACTACATATAGCACTCCTAGCCCGGGCCGCAACCATCTTCCGCGTAGAACAAATCATAATCTACAAAGAGTCAAACAAGCCCTGCACACCAATAAAGACAGTCCTCGAAGCCCTAGAAGCACCACAGTACCTGAGAAAATACCTAGTTCCAAAGTCCAGGCACCTGCGCTACATCGGAGCTGCCCCGCCCCTACGCTCCCCAAGCCACCTACTCAGAGACGAGCAAAGCCCATACCGCGAAGGCTACATATTGAGGCGCACAGGAGACAAGGCAATAGTAGACATAGGCCTAGAAAAGCCAGTCCAAGCAAAGGTACCACCAGGCCTCGGGCCACGAGTAACACTCACACAAAAACAAGGTCACTGGCAATACATAGACCGAGAACAAATACCAGTCTACTGGGGCTACACAGTAACCTGCCAACAATCACTAAAACAAACACTCCAAAACCACACCACCCCAAAAACACTCGTCATAGCAACATCCAGAAAAGGCACACCAATAAACACCCTAGCCACCCAGCTAAAAACAAAAATAGCCACAGCAGAAACACTCCTAGTACTCTTCGG
>NZ_JAVZIC010000009.1:0-37908 GCF_038871435.1 Thermofilum sp.
GAGAGGAGAAAGTACTTCGCGATAACTGAACAGGGCAGAGAGGTGCTAAGACAGGGGATTAGCTATTTGAAGGAGCTTTCCGAGAGACTCCACATTGTCTCTGGTATATGATTTTGCCTTTAGCAAATATCTTCCCGCCATATTGCTTTGGACTTCGCTAGAAAAATTCTTGAGCCTGTAAGCCTAGTTAACACCTTAGGTGAACTAATTGATCCTTGTAATTCGTGGAGTTGACAATAAAAAGCTTCGGGAATTCAAGGCGGAGGCTAAAAGGCGTGGTTTAAGTCTTTCACAGCACTCGAGGAGGCTATAGAGCTGTGGCTAAAGAAGGTAGAAGCAGACGAGAATAACGCTGCCTACGAGCGGGAGAAAAACAGGCTCAAAGAATATTACGGAAAATACGCTGTATTTGCCTACGGGAGGCTCTTAGGGGTTTACGAGACGCTGGAGGATGTCACAGAGACCCTGAAGAAACTTTCGCAAAGACCTAGACATTCAATAGTTGTAAGGATAGGCATAGATGATGCAGCGAGGGCGGAAATGGAATGGTGGGGAGGATCTTTATCCAAATCAAAACTTTAAGTCCTCCCAATGGTTCTTTCGGGAAGAATCTGTATCGGAGCTAGACCCACCCGTACATGTTGAAAAACCTTTCTGTAAAATAGCGATCAACTGAGGGACCACGGCTCGTAGATTTATTGGGACATGGCTCTATGCAGTTTTTGTACGTAGAGCTCTCGTTCAAGTGTTTCGGCTTCTCGGGGCAACGGGTGGACCCCGCCTATAAGCATAGAGTATACTGCCACCTTTGCCGCCCGCTCCACGTAGCCCAAAACGGCTAGAGCCTCTTCGAGGCTTGAGCCACACGCGACTACGCCGTGGTTGGCAAGTATGACTGCCTTCTTGTCTCCGAGCGCCTCCACAGCGTTCCTAGCCAACTCCTCTGTACCCGACGGCGCGTAGCTTGCCACCCTTATCGTCCCACCAACATAGAAGGTCAGCTCCTCGAGGACGGGCTCTATGTCTACACGCTTCGCCGCTATTATCCCGGCATATATTGGGTGAGCGTGGACAACGGCTTTTACGTCCCTCCTAGCCCTATAGATAGCAACGTGGGTCTTGAACTCTACAGACGGCTTCCCGTTACCCTCCAGCACTTTTCCGTCTCCAGTAACGAGGAGAACGTCTTCCGGCTTCATCCTCGCCTTCCAGACACCGCTAGGAGAAAGAAGGAAAAGGTCTTCGCCCACCCTTACGCTGATGTTCCCGCTGTAGGCCCAGTTCATCCCATGCTCTTCGAGGAAAACAAACGCCTCGACAATCTCCCTCTTGAGATCCTCGTAAGCCATATTAGAAGTAAAGATGTTATCCTATATAGGTTTACCGTTGATCCGCTGAGCAGTACTCCTAAGAGCAATCCAGATTCTCATAGGTAAGTCCAAGAAGAAGATATAATATGCTGTGCTCAAATTTATAAGTAGCTATGCGTGAAAAACCCTCGGGATAGACAAGAGTGAAGCGCGCGCTCGTGCTTGTCACTGATTGAAGATATTTAAAAATTGCGAAGAAAGCGGAACTTTCCTTTTTACAGGGCTAGCGGTTTAGAGTTTTGGATCTAGCTAGTAGAAAGAAGGACATGCAGGCATAGCTGGAAGGCTAATTATTTATGAGTACTTAAAAATTATGTTGGTGCTTGAAGGTTGGCCAAGACAGTTGCTAACAATTAGCCCCTAATGAGACCATGTATTTTCAACTAAATAATTTTAGCCATAACCAGCCCTAAAAATTCAGATAGGATGAAAGTTAGTCCACATATCTAGCGAGACACGTTTTCCCGGCTTTCCTTTACTCGGCCCTTGTCCCCCGCTAAACTAGAAACATTTATCACACCGTAGCCAGCGGTCCTGTTACCGCCGACATTGGTGATTTCTCCGAGCCTCAGGAGCCCGGCTATCAGCTTCTTGGCGCTTGTAGAGGCGTCCTTCTTGAACCTCAGCCTGACCCAGCCCGTGAACCCGTTGGGGGCCGGCTTGGAGGCCTCCATCCTGGGCGTCCTGATTTCTAGCCCGCTTATGTAGACCTTCTCAGCTAGCTCGCTGGGCTTGGGAAAGCCCTGGCCCGTCAGGTCGTGGGCAACAGCTACTAGGCTTGCAAAGAGGTGCTCGGGGTCCGGGTAGAGGACTTTGTAGCTCTGGTCGCCCCTAAGGGGGTTGAAGTACGTCGGCGTGAGAAAACGCACGTCCAGAGACTCCGGCGCGTCCTCGCCACTAATCACGCTCGATGGGTCGATAATCCTAATAGAGAGGCCGACAAGCCCAAACTCGACCCCGTTCACCTCTAGCCCCAGCGGACTAGTCGCGAGAATAGACACAAGCCGCCTAGAAGCCTCCTCGTCAAAAACCGCAACCTCCAGGCTACACCTAGCCCCCCTCTCAAAAACAACGCCCCCAAAAGAGGACCCAGACTCTACAACACTGTAGCCAGACAAGAAACGCAGAGGCTTAAGAGAAAAAACAGACCTCCCACCCCTCCCCGAATGCAACAACTCAGACAGCCCAGAGTCAAGCCGTCTAACCATCCCCAGGAAAGCCCCACGGCTCTCTGCCCCAGCAAACACTGGAAGAGAGCCCCCACCCCCAGCAGAAAACTCGAAAACAAAATACACGATCGAAACCATATAAAGCAATACACACTCCCACAATAAAAACTTTAAACAAAACTCAATCGACAAAGCTAGCATAATCTAAGACCAAGCCACCTTTCAATTCATTCTTTTCTGATACATGCAAACATAGGAATAGAGGGCTGGAACGAATTATTCGTCTTTCAATTCATTCTTTTCTGATACTGTTTCTTTGGGGTTTATTTTGTTTGGGTGTTATTTATTTGTTTGTGTGTTGTGTGAAAGTGTTTTTATGTCAAAGTTTTCCATGGAATATATTAGCTTTGTTTTAGTTTTCCAATTGTGAGTTATAAATGATATGGATCGGGAAGAGGGGCAGGGAAGAATGTATTTTCAGAAATGGCTTCTTCCCGTAGGCTATTAACTTTTCCCGTGGAAATCGTTTCTACAGAGATTTCTAGGGGAAACATTTCCTCCCACCCCGTATCACGACAGAAAAACCTCTGTTATTCACTTTCCATTTATTTCTTATTTTTATCTTAGGAGATGATGACTGTCTGGTTAGAGCGGAGGACAAGGTATACATTTGGGGTTATGGGGCACAGCTATTTGTTGATACTGGTTCAGGGCGGTTTTTTCACCATTTGGCTTTGAAGGGTGTGTATGGGGCTTGGTCCCTAATTGCCCTTGCAAACATCCCGGCCTGCGTCAAGACGAGCTACTGTATTGGCGGTTTCGCCGTCTTCATGTTTTCATTTAGGAGCCTCCACACATGCTTCACAGATTCTGACTTCTTTTCACCGTCTTCTGAGAGGAGGTTTGCCAGGCTTGAGGGATTTGTCCTGGCAAGCTTTATCAGGGGCCTGTCGACGGCTATGGGTCTGAATTCCTCCATGAGGTCTAGTACTAGGCTCATCCTGCCTGGCCTACGGGCGTGGAGGAAAGAGTTCCCCTAGAAATCTCTGTAGAAATGTTTTCTACGGGAAGCCTTAACGTTTTATGGGAAGTAGACTTTTTGTAAAATAAGTTCTTCCCTGGCCTCTCTTCCCGATCCATATCATTTACCATGCACAATGAGAAAACTAATGAAAAATTAATACTTCCAATGGGAAACACTTACACAAAAACACTTTCACACAACAGAGAAACAAATAAATAACACCAATACAAAATAAACCACTGGGAAACAGTATCAGAAACGAATGAATTGAAAGCTTGATGCCAAGCCTCCCGATCCACCATGTCCCGCGGTCGAGTATCAGAAACGAATGAATTGAAAGGGACGGAGAAGCAACTGGTGCGTGGGGTGCTGTTCAGGTGTCTACATGGTGATATAAGCGGGCTTAGCTTATATGAAGCACCGGCACATCAGTATGTGTCAATGGAGGAATGATGTATCAGTGCGTTTTCGAGAAAAAATGCCAAAGTAATGGGATTGCCTTTGCGTTGAATAGTAGAGAAGTAGAGACTGCTGGTTGTATAGGAAAACAAGCATCTTACTGTGGGGCTTTTGATCTATTTATTGCAGGGTCCAGCGCGTGCCAAGAGAGCATCGGCTATTAGTCCTAGGCCGAAGCCAAGTATTAGGCCTGCCAACAAGTTGTTGAAAAGGATTCCGAGGCCAAACCCAACGATTATAAAGCTGGCCCACAAATTTTCTCTCATACGTGGCGACTTGTTATCCTTCTCGCCGCTTATAGTAAGCACAAGTGCGGGCCCTTCGAGCTTCTCGACAACATAGACTAGGAGACCTATGCCTAGGCCCACAAGGATAAAGCCAAGAAGCATTAGCAACTCTGCTTGGCTATATGTGCCGAGTAGCCCTAGACCAAGGAACAAAAGGACAAAGCCGCCAATTATTGCCGCCGCGTCCCATATAGGGATTTTACGCTTCTCCCCAGTGCTCTGCACAATTTTGATTTTCTATGCAGATAATATAAATTTTTTCTAAAATGCTTTCTCTTTTGAAAAAATATAGAGCGATGGTGAGTGTTAAAAGAGCTTCCAGAGTTCCTCGGCTATGGGTAGCCCTATTTCTATTTTTTCTCCGGTCTTTTTTACGAGTAGGCTGTGCCCGTTTTTCTTGAATTCGCCTATGATTGTTGCTTTTACTCCCTCCTTTTGTAGCCTTTCTATGAGTATTGGGGCTGATTCTGGCTGGACTGCGATTAGGAGTGTGCCCGAGCTTATGAGCCCCAGTGGGTCTAGGCCGAGGGCTCTGCATATTTGTGCTGTTTCTCTTCTTAGTGGTATCTTTTCCTCGTATAGGACCACGCTGAGCCTAGAGGCGTATGCTATTTCTAGGGCCGCGGCGAGGATGCCTCCCTCGGTGGCGTCGTGCATTGCGTGGACCCCGTGGACCTGGGCCGCTGTTAGGGCTTCTTTTACGACGCTTATCTCGTGTATGAAGTTTTTGGCGTTCTCGAGGATTGACTTGTCTATTTTGCCTAGCAGCTTGTCGTGGAAGTCTGTGGCTATGATTGATGTGCCTTCTAGTGCCGCGTCTTTTGTCGCTACGAGTAGGTCTCCGTCCCGTCCCCCGCTAGTCGTGAAGAACTTTTCCTTTTCGCCGACCCCGAAGGCCGTTGTAATGATTATTGGCCTGTCGAGTCCCGGGGTTATCTCGGTGTGTCCCCCTATAACGGTTGCGTCTATCTCGTCAGCGGCGCTCCTTATCTGGCTGGCCAGCTTTTTTAGTTGTTCCCTGGAAAAGGTTTGGGGCAACAGTAGGGTTGTGACTAGCCAGCTTGGCTTGACTCCCCTCGTGGCTATGTCGTTTGCGACGACGTGGACGGATAGCCAGCCCGCGAGCTCGGAGGCGCCCGTTATCGGGTCGCTGTGTGTTACGAGGACCTTGTCTCCTAGGTCTACTATTGCCGCGTCTTCTCCAATGGCTGGGCCTAGGAGGACGCTTGGGTCCCGGCGAGTGAGAATTCCCAGCAGCTCTGATAGTTCTTCTTGGGAGAGTTTACCGTAAGGCTTCATCTAGGACGCCTATCCCTCTTTCGTGCTAGAAGGTTTTCAGCCTTCCAGAGAGAATCTTCCAAGAGATGTTTGCGACAATTATTCCGAACATGGCTTGGAACACGTTGCCCGGGACCTCGATCAGCGCGGCTCCCAGGCCGTATAGTGCAGTCTCAACGGCAAGGTATCCTAGAACCATTTCTGCTCCTCCAATAACTGTGCCTATTAGGACGAGGTAGGCCCTTTTCCTCCTCGAGAAGACTCCGACTATTAGCCCCTCTATGCCCTTAATGAGAAACGTGAATGGGGCCCAGTGTGCGTATCCAGAAATGATGTCTGCAAGTGCAGAGCCGAGGCCGCCCGCGACAAAACCTACTACTGGGCCGAACAAAGCGCCTGAGAGCATGACCATCGCGTCTCCTAGGTTGATGTATCCCCTTGTTTCTGGCACAGGGATCTGGACAACTATTGTGAGTGCGGCTGTGAGAGCTGTCATTAGGCCTGCTATTGATATGACAAGTGATCTTCTAGACGACACATGTAATGCGTGTATATGGAGAATTTATAATTTTTTATTGCGTCTCCGGGACGGAATTATTGCTGGGAAAAATTGAACTAAATTACTTTTAAAATCTAAGATCTGCTTGCCTCATATGAGCGGACCGAGCAATCTATTCGTAAATGCCTACATGTATGCTGTCAACAAGGCTGCCTACAAGGTTATGGGGAAAGGTGGAATCACGATATCTCGCCTAGCTACGGACGACTTGATCGAGTTTTTAAGGGAGAAGGGTGTGCTGAGTGACAGGCCCTCGGTCGAAGAGATTAAGAGGCTCTTTATCGAGGACTTAGCTATAGCTGACCAGCTAGAAATAGAGGAGAAAGAATGCGATCTAAGCATTACGCTGAGGGAGCTTAAAATCTCGGACTTTCTCAAGAAGGTTCAGGAAGAAAAATTCGAGCCGGTCGCGTGACCGCTCTCAGGCGTTATTCTAAGGGTTTGTGAGATGCACGCTGGGTGCAGGCTGGTGTTGCGGGGCTTTGAGGTCGTGGATCCCTACACGGTAACATTCAGGTGTGGAAAAGTAAAGCAGTAAAAACTATTTCTATCCTTCTATCCTTTTTTTACTGCTACTGAGTCAATGCTTCTAACTGAGCACCCTGTCTCTTCTAGGTGTCTGAGTACATCGTTGATGTCGAGATTTGTGCCTTCCACGGTTAGTTTTACTGTCTCGGTCTTTACGTCGACCTCTATGACGTCTACTGTTACTTGCTGGACGTTTTCTAGCTCGGCTAGAGATGTTGCGAGATGGTATACTGGGATCTCTCGGGGCTTCAATACGTCTAGCACGATTTTTATGTGTCTCACGGCTTCCATTATACTGCACCCAGCAGGTATGCTATTATAGCTGTTGCTGAGCCGGCTAAAACCATTATGATTCCATATACTATTGGCCTGCTACCAGCGTTTTTCCCTAGGTAGACGCCTAGCAGGAAAAGGGATAGCATGCTGAGGAATAGTGATAGCTCGAATGCCTGGGTGAATCCGATTATGCCAATGCTTGTCAAGAGGATCGGAAACAGGACTGCGAGGGCTCCAAGAATCGGTGCAACGGCGTTTACAAGTGCGTTCATTAGTGCTGTGGCCATCTTTGTCCTAGCGATGTGTGTGCCGTCAAGGTCTCTGAACAGGGCCTTTTCGAGCTCGTTTAGCTCCTTCTGTAGCTCTGAGTACTCGACTAGCATGGCGCTTGTGAGGCCCGAGATAGCCATACCTATGCTTATGATTAGGCCTGAGGCTAGGAGCACGCTGGGGTTGCGGCCACCAAGAAAGAAATAGTTCACGGTGAAGCCGAGTACTGTCAGTATGCCGTCGAAGAGGTTCAGTGCAAAGTACCTTCTAGCTATCTCCAAGTCTAGAGCCCTTGTTAGTCTCTGCAGGAACCCTCTAAATAATGAAGCTTTTATAAGTGACGAGTCTTCGCCTAGCTCTATTTCCATATCCATTAACTAGTATTTTTGAGTGACTTTTAAATCTTTATTAGAAACAGCGAACTCCTTGAGAAACACGTTCTGTAGAGGGGTATCTGCTTCCCAATTGTTTCCACACTGCTCGTGAACTAATCTAAGGAAGCTTGCCTTTTCCTTTCCTCCTCCAACTCCCTTATCATCTCAAATATAATCTCCTTTGCATCCTTATCTATGCCGAAAAGTTGTTCGAAGGGAATAATGGGTACGATCAAAATGCCCTTCTCTGTCTCTACAAACCTTACGCGAGAACCTTTCCTCAACTTATACTTTTTTCTAATCTCAGCTGGAATTGTTATCTTTCCTTTCTCGGTAATAGTGCCGGTAAAGTCTTTCGTGACCATACCTAATTGTTGACAGCGTAGCATTATACATAAAAGATTTTCTGACACATGTCACTTGCTATAATCAAGAGGGTCTTTGAAATCATTTTGCGTGTTACATTTTCAGGGATTGAGCGTTCAGAAATTTTTCTCTTCACAATATACTTGACGTATTCCTATAGCTTTCCTCTATATTTTGTCTAGGAGTGAGAAGGAAAAGAAAAAAATATTTTAGATAGTCAAGCCTAGCTCTCTCGCTAGCCTTGCCATTTTTTCTTCCGTTTCTCTTGGTTCTGGCGTAAGGGGCATCCTCGCATATGGCTTTACGGGTGCGTTTAGCACCTTTAGGAGTGTCTTGACGGCGGTTGGAAAGGATGTGGCATAGTCGTATACTTGTACCAGCTTAAGGAGCCTGTGCCACTCCCGTAATGCCCTATTTAAGTCTCCGCTCGTGTAGGCGTCGTAGACAGCCCTGTGTATCTGTGGAGCGACGTTTGCCAGGGCCATTATTCCCCCGTCTCCACCCATCATTAGGACTGGGAGCAAGAAGTCGTCTAGGCCAGTGAGTACGGCGAAATCTCTCCTATCGGCCTTTACGATCTGTACGAGTTGCCTAAAATATGTGAAGCTCTCTACTGTGGCTTTTACCCCTGCTAGGTTGCTGTACTCTTTGGCGAGCTCGTGGAGGAGGGCTACTGGTATGTTTATCCCGGTGGTTGCCGGAATGTTGTAGATGATTATGGGTAGATCTACCTTTTCGAGTATCGCGGAGAAATGCTTCTTTAGGCGCTCCCCCGAAATCTTGAAGAAGAAGGGAGGAGTCACGACTGCCCCTGTGACCCCCATGTCTCTGAATGTCTTGCCAAGGGCGATAGAGTCCTCCGTATAGTTGGCACTGATCCCTGGGATGACCCAGACCTTTCCTCCGACCTCTTCGAGAACAACCCTTGTGATCTCTAAAGCCTCTTCCCTGGATAGGTGAACGAATTCCCCAGTGGTGCTGTTTGGGAATATACCGTGGACGCCCCTCTCGGCCTGGAATCTCGCAAGCCACCTGACTGCTTCGAGGTCTATAGAATAGTCTTCCTTGAAGGGTGTTATGAACGGAGAAATTACGCCGTAAAATTTACTCTTCATAGGATTACCCTAGCAAATTCTACTACACTGATTTTTTTTGGCTACTCGAGGACTGCTAGCGCCCTTACGGGGCTTGCCGAGCCGTTTGAGATTCTAAGCGGGAATCCGTAGAACGTGAATTCTTTTCCAACGAGCTCTTTTAGGTTTGTCAGGTTCTCGAAGATCACTATGCCCCTTGGCAAGAGGTTCTTGTGGCCTGGGAAAGGCGGCTGGTCTATGCTGGGCGCATCAATCCCGACCGCGTTTATCTCGAGCTCGGCAAGGTACTTTGCTCCACTTTCATCGAGGCCCGGATGGTTGAACCAGTCAGGCGTGCCGGCCTTGGAATCATATCCCGTCATAATAAGGACAACCCAGCCCTTCCCGACGCCCTTGCCCTTTAGAGCCTTCTCGAGGAATTCTCTTGTAATGGGTGCTTTTGGCCCGAGCCCCGTAGCGTCAACAACGATGCCCTTACCCATGAACCTCTCCAGGGGAACCTTGTCGATTGTGGGTGCACCCTCTATGAAGTGTGCTGGCGAGTCGACATGTGTTCCTGTGTGCTCGACTAGCTGGAGGAGATTGCTGTAGTAGCCGTGCTCCTTTATAGTTGTCCAGGTGTGGACAATTGGCGTGGGATAGCCTGGGAAAACTGGGCTTCCAGTTTTAAGCTCCATTGTTAAATCAATTATCTTCATGGTTTTTCAATACGTAGACTCGTTTGGTGGTATTTAAAGTTTTGAAGAAAGAACTTTTCATACATTTAAAAAATGTTTAATTTATCTTTTAGGTCGGTGTGAATACATAGTACGCCTCTATGCCCTCTGCAGTGACAACCTTTACAGTTGTCCTTTCGCCGATTCTCAGCTTATCTATGGGAACCCATAGCCAGAGAAACTGTGTGTCCTGGGGGGAGAGAGACCATTCACCTGCAGGATAGCTATGATAAACGTTGCCAGATGGGTCAAGCAAATATACATAGTCGAGGTGTAGGGTTTGGCTTCCACAGTTCTTGACCCATATTCTATAGGCAACTCCACTAGTATCTCGATCAGCCACTTCAATTCCCTCAATTTTTAGACAAGAGCCTAACGCCTTGGGTGTGCCTGCTTGCTGTGTGACTTGTCCCTGGAAACTTGTGACCCAAAAATAAATAAGGACGGAAGCTGCTACAGAAATAATCACGAGCAAGAGCGCGGAGACAATAGGAGATACTGCATTCATTTCCATCTTATGAGTAATTTTTGCCTAAATTTATATAAAAGTATAACGGTTATTAACACAAGAATGCGGGGATTAGGTATAACCTTCTACGCATTTCATTAAAATTATTTTATCTAACAATAAATTTTTATAATTTTTGTTGAAAAATTATTGACGTGGCGAGAAAAACTTATCGATCCGTCGTTGTCAGGGTAAAAGGTTCAGACGCCTGTTTTGACTATCCGCCATATTACTCGTCCGTCATTATCGAGACGCCTAACGAGGAGTATCTACTCGTGGACGTGTTTGAGGGTGTTGTTACGCGGATAAGGAGCAAGGAGAAGCTTTTCTCCGCTCTTGCCGATTTCATCCGAGAGGAAGCGGACTCCATAGAAGACTTGAATCCATATGGAAAACTCTCTGCCGCGGAACATCTATGTTGCGAGGAACTCGGTCGCAAGCTCATGGAAGAATGCATAGCTAGGCGCTGTAAGGGGATGGACAAGGACAACCCTAGATATCTGGACTGTGAAGACGAGTGTTTTGAAGAAGTTGAGAATAACGAGGAGTATCAGGACTGCATTATGGGTGGGGGTGACCCGTCCTGTTGTGACGAGATACAGGACGAGGATCTTAGGGAAGAATGCAAATTAGCATGGGAGAGGGCTGAGGGCGTCCTAGAACGGCTGGGAGTAATGGAGTCGCTTGTAGAAGACCTTGAGAAGGGGCAAGTATCTTTCGAGATCATTGATGCAAGGAGGTATAAGGAGGGGGACTGCTACAGGTATAAGGTCTGTCCCTTCGAGTGTGCAGATGAACGTGGCGGCTGCGTTTTTCTTTCTATAGGATAGGCCACTCTCTATTTTTCTTCGTAGGTAGAATGGTAACACTTTTTAGACTTAAATTGTTTCATTTATTCATGCCCCTAAAACTGATAATTTTAGACCTGGATGGGACGCTCTGGTCCCACAAGGACATCTCTTCAACTCGTCCCCCCTTCATTAGGATAGATGATGAGACGCTCGTGGATTCAGCCAACAATTTTGTAAGGCTGGATCCCTGTGCTAGGAGGCTTCTAGAGTCAGCCAAGAAGAAGGGGGTTCTGCTTGCCATAGCTAGCTGGAACAATCCGGACATAGCGTTGCAGGCTCTTAGAGTTCTGGGGCTAGACGGTTTCTTTGACTTTCCAGTCGTGGAGCCTCACCCGGGAAAGGACAGGATGGTCGAGAAGATCCTCGCGAGGCTGGGGGTAGCAGAGGAGGACGCGGTTTTTGTTGACGACACAGAATACATGGTGGACCTAGTTAGGGCGAGGTTTCCACGGATGAGTGTCTACAGGGTTGGTGGAGACATACGCGACTTGTGCGAGCTCATAGATAGGCTGGGCTTGTCAGATGCGTGAGCTGGCCTCGTTCTATTCGTAGCTAGAGATTCGATAGGATTTTAGCTTATGAGGATGGTTTCTATGCCTAGATTAGTTGCTACTCTTGCCTGAGCAGCGTCGCTTGTCAATAGTTTGCCGTATTTTTCTGCCTGTGCTATGTACAAGGAGTCATAAACTGTCAGACCGTGTTGTAGGGCGATATGTAGGGCCCTCGGGAGATATATACGTTCCTCCTCGAGGACTATTACGCGGGTCTCCGCTAGTCTCCCTACAAGGCTGTAGAGCTCGTGGGCGAGGCTCGCCGGCATCATTTTCCTGAGGTAGGCATGTTTCCAGAGAGCATTAGCGACTTCTTTTAAAACGTGGTCTACAGAGTATAGCGGGGAAACGTGCCTAAGGGTCTCTGAGACTTTTTCCCAGCCCTCCTCATGCAAAACATACTTAACCAAGAGCGAGGCGTCAATTACTGTCACGGTCCTCCCTCACATAACTGGCAGCCGTGCCCCTGGGGACGGTGGGTAGCTGGTTTATGAGCTCCTCAAGCCTTGACAGAGTATTTTCCCTCTCTGCCTCGAGTATCTTGTTTTCGATGAATCTTCTTATCTCCTCGCTCCAGTTTATCTTGTCTCGGTACTTCTGCATTTTTTCCTTGAGCTCTCTGGGAACCCTTACCGATACAACGCTCATTGCCGTCGTGTAATAAATGTTTGTCTTACATTTAAGTATTACGAGCCTGTATGCAAGAGGGGGGCTAATAGTTAAATTGGTTTCCATCTTTTATAGAGGGGTAACCATGCAGGAGCCCGTGCGTGTCGACATAATAGTTACCTGTAAACTTGGGTTTGAACGCGTAGTTGCTTCACTCATAAAAGAGCTCTGCCCAGAATGTAGGGCCGTCCCTTCGCCAATGGGGTACATGGGCCTCGTCCTGGTAGAGGCACCCACACAAAACATAGAGGTGCTCGCGAACAATATAAGGGAAAAAGTTCCAGAGGCAGAAAAAGTCTTCAAAGTGGATGCCGAGTGCAACGCTAGGCTTCAAGAGCTGGGTGAATGCGTGAAGCCCCTGGCTAGCGGGATAAGTAGCGACGAGAGCTTCGCCGTCAGGACTGTTAGGCGCGGGAAGCACGACTACACAAGCCTAGATGTAAACGCGTACATCGGCTCTGTCATAAAGGAGGCTACAGGTGCACGTGTAGACCTCGAGAACCCCGACAAGGTTGTCCTCATACAGATCCTGCAGGACAAGGCCTATGTCTCCATTGTGCCTGGCTCCGAGTTCTACAGGAAGATGGCCCCCACAAAGTTCCCGATGTACAAGCTATATAGGCGAATGGTCGTGACCCACGAGCCCTACCTTGGCCCGCCGGACGCCTCGTATGTGATGGGCACGAGGATTGGCAGGGAGATACAGTGCTTCGAGGTTGGAAAACTCGTTGTCGCACCAGTTGGGGCAGTCGAGGCAGAGGCTCTACAGCGTTTCCTCAGGGGGGTCATCGATGGCCAGAAGTCTAGGCTCGGCATCCAGAAAAAGAGCTATGGAAGGGAGGTCCACCGGACAGAGATACTTGTACAGGACATGTACCAGTTCGTGAGGTCTTGGCACGGGAAGCCCCTAATAATCTTTGAGCCGGAGGGAGAGCCTGTCTCTAGGGTCGGCGGTGAGCTGGCCGACTTTATCATCGAGAAGGTCTTCAGGGAGAAAAAAGAGCTCGGCGTGATGGTTGGCGCAAGGGAGGGAATCCCATCTGGGCTTTTTAGGTATGCCGACTTCGTTCTAGACGTGGCCCCCGGAGTAGTCATCTCGACCGACCTCGCCCTGACATCTGGACTCATAGCTATCGGCACGGCTGTCCACGACAAGCTCTTGGGGCTAGACCTCTCGGACGGGGTGGAAAAACTTGCCGTGTAGGATTGGTAAAAGGGACCCAGAAGGCTACTATGTCGTCGTTGCTAGGCGAGGCATAGAGCCTTTCCTCGAGGGCATCGGAGACATAAGGATAGAAACGCTGGGAGACAAGGTAGTCATTAGGACAAGATCCCGAAACACAGCCCTCAGAATCCTAGAGATAGCCGAGAAGAAGGGGCTATCCTACACCTGAGACATAGACAACACGTGCAACTCTCCTTAACATGCTTATGTGCGGGACCAGTAGCCACCGATCCTCTACCAGCCCACTCCAGAACCATGGTGACAATAGCGTGCACAGAGGGAGTCCCGAGGAACCCGCTTGAGAGGCTTGACCTGCTGGACGAGTGCCTATGGGTTGCTCCCCGGGTAGAGCCGTTGGTGGTTTCCTTGGAGGAGTTTTTCAAGTTTTGGAAGAGGAACCCAGCGATAATTGACGCGATGCAAAGCGGTGTCGTCCTTCTCGACAATATTGGCTTAAAAGATTATTTATCGAAGATGAGGAGAGCTAGTTTCTAAAGGTTTTTTCCTCGTGAATCTTGAACTCGCCTTCTAGGTGTATTCTCCGCGAAGAAGAGCCGACCATGATCTTGTAGGTTCCCTTTTCGAGGACCCATTCTTTGCCGTTGAAGCTTGCCATGTCCTTATAGCCAATAGTGAGGACTATGTCTTCGTGTTCTCCGGGCTGGAGGAGCCTTGTCTTCTTGAAGGCTTTTAGCTCTTTTTGTGGCTTGTCGATTTTTCCCTTTGGAGGCTTCACGTAGACTTGTGCGACTTCTTTTCCTGGCATTTTCCCGGTGTTTGTGACCCTGAACTTGACTTTTACCTGTTCGCTGTCCTGCTCGATGGATAGGTCGCTGTAGGAGAAGGTTGTATAGCTGAGGCCGTAGCCGAACTCGTAGGCGGGCTCTTTGCCGAATGTGTCATAGTACCTGTACCCAACGTATATGTCCTCCTCGTATGTCACGCTCTTTGGACTGCCGGCTGGCTCGCCGCCGAACGTCCATGAGGGGACGTCTCCCAGTGTCTTGGGGAAGGTTGTTGGGAGTTTGCCAGAAGGATTGACAAGGCCGAGGAGGGTGTCTATTATGGCTCTGCCTGCTTCTTGTCCTGGTTGCCATGCCAGGAGGATTGCGTCTACTTTTTCCCGCCAGGAAGCCACATCGATTGGTGTGCCGATGTTTAGTATGGCTACGACTGGTTTCCCGATTTTTCTGTATGCTTCCGAGACTGTGTCTATGAGCCATTTCTCGTCGTCCCTTAGGTAGAAGTCTTCTGGTGCAAGGTCCCATCCTTCACCTGAAACCCTTGTAACGACTATTACTGCCAAGTCGTTCCTCTGGGCAGTCGCGTAGATGTCTGCCTCGCCTACGACGTCCTCGGATATGCTTGGCTTGTCGGGCTCGTCCCTGTAGAAGATTTCGAGCTCCTCCTTGTATGTGGAAACTGCCTCTGCATACTTCTTGGCCAGTTCTTCGTCTATGGCTAGAGACCTCTCCCGTGCGGCATCTAGGATCGTCGAAACGTATGGTGGATGTGTGTGCCCGCTCCCCATTCCGCCCTTGACTGTCAGGATCTGGCCGACGCCGAAGAATGCTATTTTCTTGCCTCTGTCTATGGGTAGGGCGCCCTCATTCTTGAGGAGAACCATGCCCTCGACTGCGGCCTCGTATGCTATCTTTGCATGTGCCTCTAGGTCAGGCTTCCCGGGAGTAGACTTGTAGCCGGCAGAGCCGAGGAGCTTCGAGAGGACCCTTGTGACGGCTCTGTCTATGGTTTCTATTGGTATTTTGCCTTCCCTCACTGCTTTCAATACTTGTTCGAGTTTGTCTTGTCCCCCTGGCATGATGACGTCGTTGCCCGCATTTATCTGTCTCACAACGTCTTCCCCGGCGCCCCAGTCCGTCATTACGAAGCCGTCGAAGCCCCACTCTTCCCGTAAGACCGTGGTCAAAAGCCACTCGTTCTCTGAGCAGTGAACGCCGTTAAGCTTGTTGTATGCGCTCATGACTGACCAGGGCTTAGCTTCCTTGACAGCTATCTCGAAGGGCTTGAGGTATATTTCACGCAGAGCCCTCTCAGATACAAAGGTGTCGAGGCCCCATCTCCCTGTCTCCTGCTCGTTGCCGACAAAGTGCTTTATACAGGCGCCTATACCTGCAGACTGGACTCCCCTTACGTATGCGGAAGCAATTTTTCCAGATAGCAACGGGTCCTCCGAGAAATACTCGAAGTTCCTGCCGCCCAGTGGATGCCTGTGAATATTCAACGCTGGAGCGAGCAAGACATCTACGCCGCAACTCCTAGCCTCTTCGCCCATAGCCTTTCCAACCTGTTCGACGAGCTCCGGGTTCCATGTCGAGGCAAGCATCACTTCTACGGGGAAAGCTGTAGCTCTGCAAGCCGGGTTTTCGATCCTTACTCCTGCGGGTCCATCTGCAAGGACGAAGCCTGGAATGTTGAGCCTCTCTATTGGATGGGTTTGTCCAGCTGCTCCTGGGACCCTTGCGAGTTGCGAGCTCGTTGTATCACCTATCCCCACGAGAATTTTGACCTTTTCTTCGATGCTCAGCTTTGACAATAATTCTTCAATTATTTGTTGACTCATTAATGAACATACGGAAATGGATGGCTAAAAACCTATCTAGAATTAAAATCATGTGGGAAAAAGGAGAGAGGAAAAATAAAAAAAAGAGAAAAAATTATTTACAGGGTTCTTTAGGGTCCTCTGCCTCCACCACGCATCTGGCGAGCCCTTTCACCGATGTCCTGGGTCTGCCTTGCTAACTCTCCTGGATTGTTCTTAGCCATCTCTGGGGCCTTTTCTGCAAGGTTTATGGCTTCCTGGATGAGTTCTCTAAGCTGGAGTGCCAGCTGTTTATGTGTTCCTTTAGCCCTTTCCTGTATTCTTGCCAAGAGCTGTTCTAGTAGCTGGAGCCTGTTTCTCTGCCTTTCTAGTCCGGGAACGTTCCTTGTAACGTTTAGGAGCGTGTCTGCTGTCTTGTTTAGCAGGTATTCTTCAAACTTTCTTGCCCTCAAGGCCCTCATAACCTCGCCTACACTCGTCTCATTGACGTCTAGACCATGTCTTCTCATTTCCGCTATGGTCCTCATCGCACCTGCCCTGGCTAGCTCAGAGGTAGCTTGTCCAATGAGCTTCCTCGCCTCTGCAAGGCGGTGAGCAGACTCGTTTAAGAGACAGTTGGATGCAAGGCTCTGGGCCTCTAGTAGCAACTGTCTAGCCTGGTTTAAGAGACGTGTAGCATTAGAGGTGTCGTACCCGCTACTCGCGGCCCTAGATGCAATGCTCTCTAGCTCATTGACGCGCTGAAGGGAGACATTAATGGCGACATATTGCGGGTAAAAGTCTGGAGACCACTTGCATGTCTCGTTTCTAACCCTATTCCTGTAGAGGTTTGCCGTCAGATTTGCCTGCTGTGGAGCCAATACTGCCCTGCATGAGGCAAAGGATGTTCCAAGCGTGTCTCTGAGTTTTTCCTGCAGGTCTAGTGCTTGACCATAGGTTCTTAGTGCTAGTACTGCGTATTGCATTGCCTGTGTAGCGTTGCCGAGGTTCAGGTACTGCTTTGCCTTGGCGAGGTAATTGTCGCCCGTTGCTGTAAGATTCACTATTTGTGTGAAAAGCTGACTGTTCTGGGAGAGATTTTGGAGCACCTGGTTGCGGCAGTATACGAGTTGCTGTAGTCTCTCTGCTGATGCTATAAGGCTTTCCGCTGGCGTTGTCACTTGTGGTGCACTGTATATGTATGCCATGGTAGCCAATAGGACTATGGCTATTATTCCCAACGTTATTTTCTTGGAGTCAACCATGTCCATCAATTGACTTGTTTTTGTGGATAAACTTAAGGAATGCTGTGGAAATTAGCCTGAAAATTTAGAAATATTCTTTTCACTTTCTTCATTCCAGTAATTCTACGTAGTTTCTCCCCGCCTTTTTCTCTATCTTTACGTACCCAAGCTCTGCGAGCTTCTTGACCCTCCTCCAGAGAGTAGTGGGAGGCAAATTAACAGCCTTCTGTAGCTCTCCCTGGAACATGGCCCCTCCTGCTTTCCTCAAGGCATCGAGAATTGCCAAGTCTTCTTCGCCTAGCTCTACGAGCTCACTTTTCCTTTTACCCCTCAAAGCCAGGAAAACAGCAAGTGCGACAAATATAGCGGCGAGGACAACGAGGTAGGGCAAGAGTAGCCATAGTACTTCAAATAGTCCCTTAGAGGTCCCAGTCTCTTGTTTTGTGGGCGAGGCAGGAGGCTGTGTCCCTTGGGGAGGGAGAGAAGTTGCAGGCTGGTATAGTATGACGTATTTTAGCTGTAGGCTTCCTGCGGGATATTCTATTGCCAAGTTTCTTCCTATGGAGTAGATCTTCGTGGGGAGGAGGTTCATGTCGACTGGTGTCGCGTTTACTGGCAAAACGACTTTGAGCGGGTAGGGAGAATTCACGCTTATTATCCAGAAGATTCCAGATTTGCTTGTCAAGTCTTGTGTATAGTAGGAGACGTATACTTGGCTCGAGTTAAGTGTAGCCACTGTCAAGTATCTGCCTGTTTGGTCAGTGTCGAAGGCGAGTGGGAGGCCCTTTTCGTCTACAACTGTTACACCTAGGGTAGGGTCAGGCGTCCCGAGCAACTGAATTGTCACGGAGAGGTTTCCTTCAGTTGGAACTAAATATTCGACTTTTGCTATTCCAGCCTCGCTCAGGGTTATTGTGACTTGTGGCTGGGCAAGAGAGCTACGAGACAGGGAAATGAATGTTAGAATTAGGAAAATGATTATAAGGATGTGTACATGCCTAGGTGTATCGCGAAGCTTGCCAAGCATGTTTGTATTTCAGTTAACTTATCCTAATAAAGATTTTTTTCCTTTAACACATAAGTATAAATATTGTCTAATATGATGTTTCGTGGCTATGCGGGGAAAGCTTTCATTATTAATCATTGTTCTGGCTTTAAACTTAGTTGCCGTTACCCTTCTCGCACAGCCAACCTATAGCTCTACACACTTCGATGTATACGACAAGGCAGGCGCTGGACTAGCGTATGCACAGAGCATTGCAAATGCTCTTGAATCGGGATACTCTTCACTTATTGGTGCGGGGGCTAGCCTGGCCCCGCCGTGTAGTGGAACAAAATACAATGTAACGATAGTGAATCTTAGCGGCGAAGGAGGAGAAGTTAGGTCAAGCTTTCTCTATGATCCATCGACGGGAAGGATTACCAAGGCCTGCATATCCTACATACTGATGGCTACTGGTCTAAGCGGCTCAACGTTGAACCATATTGCTTACCACGAGATGGTGCACGTTGCCCAGGCTTCATACTACCAGTACATATCAGTTGTAAGTAGCTACCCCTGGTATGTCGAGGCAAATGCAGAAGGCGTCTCAAGCGCGCTCTCTGGGGTTTGCGGATGGGAGCCGTGGTACTTCTCCTATTCCCTCTACACAACTAATCCGTACAGCTACAGCGATGGAAACACGCAGTCCTACGCGTACGGGGCATTCTACTACTGGCTTATCAAAAGTGGAGCCGCATCAGTGCCAGGCACGCTTTCGGGAAGCTTCTCGGGGAGCACCACGAACTCTGACTGGGTCAATTCAAACTATGTATCCTTCTTGCTGGCAATAACGAAGGGAATAGGCATATGTGGAAAAACCTACTATCCAAGCTACCAGACCGCGACCCTTACGGGCAACTCTTGGACAACGAGCCTGTCCCTCGATGGGCTGAGCGCCGCATACTACAAGATAACGCTACCAGCCCCAGGAACAGTTGCCATTACGGCTACTGGAAACGTGAAGAGCAATCTACAGTTGAGCCAGCCCTTCTATGTTTCCAACAGTTCCCTCATATTGGCAATAGTAAACCCGTCTACCTCTAGCATCACCTCTCAGGTCACGGTAACCTATTCGCCTCCACTCATAGCTCGGGTCGTCAGTGGAGTATATAAGCCGCTTTCCGGCACCCTCACGCTCCAACTCTCGATAACATACGCGAACCAGCCAGTCACCGGGACAGTCACGGTTAACGGCCAAAGCGTCCAGGCAAGCAACGGCCAGGCCACTGTCACATTTAGCAACGTAACCTGGGGAAGCTTCCACATAGACATGTCCTATGGGTCAGACACCTACAGCTTTGACCTTGCATTGAACAAGCCCACCATCTCATGGGTAACACAGACACCCCTATACCTGACTGGCAACGGCTACGGATCCATTGTCCTCTCGATAAATAACCCCAGCCAGGTATCCATAGAGACAAATGCCGCCGCCGTTTCGCCCATGAACGGCTCAACGCCTGTCCTTGCGTTCCAAAACCCCAACATGACTGTAACTTTTCCGCCGGGCAAAAGCACGCTTCAATTCAGCTTCAACGTGAACGGCTTTGTCTCACAGGGAGACGGGTACATCTATATATACACGGGCCCAAACGACAAGCTTTCAACAAGCTTCCAGGTTAAGCCAGCTACGATAAGCATCCTCTCGGCGAGCTATGACACATCCATGGACAAAACAAACATACAGGTAGCAATCCAGCCTACCGGGATAACTCAAAGCATAGACATAAAGGGCACATCTGGAAGCCTCCAGGTCAAGCTCTCGACCTACACTGTTGGAACATTGACCTTAAGTATTCCATCCCCCAATGTGGTGCTACAGGCGTCCCCCCAAATCGTGGCGCCCCAGTGGTTCACTGCAAGCCTGCAAGCAACACTAACGGTCAGCGGGTCATGCCCAAGCTTCCCTGTAGACTACAGGATACAGCTAAAGATAAACGGGACAGACATGGGCGGCAAGGTGTTTAAGTGCGGCGAGACGGCTTCGCTAAGCAACACCCTCAACCTTACCAGAACCACGGCAGACACATATACACTTGTAGCTAACAATAACCCCGCCTGGGCCACAAAGGTCAGGATCTGGCTACCCAAGATACAGGTCTCACTAAAGAAGTGGACAGTGACCGACAATGGGAGCAACGTCGTCTTGCAGGTAAGCGTAAGCGGGTCACACAGGTACCTCGTTTTGGGGCGAATAGTCTCGAACGAGAGCTTTGAGGTCTCCTATTACCTTCCGGCCGGAAACAAGACACTAGTGCTGGACACAGGCTTCGAGAAGAGGGAAATCGGGATGCCTCCCGTGATACTTAAAGTCTATGCTCCAGAAATTGTCCTGCGCCCATACCTAGTGAACTATTCACTGAGCATAAATACAAACGCCACTGTAAAGGCAAGGATAAAGATACTGCTAAACGGCACCACGATAGGTGAAGCCCTCTTCGACACCGAGAAAAACATCTCTACCGTAAAGCTGAGCACTGTGCCAAAGGCTCCTGGAGCATACGTCCTCCGTGGGGAAGCATGGTTCGCCAGAAACGAGACAATTTTCCTCTACGTAAGCATAAACGGAGTCAAAGTCTCTGCAGACAGTTTTAGGCTCCTCGGAACGAACACAACTATAACAGCCTACCTCTTCATCTATCCAAGGATACCGGCAAGCATAAACCTGACACTTGCTGGGTGCGGCCTGTCCACATTCAAAAAGGTACCGGCAAACAGCACAATCAGCTTGGGCTTCGCAGAGCCCTGCACGCTAACAGTCAAGGCACAAGTCCTCAACTACACAGACAAGGCAACTGTCTACTGGGACGTCCTCAACCTCTACTTAGCAGGGCAACTGGGCTACATGGGGGCCGAGCCAGTAATAGGCAACGGGACAGTTAGGGGGGAGGCCAGGTTCTCCAACGGTACACTTGTCCCGGGAAAAGTCACCGTAAATGGTGAAAGCGAGGTCTATATCCCCGACACGGGTGAGAAGATTTTCCAGCTAAGGGTCGAGTACATGGGCGTAAGCAATGAGACAACTGTAAAGGCTTTCCTAGTGCCCGCCAACCTCTATCTCGAAGCCCTAAACATATCGAGGAAGCTACCATCCTCAGAGAACCTCGCCAAGGAAATAAGCATCGCGACAGTCACGGGCAGGTGGGACAAGGTTGCACGCGCGGTAAGCCTCTACAGGGAGCTGGAAAAGGGTAGCAACCTCGACCCACTAAACGTCCTCGCGGCGAAGCTCTACGAGAAGTGGTCAGCCCAGGGAGACGACTCGTTGATCGGCTACGTAGAGTTCTTGAACAGGAACAAGATACCAATATATGCCGGAATCCTCTCGGCCGTCTCCGGGATTGCCTACCTCGTGGTGCGCAGGCGAAAAACAAAGACCTAGACTTAAATACCTAGATCCGCAACATTAAACCTAATGATGAATGCACGTCAAACAGAAAAATGAAGAAATTGGTCTTTGCTGATAAGGCAAACAACTTCTTGACAACAAACGGCCCGCCAATCAAGACGTAGATTCATTAAAAGCCTACATTTTGCTTTGAACTTGCCCAAGTCCCAATCGCGAAAGCCATGGGACAAAACCTCAACAAAAACACATCATCCTCATTCTCGGTATCCCTGCCCCAGAGGCCAGAACACTCATTAGTCTTCACAAGACTACCCTCTCCAACAATAGCTATAATCTTGTCTATTCTTCCCAGTGTATGAACTAAAAGTTATTTATGAAAGATACAACTAAGAAAGAAATGAAGGTCTAAAAGAGAGAATGTGTTAAATGACTTGTTGTTTCAGGGGGAAATTAGAACTAGGACTGAGAATGAGTTTGGACTGTGTTTTATTTTTGAGCTCTAGATGCTTGCCATTGTATGAAAAAGTATAAGTCTTTAGGGGTTTCTTTAGGCTGGTGTCCTGAGGGGTGGTGTTGGTGTCTGGAGAGCCGAAGATCTTGCGGGACGTTTTGCTTGCTTCTGGGAGGCGCGTGAAGCTCTATCGTAGAATAGTTGAGGCCGATGGGAAAACGTTTGAGAAAGACCTCGTTGTATTTGGGTCTAGTGTGGTGATTGTCCCGGTGCTCGGTGATGGGAGAATTGTGTTTGTCAGGCAGTGGCGCGCCTCTATTGCTGGTTGGGTTCTCGAGTTGCCTGCTGGGAGGGTGGAGCCCAGAGAAGACCTGCTGGAGGCTGCTAGCAGGGAGCTGGTTGAGGAGACTGGGTTTAGGGCTGGGTCGCTTAGCGTCCTGGGGAGCTTCTATGTGGCGCCCGGCTATAGTGACGAAGTTATAAGTGTGGTTAGGGCTGACGGTCTGGTGGAGGGCCAGCCGCGCCCCGAAGAGGGGGAAGTGCTTAGGACTGTGTTTATGAGGCCTGAGGAGTATCTTGGATTGCTGGGTAAGGAGACTCTCGACCTCAAGAGCATCGCGGGTGTTCTCCTGTACATGTCGACTGGGTGAAGGGTTTGGGGTTGAAGACTTCTGGTCTCCTCTTTTATGCAGAGAGGATATACAGCACTGTTGCCGGCTTCCTCTTCATATTGCTGGTCACGAGGAATCTCTCACCCGAAGAGTTCGGCGCCTGGAGTGTCTTGTCTTCTATCCTTACATATGCTTGTCTAGCTACTTTTACGAATTACTGGGTTACGAGGCTCAGGGCTAGGGGGTTGGTAGAGGCTACTACTAGCGGCTTAGTGCTTTCCCTCATTTTTACGCTTGTGGGTGCGGGCGCCCTCCTAGTGCTGATGGATAGGATAGCTATTGAGTTCAGCGTCCCCGCGTCTTCACTCTTCATTATTCTCTTCTATGTGCCAGTCATTTATCTGAACTCGACTATCTATGCGAGCCTCTACGCTGTCAGCCCCTCGCGGGCGGCCATCTCAGAGTTCCTCTTCGAGACGGGAAAAATCGTCGTTGCAGGTGCCTTCTGGTTGGCTGGGAGAATAACTCTGAACACGGCCCTGCTGGCAGTTCTTGGCGGCCACATCTCCCAGTTTCTGTATCTCTTTACATCTATGAGGAGAGACTTCACCGTGAGGCCGAGGAAAGAAGTTGTGAGGAAGATTTTGTCCCTCTCGATATTCAACGTTTTGACCCAGCCCGCTTCTCTTATTGCGAGCCTCGACGTGCCGCTCATCTCATATGTCATAGGAAACCTTGCAGTGGCATACTATACAGTCGTAAACACTTTCTCAAACCTAGTCGCTTATTCCTATGTCCTCGCGAGGGGGCTTCTTCCCACGATGTTGCAGACAGACGAGAAACATGTCCATTTGAGGAGTATAGAGGAGTCGCTAAGGCTTGTCCTTCTATTAGGTGTCCCTTCACTTGTAGGCGTACTGTTCCTCGCCCCGAACCTCCTGTACCTCTTTAGGCCTGAATATGCACCGGCTGGCGATGTGCTCAGGCTCGCATCTTTCTCGGCCCTGATTGGAAGCATTAGTGGTGCCCTAGGCGACGCGTTGCAGGGGATAGAGAGGGCTGACATAGAGGGTAAGCCACTGAGAGAAGTAGCTCGATCGCGGATATTCAAGGTGTTCATGCTTGGCTACCTAAGGCTAGCGGTCGGCTTCCCAATTCTCATCGGGATAATTACAGCGATAAGGGACCCGCTGGGGGCAGCCTTATTTGCAAGAGGCGCCTGGCTAATGGGAGACATCGCGGTACTTATTGTGCTGGCCATATGGACCCGCAAACTCGTAGACTATAGAAAGATGGGGACAATAGTTCTCAAGTATCTCGTGGGATCGCTTCCAGCGGCGACCGTTGCGTGGCTCATAAATCCGCTCAAGATAAGAGAAGCACTACTTGCCGTGACCCTTGCGGGGGCCATATACTTTGCTATCGTATACTTGTTGGACTCATGGTTCAGGAGACATGTGGCCATGCTATTATCACGCCTGAAGAAAGGTTGACGTGGTCTCTCTATTCTCGTGAAGCCGCTGGATATATTATCGACCATGTTTCCTTTTTACATATGGCTAGCTCTAGGGAAACTGTCCTCATCGTTGCCGTGCTTGCTCTAGCTATAGCTAACCTTGTCCTAGTCTACACGTTGCTGGGATACGTTAAACCCGAGAAAAAGATTGCCCCTACACCTTCTCCCGCTACAAGCATAGAGGATACCACACAGACCACTAGCCCCGAGAGAAATGCTACCTCCAAAGTCAACAATACATCTGCCGGTAGCCAGCTAAACGTTACAAGAAACGAGGGAGCCAACAAGACCACATGTATTCCTCCAGTAAATCGGACGAAGCAGTACACGTACAGCCCGTACAACTACTTCCTCAAGCTAGAAGTTGTAAGCGGGCCCGACTCCAATGTAACGGCTAAGCCATCACTGCCAGCCAATCTTGTCGTTTCAAACAGCTACATAGACAGAAACAACTATTCCAGCATCTGTGAGGTGACGATGAAGACAAGTATGGAGATGGGCACCGCATACATAAACGTGACAATGCCGCTTCCAGGCGACAAGTGCTACACCGTGAAACCCGTACCAATAAACATGACCGAGACATCTGCCTACTACAGGCTTGAACTCGTTCCAAGCCTTAATGGGACGTGTGGCTACTGTGCAAAATATACACTGAAGATATATTATTTGCCTCCGGGACATTACCTAGTCACAATAGGGCCACTCTTAAGAGGATGACACTATTACCTCGAGTCTAAAAGGAGAAGCACGAAAATTATTATGTGAAGCCGGATTCCAACTGGTGGTCACGGCTTTTTGTTCTTGCTGAGTATTTCTTTCACATAGCTCAGCAACCACTTTGCATGGTCGAGGTCGCCTCTTATGTCTTCTGTGCTATACTTCGCCTCGTGGAAGCCCCATACGTGTATATCGTATGCAATTGCCCACACGTATTCAAGCCTAGGCTCGTCTAAAAGTCTTGAAAGCCTGCGGGCGGCTTTGCCGAGGAGTTGTGTCCACCATCTTCCCTCTTTTGTGGCTGTTTGGTACTCTGGCGTATCCAATAGTTGGGCTAGCGTCTTGATGGATTCCTCTACGGCCTTATACAGCTTTTCGGAGGCTTGTATTGGGTCGTTTTTGGTATATATTCTTCGGCTTCCCGGAGATAATTTTCAGCCAATTCGAGTCTGGCTTCTAGTGCAACTTCTGGGTCTATTTTCAGCGAGGAAAGTATGAGGTCTGTTATGTTTAGCCCTCTTTTCTCTATTTCGCGGAGTATTTTTTTCGGGTATGTAGACTGTTTTTTGTATTTTGCCGTGAAGAATAGTTGCGAATAAGATTTATGTCTTTCCTAACTTATTAGGGCAGTCTTCTGTTAGAATACTTCTGGGAGTTGTGGCCCAAGGATCTTTAGTATGGCTAGGTATACTGGGACAAAGACCTCCTTTTTCTTTTTCTCTATTGCCTTTATTATTGCTTCTGCAACTTTCTCAGGCGGCTCTCCCCTGGTCGCCTCTGGGAGACCGGCCCTTGGGTGGAAGTTCGTGTTTATTAGTCCGGGGTAGACTTGTACGAGATTTATCCCTTTCTGTCGGAGCTCGTTTCTTAGGGCTTTCGAGGCGTAGTGTAGGGCTATCTTTGTGGCTCCGTAAAGGGGAAGCTGTCTCATCAATACGAATATGCCTGCCGTGACGACATTTACAACTGTTGAGCCCTGCGGCATGTAGGGGAAAAGGGTGTTGATTAGGAGGAGCGGGGCTACAAGGTTGACATTGACCATGCTTGTTATTTCTTGCTGTGTCATTTCTGTTATTTTCTTCTTCTGGCCGTAGCCTGCATTGTTGACTAGCAGGTCTAGGGGAGAAAAGCTACTTGCTACTTTGTCTTTAATCTTCTCGATGTTCTCTGGGTTCGAAAGGTCAGCGACCATATAAGTAAAGCCCGTATATTCTGATGCTAGTTCCTTGAGTTGCTCCTCGTTTCTGCCTATGCCTAGAACCGTGTAGCCTTTGTCGAGTAGCCTTATCGCGAGTGCTCGGCCTATGCCTGAAGATGCTCCCGTCACGAGCGCGTTCGGCATGTTTTGCACCGTCCACTCAAATATTAAGGAGTTATATTGCTAACTTTTTGTCGTTTCCTTAGCTCAATTGCGGTTCAGCCTTTTCCTGTGAAGTTTCCGCCCTTTCGTTTTTATTTTGTCTCTTGGATCTAATGTACAAAAGGGAAACAAAGAGAAGAAGTAATACTAGTAGGATGTTTATTGTAAAAGAGTAGCTCAATGCTGTTTCTGTCCGTGAAAGCTCTACGGCCAGTTCCTTGTACTGGGCTTGGAGTTTGAGCAGTGCCTCCATTGTGTCCATGTAGTCGTTTATCACTTGTGAGAGCCTTGTCTGCAGGTATGTACAGTTCTGGAGGCTCGACTCGTAGAGTGACTTATATGTTTCTACGTCCAGAATATATTTTGTCGCGTTCTCTATGCAGGACTGTAGGAATGTTTTGTAGGCTTGGAGCTCGGTCTCGTTTACGCATTTATTGCTTTCTAGCTGTTGTTGGATTGAAAGCAGTGGCACATATTTCCTGAAGACTTTTTCAGCAAGTTTACCTAAGACATTGTAGCCTGTCTCATCCTCTTTCCAGGAGCCCTCGTCCCAGTAGAAGAAGCCGTTTATTCTTCGCGACTCCTTCAAGAAGAATATCTCCCACAAGCTTGCCTGGGCCTCTTGGTCTGGTTTCCCTCTTCTCTGCCAGTCCCACGGCTGGAGACCCGGGTTTTCCACGCTCCTGTACCCTATCTCTAGGAATACGACTGGTTTCCCGTAGAGGAACACCAGTGGCTCTATTCTTGTCTCGTGCATGATGTCCCAGCTCGTAATATTCAGGATTGGGTAATACGCATCTACACCTATGAAGTCAAGCATGTCGGTAAATATCGTGGCCTCGTGTCCCCAGTTGGCAGAGTAGCTTATTGGTCCACCATACTTTGTTTTGACCTCTAAGATGAGGGTGCGCCAGCTGGGGTCGGCCTGTAGCATGGAGAGCTCTGTCCCAATGATATAGGCATCTACGCTTTTTTCTCGAGCTATTTCCGCATACTTAAGGAGTATAGCCTCGTAGCTCTTGAACCAGGAGCCCCTATTTGGCGGGTTTACCTCTCCGCTCCAGCTATTTTTGACGTTTAATCCTATTCTTAGGAAGACCTTGAATCCCCTCTGTTTAGCAGAGTCGATGGCGTAGCCCAGCTGGTCGTCTGGGACTGTTACACTGGAGGGGTGGATAACGCTAAACACCGGAGAGTCCATCTCATAGTAGACTGTGTACTGGACACTGTTGAATCCTATGTCCTTGAGTTGGTCTAGGAGGTTTTCGAGCCATCTCTTTTGGAAGTCTCCCCATAGGGGCACGTTTACGCCGAGAAAGTACATGGATGCGTTAGACGGTTCAGAGAACGGGTAAAATACGTTGCTGTCCTCTCCGTAGTCTTCCTGTATCGCTACCGCGCCGCATCCCCCATATATGTAGGTTAAGGCGTCGTAGCCAATCATCTTGTTGAGGGGACTCGTAGAGGCCTTTGTGGATACTATGCACCACGTAGACGCATTAACAGCTTTGGCGGCGCTTGCCATCTTGTAGTAGTGGTCGATGTATTCCCACTTTTTCTCCCCATAACCGTAGACCGCGCTTTCGATCACTATTTCCACGCCTGAGAGATTAAGTGAGACGCCTCCTACGGGGCCGAAGACGTCATCTGGGTTCCAGAAGTTTATCGCTACCCTCATGTTCTTGCTCTTGACGTAGTCTATGAGCTCTTTCTGGTGTAGCCTAGCCTGCTGCTTGTTCGAGGCGACTCTTCCCACTAGATAGTCGAAGCCGAACTCGTCGAGGAATATGCCAGCTACGCCCATGTCTGTCCATAGGTCTATCCTTTTCTTTGCTTCGTCTAGTGGCAAAGTAGACTGCACATATCCGTAGAAAGTCGCCCTTGATCTCTGGATAATCTTCAATGCGTTAAGGTGGTCTGGATGTTCAGGCGACTCTAGCCCTGCTCCTAGAACTACAATGTCGTATTTGTCGAAGAGTCTTGCAGCGCCCTGTATAGTAGTGCTACCGTTGAAGAGGCTCGGGTAGCCGTAGTAGATAAGTAGCTTTTTTGGCTTGTTCTGTGGAGAGACAGAGGGATAGCCATATGCTATAGCCATCGCTATAATTATTACAGCGATCAATGCAAGCGATACAATCCTAGACATTTACCCCACGGGGTCTTATATTTAGAGACATTTAATTATCTTATCTGTGCCAATTTTCCCGACAATGCCCTACAAAGGGACATTCTCTACATTTTTGGCGGGAACAGTAGGTCGTGCTGTGATGATAAAAGACTGTTTGAACCCAGCCTGCAATTGTTCCATACTCGTTGCCAAGTTTAGCCCTCAAACAAGTGTTGTACGCGGGGCATTCCCCGCAGGAATGCTTTGTGCACAGCTCTTTTCTTGGTGGGCTTCCCGCTATTCCAAGGCGTCTAGCCATTCTTAGGGCGTGTCTATCTATTGGCGTAGCTGAGGGGTCTATACCTGTAAACAGTAGGTATGCATCTGCAGTTTTGGGTCCCACATGGTCTAGCCTCAGAAGCGCCTTTCGTGCCTCCCAAGGGTCTTCCAAAGGATAAACGTTTTCGACATATTGCCTGAAGACACGGTTCAACTGTCTTAGCTGGAAACTTGTCCCGAACTTTGTAAAATCTAAGCGGAGCAGTTCTTCTATGTCGTCCTTTTCGAAAATCCTTTCTGTCCATTTCAGGACATTTGTTTCCCAAGAGGTTGTGCGGCTCAAAAATACCGCGATGAATATTAGGTGTCGGTCGCTGGGACTAATAGCAAGCCCTAGATCCCTATGGGCATAGAACAGTGACCCGGCTCTCTCTACTATTTTTTCTTTTCCGAGCCAGAGTCCACTCCAGTGCCTCAGGTCAAGTGTATCGCAGTCCTCGCAGTATACGTTTGCACCGTTTTGCCATAGCTTTGCTCCTTTGCCTTTCCCGGCAATCTTTACGTATTTTAATCCACGGCGCCGAAAAAGTGGCCTTATAAATGAGGGTTTAAGCGTTTCTTCCAGGCTGAAGCCTTCCCACGACTGAATGTAAATCATTTCTTGCATGAAGGAGGGGGGCGGGGTTTATATTTTCTCTTCCTGGGCAACAAACTATTTTTAGGTAAAGGCGCATGGAAAAACTGTAGATGTCCACACATAGCGACGCTCGGCAAGGCTATGACCCCCTAAAGTTGGGAGAAGCGGTTCAGGCGCATGTAGTGAGGGGAGACGAGAGGAAATATTATCGGTTTAGGGGTGGCAAGTGGTATGGAGGCATCGCTACAGCGTACTGTGTCGGCTGTAACTTGAGGTGCGTGTTTTGCTGGGGCTGGAAGGCAAGGGACAACTTCAAGACATATGGAGACTACTACGGGCCAGAAGATGTCTACAGGAGGCTTGTAGGTATAGCATCAAGGAAAAATTATAGGTATGTTAGGGTCTCTGGGAACGAGCCGACCCTTGCGTGGAGCCACCTGCTAAAAATTCTCGAGTATTTTGACCAGGATGGCCGCTTCCGCTTTATCCTCGAAACGAACGGCATCGTTATCGGGGCAGACAAGTCCAAGGCGAGAGACCTTTCAAAGTTCGGAGTGATCCACGTCAGGGTTTCACTTAAGGGTACAAACGAGGAGGAGTTCCAAATGCTTACAGGTGCAGGGGGCGAGTTCTTCAGCTACCAGCTAAAGGCTCTTGAGAACCTCCTCAACTATGGTGTAAGGGTTCATCCAGCTGTGATGTTCTCTTTTTCTAGTGATAAAAACGTCGAGGAACTAAAAAATAGGCTTGCCAATATCGATAAGAGGCTGGTAGAAGAATTCGAGGAAGAATATGTCTTTCTATACCCTCACGTTGTTGCACAGCTTGAGAAATCAGGCTGAAAACCTAGAATAGCATATGAGCCCAGCAATATCCCTGAGGAGCTGGTTTGAATGGTGTTGTCAATATAGTCTATATTGTTAAAGTCAAGTTTAAATAGCTCTTCATAAATATAATGTCGAAGAAAAATGAAAAGGCGGAATAATTGGAACGCACAGAGAAGAGTTGCCGGAGAAATGCTTCGCAATGTGCTTCGGTCTAATATACTCGTCTGGACCGGTATACTTGTATCAGTTGCCACGATGCTCTTTTCTAGCTGGCTTTCTGTCTTGCCGTTAGTCCTGCTAGCACTTGCTCTGAGCATTATGGCATCTGAGAGACGGGGCATAAACTACAGGTTGCTCGCTTTTCTGCTGGGCCTCGTTTCTTTCCTTGTGGCAGTATTCGTATTTGCTACCATTCCTCCACTTTATCTCTCTTGGATAGCCTTTTTTGGCTTTCTCTTGGTTCTATCTGCTAGGAACTCGAAGATCCTCGTGGTGTTCATAATCCTCTTGTTTGTAATCCTGCCTCTTCTTGTAGCCTTCAGGGAGTACCTGACGGTTTCTACCTACAACATTGTAAGGGTTGGCTCCCCAGAGGAGCTGAAGACCCTCTTTAATAACCCGGGCTCTGTCGTCCTCGTTGGACACGCGATGGCCGATGCGGTCGCGCATACACAGCTTTCCCCCAACGAGAGGATAGCAGAATGGGAAGAAGTGGTCATAAACGGGACTCCTTACTGGATATTTGCAGTTACACCATTAAACACAATTGCGCAGAACTATGTTAGCAAGCTTATACTTGTAGATGTCCAGACAGGAGAGACTAAAGCGATACCCGTCCACATGTCGGTTGGCTCGGGACTCTGGCTTACCAACAGCATTGAGCTGAGAAGCTTCCTCTTGAGTAGCCAGCCAATAGGAAATACCTACCCATTCATCCATGGAGGCAAGCCCTACTTCGCCGCATGCGTGAATAGGCTTGCAAATCTCGGACTCTCAGAGTACCCAGGCGAGGTATACGTGTATGACCAGGACGGAAACCTGAGAAGGTCTCCCCAGTTCAGCGGAGACATGTCTATGCCTGAGAACTATGACTGGGAGTACCTAGACTGGTACGTTGGGAAGTGGCTCTACTATCTCTCTAGCCTGTCGCCGGTCTCCCACTCTTTCTTCTCGAGGGGGTTCCTATGGATCCCAGCGAGCCAATACAGCCAGGACCTGCTCAACATGACTCTACTGTTGCCTGGAAGAAGCGGCGACACTGTCCGCGTGTATTTCGGCGTTAGCCCCAACAACCCGAACAGCATAGTCTCGATAATCATAGCAAACAATACAGGTGTCTATTATTATGACGTCAAGACATTGGGAATCTACAGCCCATACTACGTCCAGTCCCTAGTGCAGGCAAAGCTACCAGCGATAAGCGGGGGACACCTATACTCAAAATACGCACAGCTAGTCTACTCCAATGGCTACCTATGGGTTATACCCATATACGCCCAGACAAACGTGGTCTCCCTCTGGGGTCTAGCCCTAGTTAACGCGACAAGCCCGTCCGAGATGAGCATTTACCAGTATTCGCCCAGCTACGGGTCCTACAAAGACTTCCTAGCAATGGCGCTCAGCTTAGGCACAGGTCAAATAAGCCATCCGACATGCAAAGTTGTAGCGGGCAACGTGACCCGCTTACTACAGTTTGTCTACAAGGGCGACACCTACTTGGTTCTCGAGGTTAACGGAAGACTACTATACGCGACCCCAGACATCGGCATCCAGGAGTTTACGAGGCTCCTCACAGTCAAGACAGGCGACCAGGTGAGGCTTTGCGTCAGCGATGATAGGATTGTCCAGGTTTTTAAGCCTTAGTTAAGCAAGCAACTTCAATGGATCCTTTTTTCTATAATATTCTAGGTTATGGTATTATGTGTAGCCCACTCCTAGAGGCGAGTTTTCTCAGCTTCTTGTCATAAGTTGCAAGTGCGCCTTCACGGAGAGCAACACTGAACACGATATAGTCGTTCAACGTCTCTAGCGAAGCTCCCTCTTCCAGCATTCTACCTATGCCTCTCCGCACAGTTTCATAGTCCTCACATATAAGCTCAAAATCTGACAACTCCTTCATCTTGAGCTCTAAAAAAGAAGGATTACCTGTAAGCCTGGCAAGTACCCAGAGATACTCGTAGAGAACAATGCGAGGCACTACTACCTCGTTTTCTTGGAGTACCGCGTAAGCCTCTTTATGATGCTCGCTGTCCTCGAAAGTAGCATACACAAGAACATTAGTGTCAACTACTACTCGATGCCTCATCCAGAGCCTCCCTGACTATCTCATCGATGTCTTCTGGGCTTAGACTTCTGCCGAGCCTAAGCGTAGTCCACCTCCTCCTGTAAGGTTTCACGAGAATTACTCCGCCCTCTTCGTCAAGCTCTACTTCGACGTAGTCTCCCTCCTTTATGCCAATCCTGCTTCTTATATCTGCTGGTATAGTAATCTGGAAGTTCCTAGTAACTTTAACCCGCATAGTAAAAATATGTAACATCTAATAAATAAATCTTTCTAGTATAAAGGAGGAAAATAAAACCTTTCAACAAAGCAGGAGGGCAAAGATAGTTGCCGTGCTAAATGCGGAAAACTAGCAAGCCGTTCTAATCTAAATTTTCACATCTTACAATATCTCTCGGGCTTTCCTGATGCACTCTTCCCTGAATGCATTGTAGGCCTCTGTGAAGCCTTTCATTGTCTTTGTTCTCGAGCCGAAGCTGGCCCACTCGTTTGGCTTTAGGCCTCCTGTGCCCATCTCTTCTACCCCATAGATTCCGACCTCTTTAAGAGTCTTTGCAAGTTCTGGCGTGAGCTCGTAGGCCTTCCTGAAGTCCTCGATCGTCAATAATGTTTCTAGAACTTCTGGGCTGTGTTTCCTGGTTATTGACCAGTCGTAGTCCTCGAGTCTTAACCCTTTTTCGGCGTACTCTAGGTGGACGTTGAGCTGGTGGTTGGGAAACTCAGTGTTTGTCATGTTTCTCCTGGCTAGTGTTAGGTATGTGTCGGAGGGCTTTCTCTTTGACGCTGGTAGGACGTCTATGCCTCTTAGAACCTGTTCGGCTTGCGTGGGGTTGATGCTGTAGTTCTTGACGAGGTAGCTTATCCATTTTGGATAGTTTTCGTCGCTGAAGAATATCCACCAGACTCTTTGGGCCACAAGGGTTCCTGCGAGGCTGATTGCCTCCTCGTATCTCTTCAGGTAGGCCATGACCTCTTCTAGCGTTTTCCCGTGGGTGCCTGCCTTTAGTAGGAAATCGGCTAGAGCCTCGCTTGCAAGGGTCCTTATGTATGCCTGGCTAGCTGTCAGGTAGGCTTTTTCCTCCAGGCTAGACGCCTCCACGCTGTATCCCCAGCCCGTCGGTGCACGCCATGTTTTGCCTGGCTCCGCCCCGGGAACCCCGAGCCTCTTTGCCAGCTCTGCTAAGGCTTGCTCGGGCTGCTCGAGCCTTCTCAGCGCTTCTAGTATTAGTTCGGCCGCCTTGGCTTCTCTTAGATGTGCCTCGAGCCTGCCACCCATGTTTGTCTCGTATACTTTGGTTAGTCTAACTCCTCTCTTCACTGCTTCTGTCCTCCCCTCTATTTTGGCTAGGATGAGCTGGACCTCTTGGGAAACAGTAAACGTGACTGTGTTGTTTGTGCCTATACCGAGGCTTTCAAGCCTCCTAGTTATCTCTATGGACGCCTCGCTACTACCTGCGACCTTAAACACGATGTTGGGTCTTCCTCTTTCCAAGTGGCTTGGCCATCCCCAGAGCAGGTACGCGTCGTATCGCCTAAAGTAGTCTTCACTTAGCTGGTAGATCCTCATTGCGTCTCTCAGGCTTCCCTCAACATCATCAGCAACGTTTGGGTTTAACTGGTAGCTGACCATCCCGTCCTGAAAGTCTAAGAGATAGGCGGCTGGCCTCAAAACCTCCATGTTAGGCCATAGAGCAATCAGTGTAGCTGCCATGGCCAGGGCGTCAGGGTCTTTTTCGATGTTTTCGACTAGTTCTGGGTGCTTCTTGAGGTAATCTTTGAACCTGTCCCAGAGAGAGGGGTCGTCCTTGTAGGCCTCGGCTGCAAGAACGGGATTCGTGGATACCTGGACGAAGCCCATGTGCCTGAGCCATCTCAGTCCAAGGGCGTAGTCGTTGCCGAACCTGCATAGACCCAGCTTAGACATCTTGTAGTATGCGTTGGCTTGGAGTTCTCGTACAGCCTCAAAGAGGAAGCTGGATGCAGGAAATGCTGGGTCAATTTTCTTCTCTATTTTTTCAGCCATCCATGCAAGCATGCTCTTTGTTTTTGGGTTGCTTGACATGACCTTCTTCATGTCTCCCAGAATGTGGTCGACAATGTACTTGGCGGATACGGGCTCTGCTACCTTACTTCTCTCTTCTTTTTCTAGTGAGGAAACTTCCTCCCTGATAAAAGACAGCGCCTTGACTCGTTCCTTTTCAGGTATTTTTGCCCAGTCGGCCTCTAGTCCAGCGGTGTTTAGGGCTATTTCTATTAGAAGCTGGTAGATCCATGCCCTCTTTGCAAGCTTTTCTTCGCTACTAGCCGACTCCAGTCTTAGAAATTCTAGGTGTGCTTGCCTGCATACTTGACCAACGATTCGCGAGTACTCGCCGATTGTTGCAGGATTTAGGATGTTGTCGGCTCCCAGCTCTGGGTATCCTTTTAGTGCTAGGTACACAGCAAGAGAAGAATGGTCATGTGTAGGTGGGACTGTGGGGAGTTCTTCTCGGTATAAAAACGGGGGGCTTTTAGGACTCGACATGTGTAGGTTTTCTTATACAACTGCATATTATCTTTTTTGGCAAGACTTATATGAAGGGCTGTACAAATCCTTGAACACATGTGTCCAATACGTGGCTTAATTAGGCTGGGCTACCAACTATTTCTTGACAGAAAATGCAGAAACCAAAAAGATATGTAAGGATCGCCGCCATACTACTTTTGTTTGTTGCAGTAGGAACAGGGATAGGAATGTTACTCACAAATAGGGGGCAACAGTCCCAAACCCAGATACCGAGCCTTCCATCTGTTAAAGCTAGCCCAGTAGAGTCATACACGGGCTTCGCCTTGAAGTTCGCGCTACTGTCTGGTCTTGGAGACAAAAATACAGCAGTGTCGCCTTACAGCGTCTACCAGGCGCTGTTAATGCTGACCGAGGGATCCGCAGGGGATACAAGGTCAGAACTGCTAGGTGCTCTCCAGCTGTCTTCCCAGGCTGAGGCTAGAGAATGGTTTAGGTCAAGCACCCAGAGGTTCCTAAGTGTCCAGCAACCAGCCAGGACAGCTATTGCGAACAGTATTTGGATAAGGGAGGGCGTACCCGTAAAGCAGACCTACGTGAATATCCTCAGGGAATATTATCTTGCAGAGGAATACTCTTTTAGCGAGCCCTTAGACGCCACAAAGAGAATAAACCTATGGGTATACGACAAGACATACAGGCTCATAGACAAGATAATAGACCACCTTGACCAGTCCGCGATTATAGTACTCGTAAACACGGTTTACTTCAAGGCAAACTGGACAACACCTTTTGAAAACACCTTTAATGATACTTTCAACTCGCCTAGGGGGCCCGTAACGGCCACATACTTATCGGGTACAGTAAATGCAAAAGTGTTGGAAACTGACAGCTACATAGCTGTTGCGCTGGGCTACGTTGGGACAGATATAAAGTTTGTAGCTATAATGCCCAAGAAAGCCGACCTGAAAAGCTTTATGACGAAAATCTCCGAGAAAGATCTACTAGGCATATTTACTGAGCTTATGAAGAAAGAAGACGAAAGAGTCAAGCTCGTACTGCCCAGATTCGACATAGACAGCGGCATTATAGAGCTTGTACCCCTCCTGAAACAGATGGGCATAAAGAAGGTATTCGACCCAGACCAAGCAGACCTCACCGAGATGCTTGACACGAGCAAGCTCGCTGGTAAAGCATTTGCCAGCAATGTTTTCCACAGGGCTAGGGTAAAAGTAGACCTTTACGGGACAGAGGCGGCAGCCGCAACAGCGATCGTAATCAAGGTTACGGCTGTTCCGGGAGAACTGAAAACAATAAGGGTAGACAGGCCCTTCGCATTCTTCCTGGTAGACCCCTCTACAAACGCCATCCTCTTCGCTGGAAGCTACGTGGAGCCTTAAAAATTATTTTTCTCTTTTACTCTATTTCTTTTTCAGCTCCTCGGCAAATGCAACCAAATCATAGTAGGCCCGTATTTTGGACACGTGTCTCGCACCCATAGGGCCGGGACGCTTCATATAGAACCTGTTAACCTCTGGGAGGGTTCCATACAAGCCCTTCTTCAATGCGAGGAAGCCGAGACGGGCAAGGTCAACAATGTATCCTGCGAGCGCCGGGCTATCATTTATACGCATGTTTACTACGAGCTCGTCCATGAAGCCGCCAAAGCTAATCCACTGCATATGCATGGAAACAAACTTCTTGTCTCCTAGCGGCTCTAGGTATCCCGTAGGTCTAATATAGTGGGGAGGGTCGTAGCCTAGAATATCCTTTAAGAAGCTTGACTTTGTCTTCTCCTTGGCATCGTTCCTGTCTGGATCCATCAGAGCGAGGAAATCAGTGTTGCCCCCAATATTGAACTGCGCAATTGAGAGAATCTTCCTATTCCTCTCCTTCAGATGTTCAGCAAGATCAATAGTGAGAGGGGTTGCTCCGGTTGCCCCATCATCTCCTAGGACGAGAGACCTGCTTTGTTCTGCTCTCTTAATAAAGCCGGGGCTCCCAGCCACGTATGCCGGCTGAAGGTTAACATGGGCAAGATTGCCGCGCCTGAGCAACAGGTAGGCATATACCTGTGAATGTGGCAAGATGCCTTTGAGGGCTTTTTCCTCTGCTTCCTCCCAGGAGAGTACAGGCTCAGAGTAAACAGTGCTAGTAACATCTATAACAACGTCTGGCTTAACATCGTCTAGCCACTCCTCGAACTTAGCATAGGCGTCTCCAAGACTCCTGCCCGAATCGAGGGACTTAACCTTCAAAAAGCTGGGTGTACTCCTAAGAGCTAGACCCGGCGAGACATAGATATCCCTAAGCTCCGGCTCGGGCTCCAGCCCATACATTTTAGCAACTTCATATAGGCTTTTGCCGACCTTCTCCTCATCTACATCGATACTCCCCACAATTTCGAGGTCACTGATGCCTATGCCAAGATCTAGATTCCCGAGAGGAACCCCAGAAGGCTCAAGCTTCCCTGCCTTAATCTTCGAAAGCCCCCATGCAAAAATAGTTGCCACATATCCCTGTCCAATCAGCGCCACTCTGACCATATTATTTCATAGTTATGAAATAGTTTATAAATATAAACTTTTTTCCCTTGCAATACCTATTACAGTAACAAGAACCTGGATAGGCCTAAGCCCAATGTCAACTCGACTACCAACAGTATATACCTTCAGGAAATATTATCATATCCCTACTTATAACCCGTATACCCAAAAAACTCGAACAGAAAATCCAGGAAGTTGATACTTAATTGAAGTGACGAGATAGGAAAATTATAATCAAGCGGGCAGACGAGGGGACCCGACAAAAACACCTAAAAGAGTACATCGATGTGTTCAAAAGGAACCGGTAGAGTTGAAAAAG
>NZ_JAVZIC010000010.1:0-32977 GCF_038871435.1 Thermofilum sp.
GGGTGCTTCTCTTTTTTAGGGCTATTTGTTTGCAAGCTGTATAACGTTTAGGTCGGAGATTCTGTGTTGGGTTTTCTTGTCCTGTAGCATCTTTGTGTAGACGTCGTCTAGGTGGAATTCTACTATTCCGTTTGTTTCTGCAAGTGTCTTTAGCCAGCCTAGTTCTGGAAGTTTTGTAGCTGTTCTTGCAACTATTTGGTTTATTTTTTGTTCTAGAATTGTGAGGTATTCCTTGAGCTGGGGACAGTCCTGCTGGTCTGCGATTATTATTAGGTCTATGTCTCTGCCGAAATATGTCTGTCCCGTGATGTATTCTCCTGAGGCTATGTCTGCGTAGTAGACCTCCCTGATGCACGGGATTTGTATGAGTGCCTGGGCCAGCTTCTTTGCGAGGTGATATTTTAAGTAGTCGTAGTTTTTTGCATAAACATAGATGCCGCTTATCCTTGGATTTTCCACTTTAGAAGCCTCTTCGAGAACGATTCCTGGCAAATCTTTTTCGAGTTGTTCAAGTATTCTTTCTAGGGCTTCGTCCACATCGGTGTTTCTTTTTCTAGGTTTTTAAATGTGGCTGTCCCGCTTTTGTAGAGCAGTATTGCGTTGTGGGGTGTCCTGCCGTTTAGAGTGGCTTCGGAGGCGCATCTAGCATATATGTCGTCTATGTGTAGCTCTACAATGTTGTGCCCGTTACTGGGGCATAGCCCTATTTCTTGTAGGACCGTGTTCAGTGTATCTTCTAGTTGTTGTTCGATTGATCTCGAGATGTTCGTCGAAGGTATGCTGGTCTTGATAAGGACATCCACGTCTCTTCCATCTATGTCTTCTCCCTCGACAAACTCGCCTAGGCTTATTTCTGAGTAATATATTTCGTGAACCCATGGATACTTCATTAGTGTCCATGATAAGGCCTTAGCTATTGCGTATTTTAGGGGGTAGCCTATGCTTAGCGCACGGGAAAGGTTTTTTTGAAAGTCTTTTTTAATTTTGTCAACATCTATTTCGACATACATTCTAAGCTGTGTTGACAAAAAGAAGCAATAAAAGTTTTTCGCATGAGTCGTTGTAAAGATTTTCCCTTGAGTTTACAGCTGTATCAGTATTTCCCTTTATTATAAAAAATTATTTATTTTCGTTTTGAATAAGGTTTAAATGTGAGGATTTCGGAACACCCTATCCTAACGTTTAAGCGAGGAAGAGAGTTAAGGTTCTATTTCAATGGGAAACCTATCGAGGGCTTTGAGGGCGAAAGCATAGCAGCCGCACTTTGGGCCAGTGGTGTGAGGAGTTTCAGGAATACTCCTGAGCCTCAGGGCCCCTTCTGTATGATTGGGTATTGTTCTGGGTGTATGGTACGGGTTAACGGCAAGAGCAAGGTTAGGGCTTGTATTGAGCCGGCTATGGATGGTATCATTGTCGAGAGCGATGTCGCTTCTTTGCCGAGCACGGGAGAGGAAGTGCCATCTGAAAGCGAAGAAATCCTAGCTGACGTTGTTATAGTTGGTTCTGGGCCTTCTGGGCTCTCTGCAGCTATTTCAGCTGCCAAGAGAGGACTCAAAGTGGTGGTTTTTGAGAGGCATTTTAGGCCTGGTGGGCAACTAGTCAAGCAGACGCACAAGTTTTTTGGCTCTGGCGAGCTTTTTGGTGGGCTGAGGGGTTTTCAGATAGCTGAGAAGCTAGTTAAGGAGGCCGAGGAGCTGGGCGTCAAGATTTACACGCGGTCTTCTGTCTTTGGGTGGTTTAGCGAGGGGGTCCTGGCTGTAAACAGCAATGGCCGGCTTTTAAGGGTTAAACCCAGGGCTGTAGTTGTGGGCACTGGTGCTGTGGAGCGTTTCCTCCCGTTTCCGGGAAATACTCTTCCAGGCGTAATGGGTGCAGGTGCAGCCCAGACGTTGATGAATGAGTATGGGGTTAAGCCTGGCGAGAGGGCAGTAGTTGTGGGTGCGGGCAATGTGGGGTTGATTGTTTCTTATCAATTGCTACAGGCGGGGGTCGATGTGGCGGCCATAGTTGAGGTTAGACCCGAGATTGGCGGCTGGTTTGTGCATGCGGCTAAGGTTCGCAGGCTGGGGGTTCCTATATTGACGGAGCATACAGTACTTAGAGCTGAGGGGTCTAGCCATGTTGAAAGGGTTGTCGTGGCTAGGGTTGGAAGAGACTATCAGCCCATAGAGGGTTCAGAGAAAGTGTTTGATGCTGATTTGCTGTTGCTTGCTGTTGGACTGACGCCGGAGGCCCGCTTGCTGGCAGAAATGGGGGCAAAAATGGTCTGGTCGAGTGAGCTCGGGGGCTATGTTCCTTACAGGAACAAGTATATGGAGACCAGTGTACCTGGAGTATATGTGGCTGGAGATGCTTCTGGCGTGGAGGAGGCCACTACGGCGCTTCTCACTGGCAGGATAGCTGGGCTCTCGGCTGCAATAAGTATCCTTGGTCCACAGAAAGAGCTGGTTGAAGAGCGTGAGGAGACTCTCAGGCTCCTGGAAGAAGTTAGGGGGACCCAGTTTTCGGTCAAAATTCTAGAGGGGCAGAAAAAGGTGAGTCTAAATGTATAGGCGTAGCGGAATTATTGAAAAGGAGACATTGTTCTCGCTTGGACTAGTTCCACCCATTGAGAGACTGAAAAGGGGGGCTGTGGCTGTAACGGAATGCGTAGAGGAGATACCATGTAATGTGTGTGAGGCTGTGTGCCCCGTTAAGGCTATAATGGTTGACGGCTTGAGGGGGAGACCCAAGATAGACTGGGAAAAGTGTACTGGGTGCGGGATATGTGTTGGGACATGCCCTGGCCAAGCAATGTTCCTGGTGGATCTCAGCGGCCCCGCTAAGGTTACTGTACCCTATGAGTTTCTACCCAAGTTGAAGAAGGGGGATGTTGTAGAGTTGCTGGGCAGGGATGGCAGAGTCCTTGGTACAGGTGTGGTTTTGAGAGTTTTCGAGGTAAATAAGACTCAGGTTGTGACTGTTGAGGTTCCTGAAGAGTTGGTTATGGAGGTGAGGTCGGTACGAGCGAGAAGAAGTTGAATAGTTATGTGTGTATGTGCGAGCGGGTAACTGTCGAGGACGTGGAGAGAGCAATAGACATGGGCTTTCGCGATGTAGAGAGTTTAAAGCGCTACTTGCGGATTGGGATGGGGCCATGCCAGGGAAGATATTGTGTGCCAATAGTTCTTGGTATTCTTTCCCGCAAGCTTGGAGTTCCAGTAGAAAAGCTGAGCTATGTTGCTATTCGTCCACCTCTTGAACCTGTCCCTGCGAGGCTTTTCTTAAGGGTGGAGAAGGATGTATGACTTGATTATCGTTGGAGGCGGCATTATAGGTGTTAGCCTGGCTTTTAAGTTGGCAGAGCAGGGCTTTGGCAAGATCCTACTTGTTGAAAGGAACTATCTCGGCAGCGGCTCGACTTTCCGCTGTGCCGGCGGCATCAGGGCCAGCTTTACTAGTAGAGAGCACATAGTTTTGATGAAGAGGAGCATCGAGCTGTGGGGAAAGCTCAAGGAAAAGCTTGGCGTGAAGTACTCAAGGAGCGGTTACCTGTGGCTTACCTACAGGGAAGAAGACTTAGAGAAGATTAAGGGGTATATGCGTATCCACCATATGTTCGGCCTAGATACAAGGCTCGTAGGCGAGGACTTCGTCAAAGAAGTTGCTCCTTACGTGGATACTTCCAAGATGGTTGGGGCTCTCTTTGACCCCTTGGCGGGCAAAGCCAGCCCCTTCGACTCGTTGTATAAACAGTTCTTAGCCGCAAAGAGTCTTGGAGTAGAGTTTTTGATTGGAAAAGAGGTTACACGCATAGATATAGAAAACGGGGCTGCCAAGGGCGTGCTGATAGATGGTGAAAAGATACCTGCTAGAAACGTTGCCGTCACTGCGGGGGCCTACTCTGTATATCTGCTCGAGAGAAAAGAAATAAAGATACCCCTCACGCCGGTGCCACACCATGCAGCGTTAACCGAAGACTTTGGCAGGCTTTTTGACCCGTTGATAATAGACGTGGCTTCTGGGGCATACGCGGTGCAAACTTTCCACGGTAATGTATTGATGGGTGTGGACGTAGAAGAGAAGCCGTTCGGCGAGCTGAGCGTTAAGCTAGCCTTCCTCGAGAAGGTTGTCTCGGTTTGGAGCAAGTGGCTTCCGTGGCTCCCAAACGTGAACATCCTCAGGTACTGGCCCGGGTATTACGAGATGACTCCTGATCATCATCCAATAATCGGTCCAGTTACGCCTTTCGAAAACCTCTACATTGCTACAGGTTTTAGTGGCCACGGATTTATGATGGCCCCCGTAGTAGCAGAGGAGATGGCGAGCTGGATAACTTCGGGTAGACCGAGGAGCCAGGAGGCTGGCAACCTTGTCTTGTCTAGGTTTGAGGAGGGAAAGACAGTAAAGGAACTTGCTGTCATAGGATAAATTGGCTACCAAGATAACCTTTTATTTCTATGAGAATTTTTGAGGGGCGTGATGCATTAATGATGTCATATGTATCCATCTATAGGACTCTACAAATATTGACGGCACAGATAAAAAAGAAGCCGCTGGCATTGTCAGACGCAGGAGACGTGGACGGTATAGTCAGTGCAACCCTCTTCAAGATTTCAAAACCAGATGCAGAGATAGTTCTAGCACATCCACAAGACGTATTAAGAAGCCCCATACTGCGGCGCGTTTACTGGGACTTTGTTGCCGATCTGCCCTGTCCAGGAAAAGCTAGACTTAGGGCTGACCACCACGTAACAAATTCCCCATGTGCGGATGAGGAATTCTATGACCCATCAGCGCCAGCCTCAGCATTTCTTGCCATGAAGGCACTCTCGCTGGATAATAATCCGCTCGCCGTTACCCTTGTAAACTTGGCTGTCGAGACCGACACAGCTAATATAAGGTCTCAGGAAGCCTTGTTACTGGACGCGGCGGTAAAGGGGGCGGGATACCGTGGAAAGCTACGTCTCGTAGAACTTCTAGCTCGAGAGGGACTTGAAGCCTTGAAGCGCGAGGAGGTAAGAGAGTGGATTTCTCGGCATGAGGAGATGAGGAAAAGAACGGAGAAAATTGCTGAAAAAATACCTGTCGAAAAAGTTACAATTGTAGCTTTCAAGAAAGATCTAGGCATTGCCTATAGATACTTGACGATCCTCCTAGAACGCAGGGGGGCAGAATTTACACTTGTAATTGTCCCGAGGGGGCTGTTCAAATTTAGGCTTTATGCGGGGGCGCAACCGTCCTCCAGCTATGACGCCTCTGTCATCGCTAGTAGTCTTGGCGGCGGCGGACACAAGTATGCCGCTGGGGCTCTCTTCAAGGCGACGAGTCTCGAGAAGGCCTTAAAGAAAGTGTTAAGCGTTGCAAGGACACACTATGTTATTGGTGATGACGCAATCTATGTTGTAAGTGAAGAAGATATAAAGAAAGAAAAAATAATTCTTTAAATTAAAAGAAATAATTTAAGCTGACGTGATTCCTACAAAGAGGCCATTTGTCAACTGGGCTGTGAAGGCTGTTTTTACTGTCTGGCTTCCATTGCCCCATCCACCGTAGACTTCAGCAGATGTTGGGGCCTGACCGGCTATGTCGTAAACATCGCTTGCATAGTCGTCTTCGGAAATTGTTTTACCTGTGGAGGGATCTACAGCGTTGTTCTGGCCCGGATCCCATACGCCTCCAAAGCTGTTGGCGAAAATGATGACAGTATATTTTATTTTGCCATTTGTAGGGAATCCTGGCAGGCTACTTAGAGGTATCTTGGCCTCGATTACGCCTTGTGTCTGGTTGACGGCCAGTTGACCTGTGAACTTGGGATTCCATGAAGAGTCGATTACGAAGGGCTGGGTTTCGCTTTTACCAAAATTTATGCCTATCACCACGTTCCATTTCCAAGGAAGATTCGTGTCAGACCAGTCTGGTAGCCACTCGCTGACGCCATCAGAGGGGTTGTCTGGGGTGTAGTCTATTGGTATCATTATGTAGGGTGAATACTTGTTTTTCAGTGTAGAAAGCTTTACACGTATGTAGAGGTATTGTCCATCACTGTAGAGTCTTGTCTCGAGGACATCAAGGTCGCTGGTGATAGGCCAGTTCCAGTCTGGTCTGTAATACTTGTACTGGTCGTTGGATGGGTCTGTTATTATTGCCTCGTTTGAAACAACTGTGCTACCAGGAGATGTAAGTGGGGGTGTTCCTGCCCAGTTTCTAAGCTGGCCCGGTAGAGGCGGATAAATTAGCTTCATTTTGGCGAGGGATCTTTCGTATGAAACTTTTCTCCCATAGTCCGCCACAGAGGTGAAAATGCCATTTGAAGTTGATACTGTGTAGTATACTGCTACTTCTTGAACGCCATCCTTCCAGTTTCCATAGACCTCCATGTTGGTGGGAGCCTGCCCAGCAATATCATACACATTGCATGCGTAGAATGTTTCCTCGTTGATGACGATGCCTATCTCTGGGTCATAGTTCTTTTTCTTGCCTGGATCCCATATGCCGCCATAGTCATTTGCGAACACAACTATGACCATCCTGATTTTGCCATTTCTTGGGAAGTCAGGAAGAGCTGAAAGTGGAACCATGGCCTCAATTACAGCGTTGTCCTGGTCAACAGCTAGACTGCCAACAAACTGGGGGTTCCAACTCCTGTAGAAAACAAATGGCTGGCTATCCTTCTTCCCCAGGTTGACACCGATAATAGCGTCCCATTTCCAGGGCAACTTTGTGTCTGACCAGTCTGGGAGCCAGTTGTCAAAGCCGTCCATATCGTTGTCGGGCATGAAATCCATAACCAGCATCACGTATGGCGAATACTTACTCTTTAGTGTTTGGAACTTGTATCTGACATAGATGTTTTGTCCATCGCTGTAAACCCTTGCTTCTAGAATGTCGAGGTCGCTAGGTATTGGCCAGTTGTATTGAGGGCTGTAGTATTTGTACTGGTCGTTTGACAGGTCGGTAACTATGAGCTCACCGTTGCTTATAACTACTTTTAGGGGCATGCTTGGAGCTGTGCCTGTCCACTGCCTCAATGAGGGGGCAGCGTAGACCAGGGATGCTGTGAAGGCTAGAAGGGCTATGAAGGCTAACAGAAAGACTTTACTGTTGGTCATATGTTTTATAATGTTAATTCTTTAATTATATAAATCTAGCGGGGAATATTTAATAAAACAACTTGATAAAGAACATCGCTCTTTTAAAGAGCAACACTCGCAACCTTTTCGAAGATCTTTCTAGTTTCAGAAAGGTATGCCGTTGCTAGTTGTCTTGCAAGATATCTTAATTCTTCTCCTGCATTCTTATTGACTAGAATTCTTAAATCATAGATCTTTGTTTCCCAGCCTGGAACTGTTTTGACTAGGGCTTTTAGCTTGGATTCACCTTTAGTATTATCCATTTGAGATTGTGTTAGGGCCAGTAGGTCTTCTATAGCGTCAAGGAGGTAAGGATAAGACACAACTGGATCTTCGAATACTTCTCCATACGTCCCAGCATAGATGGGCCTTGTTAGTTCCCTTCTTATATAGTGTGCCTGTTTCTCGTTTTCTATTTTTATCTTTTTTAGGAAATCTATGAGTTCTGATGCTTCTTTTATGTCTTTTAGTTTCATGGCTTTTTCTTTGACTTTGTCTATGAGGACGGTGTAGTCAAGCATCTTCCATTTGTTTTTCATGTAGTGGGTAGCTATTATTTCGGCAAGTTGAACAGCCTCTTCTATTTTTTGCCAGTCCACGTTGCCTGGGACATCCTTATCAGTGTGATATATAGGGAGAGTGTCCTCGAAGGTATGGATTGTTAGGGCAGGATGGCCATGCATAGTGAAACTAAAACTGTCAAAGATTACTTGGTCTGGCGTGTAGCGGTATGAGTCGCCCAATATTTTTCTGAGACCCGAGAGAAGATCTACTCCAGAAGCTGACAGGGAAATGTCTTGTCCACCTAACGTGTCAAAATTTATTATTAGACCTAGCTCGCTTAGCCTATCTCTTTCGTCGAGTCTAGAAACGAAAGACCGTGAACCCCATATCCAGTACCACGGCGAGTAGCCTGGTGCCCCGAATTCCTCAGACCCGAATACTATGAATCCTGCATTTTCCCTATATTTTTCTGCAAGTGCCACTACAATGCCTAGGCCGAGAACATTGTCTGTAAAGCCGCTGAGCCACTTGTCTATATGTGCCGTAAAGATAGGGCCCTCAAGGTTTCCAGCCGCTACTACCCCCGTCGTTGCAGAATTGTCTGCATCTGTCTCTATTTCTAGGCTGATTTTTTCGCCCCTGTTTGCAGCTTGGACTAGCTTTAGACCATCCTCCAGGGAAACAGATGCTACCGGGACTGGTGGAGGGCTCCCAACAGAGAACGTATAGTCAACGCTTGGAACTATGACTATTCTCCTTCTTCTGTCTGGGTAGGGATCAACAAATATAACTGCTTCTGCACCTCTCTCAACTGCTCTCAGGTATTGCCACGAGATTTCATCTATTTTTCTATACATCTTGACTACTGCTATCTTTCCAGAAAGATCAAGTCCCCGGAATTCTTCTCTAAGAATCCGCTCGCCAACGTATACGGCCTTTGCTTCAACACTTCCAGTCGGAGAGTTAGGCATCGCTACAGATTTTAGTTCATGGTCATGAAGATGTAGCGAAACATGCTTTTCTCGCCAACTCGAACATTGAAAACTGTAAGTCTCTACCGGGAGCTGTAGCTCCTCAAATATTCCCCTTATTTTTTCGAGCGATTCTCTCTCTTCTCTGCTTCCAGCTACAATGTCTTGTTGTCCCAGCTCTAGAAAAAGCTTTTCAGCAATTTCTCGAATTTTCATGGTTACCAATAAAAACTTGTTACGTGTTAAATGTTTCTATGAGTAAGGAACTAAACGAAAAGATGGAGCGCGCCCTAAGCAGTGTAGATTTTGCCATCGATTTGCTTAGAGACGTTGCTGATGCAGACCAAGTCCTCGCGGAGCTCCTGGAAGATGTCCTGTACCATCTAGAGGAGGCGGCGGAGTCCCTAAGTGTACTTTTAGAAGAGAGGAAAAGAGGCCTTGAAAAAAGTTAATTTACGTGGATATAGCTGGCTAACCAGTATTGTTTATGGAGGAGTCTATAAGGGTAGCTGAAAGGGAATACACCAAGGAGGAAGTACTCAAAATCCTAAATCCGCTTGTAGCCGAGTGGTTTGCATCAAAGTTTAGAGACCTTACTCCACCGCAACGTTATGCACTTATACCTATTCACAACGGCGAAAATGTCCTCGTATCTAGCCCCACAGGAACAGGCAAAACGCTGACGGCATTTCTTATCGCTCTCAGCGAGCTCTTCAACATGGCTGAGAAGGGAGAACTCGACAACACAGTCTACGTGCTATACGTGTCTCCGCTTAGAGCACTCAACAATGATATTTATCGTAACCTAGAAGAGCCTCTCAGGGAAATCAGAGAAATAGCACAGAAGAGAGGCAAGGAGATACCAGAGATAAGACATGTCGTCAGGACGGGTGATACCCCTACTTCCCAGAGACAAAACATGCTTAGAAAGACACCGCATATACTCATAACGACGCCCGAGACACTTGCAATCATTCTTGTTGCGCCAAAGTTCCGCGAGAAGCTTAGAACTGTAAAATGGGTGATTGTAGACGAGATACACAGCCTTGCTGAGAGCAAACGTGGAGCCCATCTGTCACTCTCTCTCGAGAGATTAAGGGAACTCACGGGCAGAGATTTTATTAGGATAGGACTCTCTGCAACGATTAATCCCCTGGACGAGATTGCAAAGTTCCTTGTTGGATACAACGAAGACGGTTCCCCAAGACCATGCCTCATTGTTGACGCTAGGTACTCAAAGCGAAAGAGCATACATGTCGTCTCCCCTGTAAGCGACCTTATCTATACTCCTGCACAGGAGGTGACGAGCAAGATGTATGAGACCTTATACGACATTGTAAAGAAACACAGGACAACGCTCATCTTTACAAACACACGAAGCGGTAGCGAAAGAGTAGTTTTCCACCTCAAGATGCTCGCAAAGAAAAAAGGAGACATCCCCGAGGATTCGATTGCTGCACATCACAGCTCCCTAAGCCGTGGAGTAAGAATGGACGTAGAAGAGAAGCTGAAAAAGGGAGAACTCAAGGCAATTGTCAGCAGTACTAGTTTGGAGCTCGGCATAGACATTGGATACATAGACGTGGTTGTTCAGGTAGGCTCCCCAAAATCGGTCACGAGATGCCTCCAACGGGTAGGCAGGAGCGGTCACAGGCTACACGAGACAAGCAAGGGTATAATGGTATGTGTGGACAGGGACGACTTAGTTGAGGTAGCGGTAATGATTAGGGAAGCTTATAGGCATCACTTAGACAAAGTCCATATTCCAAGGAACCCCCTAGATGTTCTAGCACAGCACATAGTGGGCATGGCCATCGAGAGAAAGATGAATGCTGAAGACGCTTTCAAAATAGTGAGAAGGAGTTATTCCTTCCATGACCTCTCCTGGGAGGATTTCGAGAACACTTTAAAGTTTCTTTCGGGTAGCTATGGAGAACTAGAGGAATACAAGGTCTATGGAAAGATATGGTATGACCCTCCTGAGAGGGTCTTCGGGAGAAGGGGCAAATATGCGAGAGTAATTTATACACTGAATATTGGTACAATACCGGACGAGGTAAGCGTAAAAGTCCTAACGCTTGACAGGAAGTATGTTGGCAACATTGAGGAAGAGTTCCTAGAAAGACTCGTGCCAGGAGACAGGTTTGTATTGGGAGGAAAAGTTTACGAATTCGTGAAGAGCGACGGCATGACTGCTTATGTGAAGCCTGCGTTTGACCAGAAGCCAACTATTCCTGCATGGTTTAGCGAGATGTTGCCTCTTAGCTATGATTTGGCTATACGTATCGGAGAATTTAGGGAGAAAATGTTCCAGTGGATTTCAAGTGGAAAGCCTAGGGAAGAAATAAAGAGATACCTGACTAGGGAGTGCAAAGTCAATAGTGCAGGCGCCGAGGCCATTGTTTCATACTTTGAGGAAGAGTATTTAGTCTTAAAGTCTCTTGGGTCGAAAAAATTCCCGAGCCACAGGGTCATTTTAACAGAAAAATATAGAGACGAAGCCGGTAGGATCCATCACGTGTTCCATACATTATATGGGAGAAGGACTAACGATGCCTTGTCTCACGCCCTAGCCTACCTAGCGTCGCGGAAGGCGAACTCAAATATAGGTCTCGCGATACATGACAATGGCTTCGCTTTGATTTATCCGCCGGGCATAAACATTGATATCTCGCTGATGGACATTAGGCCAGAGGAGCTTGAAGACTACCTGAAAAAGTCAATTTTTAACACAGAGCTAATGAAGAGAAGATTCAGGCACGTTGCTACACGTGGACTCATGATACTGAGAAACTATAAGGGCCACGAGATAAGTGTAGAAAAACAACAGCTTAACGCTAGCACCTTGCTACGCGTGATCAAGAAGTGGGAAGACTTCCCAATTCTAAAAGAGACTTACAGAGAGATCCTTGAAGACTACATGGATATTCAGCATGCAAGGGAAGTTCTCGAGAAAATTCATAAAGGCGAGATAGAGATAGTCGATGTTGGACTCCTAGATACGCCGACCCCCTTCGCGTACAACATAGTATTGGAGGGTCTCAGTGATATTGTCCTTATGGAAGACAAGAGGGCCCTTATAGCGAGATTCCACGAAGAATTGATGAAGAAAATAAGAAAAATGTCTCTCAAAGCCTCTACTACTTAGGAGGCAACTTGACACGTTTTTCAATTTCTCTTACAAGTAGCAATGATACGCCAATAGTTAAAGCTCCATGTATTGTGTTGAAGACTGCAGTATAGCCATAGAGAAGCTCGATTGAACCTGCAACTTTCAAGGCGTAGCTGAGAAAGTTCGGATAAAGGAAGTAAAAGTACACGTAGTTCATTATAGACATCGCTACAACCCTTAGAACTATTCCGGATACAGCTTTATGGATGGTTCTGGTAAAGAGAGAGTAGCCGACCATCATGCTGGTCACGGCGAGAAACTTCATGAAGGCATTCAGAAAGTTTGATCCTCGAGCGACGAGACCGAGATAATGAATTGCTTCCGCTAATATACCGTATCCGAGACCACACGTAAAGTAGGCAAGCATTGATGGTATCTCTGCTAGGTCGAATTTTAGCCATGGCAACAATGGGAATGGAGCCTCAAGCCTTAGTATTGAAAACACTATTGCAAGCGACCCGAACAGAGCTGTGAGAGAGATTTTGACGGTTCTTCTCATAGCGGGCAGTCTTTATACTCTTCTTTAACAAAAATCTTTCTTGAACATTTTCAACTATAAAAAAAGGAAAAAATAGTTATAAAATTATCTTTTTACAAACATGAAAATGCAAAGAACCGCTTCAGCTATCAATAAATAGAGAACAGCCTGTAACGTGAAATTAAGATAAAAAAGCTGTGAGACTATATTGTAGCCCACGTGAAATATTATTGAGTAGAACAGACCATGGTTCTCTGCGGTCTTCCCGAGAATAAGCCCTATGAGGAAGTAATGGGGGACGAGGAGCGATGTGTTTACCAAGTAGACAGGATTGGTTATATTTAGGTGCGTAAGTGCGAAGAGATATGCTTGGATAGGATTCCCAGCTATTGGAAGTATTACCCCCCTGAAAAAATACTCCTCTGCTAGTGCAGATATCATGCTGAAAATTATCGAGTTGAGTATTGGTGCTCTTATGCTATTTATGTAGGGGTATGGCTGTAGAAGGAGGGGTAACATGGCAAAAAAGGTGAGATGACCCAGGCTGACGTTTTTACCATTTAGTAGAGACGTGTTTCGGCCTAGAAGTATCTCGCTGATAAGGAGTGCAGTGTATCCTGCTTCGGGGAAAATATTTACTAATATAAAGTAGGCAAAATATACAAGGATCCATGTGTTTAAGGAGAGTCTTCTCATTAAAGACCTAGACTTAACTATGCGCTGGACTTATAAGCTTGTATACTCCTTATACCTTGACAAAAATGGAGGAACTAGAAAAAATACTCAAAAGAAACGATGCGGAGTCTACTCTTATCCTTGACGTTCTAAGGGCTTTAACTGTTTTCGGGGGTAGCCTATGGCTAAGTGAGCTTGGAGACGCCATAAGCAGGGTCAGGCTTGGCGAAACTGGTTATGTGTTCGATGAAAAAGCTGTTCTAAAGGCTTTGAAGAAACTTTCTTCTCTTGGAGTTGTTTCTCTTGAGGAAAAAGTAAGAGCCAGCGACAAGGCTTCAGGCGAAAAAGACTTCCTCATTAGGCTAGTCTCAGAGGAAGCTAGGAGACTTCTCCTAGGAGACCCAGTAATAAATAACTATTATTCGAGCATTGCTAAGCAGGGATTCTAGTCTTTTAGGCTTTTCCTTCCTTTGAAAGCTTGTTTACTAGCTCTTGTGCATATGCGAAGCTGATCTTGTTTTCGCTAACCATTATCTCTACTACTTTGTCTATCAGGTCGCCAGTGGCTCCTGCCATAATTGCGAGGTTTCTCGCGTGGAGCCTCATATGTCCCTTCTGGATACCCTCGGTAGCTAAAGCCCTGAGTGCCGCGAAGTTTTGTGCTAATCCGACTGCTCCCATTACTTCGGCTAGCTCTGTAGCGGTTTTGACGCCGAGAATTTTTAGTGCTACTTTGGCTATTGGATGAACCTTGGTGGCTCCGCCAATTATCCCTACCGCCATGGGCATCTCCAGGGTGCCTACAAGGTTTCCGTCCTGGTCTTTTTCCCAAGTGGAGAGTGGTACATATCTCCCAGTCCTAGCGGCATATGCGTGTGCGCCTGCCTCTATCGCTCTGTGATCCTGGGCCGTGGCTAGAGCTACTGCTATAACGCCATTCATTATTCCCTTGTTGTGGGTAGCTGCCCTGTATGGATCCGCCGCCGCGAAGGCCCATGCATCTACTATGGCGTCTACTACTTCTTCGCCTCCAATGTCTTCCTTGTATACTTTTACCCAGGACCTTACGAGTCTGCGGTCGGCCAGGTTAGATATTATCCTGAGGAGAACCCTTCCGCCAGTAAGGCGCTCAATCATTGGCGCGACTTTTTCGGCCATTGTGTTCACGGCGTTTGCCCCCATCGCGTCTCTAACATCTACAAGTAGGTGGACAATTATCATTGGTCCCCTTGGGCCTTCTACTACGCGTGCCTCGACGTCCTTGGCTCCCCCGCCGAACTTGACGAGAACCGGGTCTACCTCGTTTGCCTTCTGGATAATCTCGTCCTTGTGCTCGAGTATGATCATCCTCTTGTGCCATGGGTCTTTCACGCCTAATACCTGTATCTGCCCAATCATTACGGGCTGAGTGGCTATCGACTTTATGCCTCCGTCTCTCCTCATAACCCTTGCCGCGTTGCTTGCGGCTGCAACTACGCTTGCCTCTTCGATGACCATTGGCACGAGGTAGTCTTTTCCGTTTATGAGGAAGTTGACTGCGACTGCGAATGGATAGCTCATGGCTCCGATGACGTTTTCAATCATTGAGTCTGCGATTTTTGGGTCTAGGTTTCCAAAGTTTTTGAGCAGGGCTACTTCTTCCTGTGTGAGGCCGGCATATTCGGCAACAATGTTTAGTCTTTCTTCAAGCGTCTTCTTGTAGAACTCGGGTATTCGGGATGTTTTTTGTTGACTCATAGGTGCTTTTTTGTTTGCATGTTAAATAAGCTTTTCTAGCAGAAGCTCTACGGGAATGTAATTTTTATAACTCTGGACATTTGACTAAAGAGTAGAAGTGAGTGATGTAATGGAGGTTCCAAGGCTTAGGATCCGTCGAGGCTTTGAGATTATAGGGTACGGTTTATACCTTGAGGAAGCAGACACCCTTATAATATCTGATATGCATATTGGCTACGAGGAGGCGCTCGCAGAGCAGGGAATATTTATCCCGCCGATACAGACAAGCGAGATGAAGAACTATATAGCAGAGATGATTAGAGAGAGCCATGCGTCAAGGCTCATTATCCTGGGAGACGTTAAACACGAGTTTGGAGATGTTACAAGGCAAGAGTGGCGGGAAACCACTATGCTCCTAGAATATCTAAAAAACGAGCTAGGCCTAAAGGTAGAGGTTGTAAGGGGAAATCATGACAACTACCTGATACCTATACTTAAGAAGCTCGAGATACCTTTCCACGACCCCTGCCTCATTGAGGGTGAATATTTGTTTTTCCATGGACACAAGCCACTGCCAGTCGAGGCATTCCGGGAAGACGTGAAATACATATTCATGGGCCACGAGCATCCAGCACTCGCGCTGAGAGACAGGCTAGGTGTAAAAATCAAGCTTAAGGCCCTTTTGGAGGGAGAATTTCTTGGGAAAAAGGTTTACGTTTTGCCAGCCTTTAGTCCACTCATGCCTGGGACAGAGGTGAACATTGAGAGGGACTTACTCTCGCCTCTGCTGAGAGAGGCCGACATAAACATGTTCAAGGCGTATGGGATAGACATAGAAGCAGGGATATTTGACTTCGGGGAGATAAAATACCTGAGGCTCCTAGAGGCTGAAACCTAGAGAATCAATGTCCCTGGATAGCCTTTTTTAGGACGATTACGAATCCCCTTACACCTACAATCTCCGCGGAGAGCCTCTGGGAAAGAACCACTGCCGCCTCTTCTGGCGAGAGCCCGTAAGCCTCCCGGAAATTCTTCAAGAGTTTGACTTTGACGATCCCCCTTGCCTTTAAGACATTCTTTATTTCCTCTAGGACAGCCTCGTCCAGCCCTTTTTTGCCGATGTTGACAACAGGTATGTCTTTCCTCTGGAAAACACTCGAAGACATTGTGTAGTAAAGACGCTTACCCGTTAATAAAGGTTGTTGGCTTCTTTCTGGCTTGCTTGTATTTCTTGACTGCAGGGAAAGAAATAAAAATGTTCTTTTTCCTATGTGTTCCTAGAAATATATGAGTAATGGTGAACTTGTGTCAGTGCTTGTAGATATTTTCGGCAGAGAGGTCAGGGAGGTAAAAGTTCCAGCAAACACGAGGATAGCGGACCTTGTCAAGATGCTTGGTCTACGGGTAAGCGAGGTAGTTGTGAGTGTAGATGGCGAGGTAACGACGGAGGAGGAACTTGTTAGACCTGGTTCGAGAATAAAACTACACTCAGTAGTATCTGGTGGATAACAACGTCTCCCCAATGCATGGTGTGCAGCAAGAAGGCTTCTGTATACGTATCATATCTAGGAGACCATCTTTGCGCTGAACATTTTGTTGAGTACTTTGAGAGGAGAGTTTACGATACGATCGTACACTTTCGGCTAGTGGAGGAGGGGGACAGAGTAGCAGTCGCGGTGAGCGGAGGCAAGGACAGCCTTACCACGCTGTATCTCCTCTCGAAATTTGCCGGAAGGCTCGGCATCAAAGTCTTCGGCGTGGCGGTTGACGAGGGTATAGCTGGTTATAGGGAGTACAAGCTAGAGGCTCTTAGGAACCTAGCGGCAAAGCTAGGGGTAGAGATATATGTAGGCTCCTTCAAGGACTACTTCGGCTTCACTTTGGATGAAGCAGTGAAGAAACTAAAAGAGAAGGGACTCGTGATTAAGCCATGCAGTGTGTGCGGTGTTTTTAGGCGCTACGTTATGAATGCTGTTGCGCGTGAACATGATGCCTCGAAGCTGGCTACTGGCCACAATCTAGATGACGAGACGCAGGTCTTTGTTATGAATGCCTTGAAGAGCCACATCGACGGCATTCTTAGGGAAGGGATAATTTCCGATGAGACTAGTGCCACGCTTGTACCTAGGATTAAGCCTCTCTACCTTATACCTGAGAAAGAGGTATTGACCTACACCTTGATCATGAACATCTATACTCCCTTCGTAGAGTGCCCCTACATAGTCTATGCGATGAGACACCCGATCAGACACTGGGTAAACGAGGTCGAGGACGAGGACCCAGGATTCAAGTACCGATTACTTGCAAGCAAAGAGCTTGCCAGGAAAAAAATCAAGGCCCCCTATAAACAGCCAACATATTGCAAGGTATGCGGAGAGCCCTCTACGAACCCTATATGTAAAACGTGCCTTTATAGGGCCTACCTTGACGAAAAATACAAGGAGCTAGTTGAAGAAAAAATGGGAAAAATCAACTTTAAGCGGTACGGACTCGAATAGCCGATGTTTTTCCTGGTAAAAACAAATCTGTAAAGAGCGTTTTGACACGCTAAAATTAAATATTGTTGCGAGCTTAAAAAACCTATGGCAAATAACCTCGGGATCAGAAACAGACGCCTCCCAGCACTGCTGTTGACTTTGCTTCTTGTATTCAGCTTCTCAGCATATTTTAGCCCTGCTACAGCACAGCCCGTAACAAAAGAATCACTCGTAAACATTGGACCTGTATGGATAAAGGTAACAGTTACCTTGCCAACAGAACTTGTGGCGACCGACGAATATCAGGTGCCCGTGTCAATACTTATAACAGAGGTCGAGGGCGCCGGCCTCAAGGTATTCTACTTGAAGGGTCTCAGAATCACCATTGGAGATACAAGCACGCTTGAAGTTGTTCCCGACACGCCTTACTCGCTTTCTCCCGGGAAACCTGTGAGCCTAACAGTAAAGCTCACGCCGAGGTTCTTCGCATCACAGATGGTTCCAGGAGACATAAAGGACACTACAATCAAGATTGATCTATCATACTATTTCGAGATGAACGACGGCTCATCGAGTATGGGCTTCTATTCTGCCTTTACAAGTATACCTGTCCGCGTGATTGCCCCTAGGACATATGTCTACGTAGAGCCATACCTAAAGACAGACTACGACCCATTCTACATTGTCAGGTTCTACGTGGACATCTGGGTTAAGGGGGAAGGATTCATAGAGAACGCCCAAGCAGAAATCAGCGGTGCACCCGTCCAGTGCTACCTATTGACAACTGGCAAGATGAATGTAGAAGAAAAGCGAACCCTAGAATTCCTGATGAACGTGAGCAAGCTTGGCCCATTCGCTAGGAGCCAATACAGCGTAACAGTCAAAGTTACAGCCGTCACGCCCTGGGGCTACACTTATTCCTACAGCTTCCCGCTGAACCTAGTAATAAAACCAGTAAGGGAAACCAAGGTAAACCTTCCAAGCACAGTTGTCGCAAACACATATGTCCCCGTGAGCTTCACACTTAACCCCCCGCTCGACAAGGACGAGCAGGCAACAGTAAGCATCACATTTGAAAACCAGCCTGTATACTCTGGAGACTTTGCTCCTACTGTTTATGCCTCCTTCCCACAGGGCGAGGGCACTGTTACAGTAAAGATCGACTCTAACAAGTATTCCCCATCCATCGTGAAGCTACAGGTAAAGTCGACAACAGTCCAGCCAAGAGCAAACCTTCAGGTGACGGCAAACACCCTCGTGATACGTGTCTCGCCTCTCTACACAAGCTCAAACGTAGAGGTAAGGGTTACTGACCAAAGCGGAGCAACAGTACTAGCCACAACTTTGCCCGACACAGCCTTTACAAAGACACCCGTGACGATTGAGGGCGCCGCTACCTCCGAAGGTGTAGCGACATTGCCATTAAGCCTCAACCCAGGCAACTACAAGATAACAGTAACCTATAACACACCGGCAGGCCAGGCAACCGCGTCAACAAGCTACATGGTACAGGGGGCCGGGGGCGGAACAGCATCGCCTACACCCTCCCTGCCAATATTGCCGATACTAATAATACTTATCGTAGTGGCTCTAGCCCTTGTGCTGATAGTTATTATCCGCCGGAGAAGAGCGGAAACAGAATGACAAGAGCATATAAGCAAACCATGAAGAGAGGCATTTCACCAGTAATAGCGACAGTTATCCTGACAAGCATAATGCTAACAATAGTGACAATTGCACTCTTCTATTCTACCTCACTAATCGACCTCAACAGGCAAACAATGGAGTATGAATATGCAAAGGAACAGCTAACCTACGTTGCCACAGCACTGGAACAAGTGGCCTTTGGCGAGGGGGGATCTAGGTATGCCCGTTTCAGCCTGACCTCCACTGGGATCTCTCTTCTGCCTTCAAGCCAATCTATAACTGTTTATGCAAACAACGTTAAAGTTTACGAGTCGACGCCTCTCGTGCTACAAGTATGCGGTGGACCACTTGTAACAACGACGCCGAAACTACTTTACCCAGAGACAGGCGACCTAGCAACTGAGCTATCCAAAGTAGTAGCCAAGAGTGGCGAGCCAATAATCATTGTCTACGAAAACTTTACGGGGAGAGCATGCGCATTCCTAGTTCCAAGGCTCAGAGCTTTCTACAGCTCGCAGATAAACGTTACAGAGGATAGCACCCAGAAACGGTACAATTACTTCATCTTGCATATTGTTGAATTAACAAAGGGCACCCTTGGGGGATCCGGTACTATCCCCATAGTTTTAAGGAATACCGGGATAACGGTAGACGAGTACGTCTTCTATTATACTAGTAGTGTAACCCTTAGCATAACGGTTGGCCCGAAAACCCAGACGATATACTTATCCGGGCCAGACGCGGATGGATCAGTACTGATAGTAAAGAAAGCTATAATCAGTATTAGTAGCTCTTAAAGACGCCAAGTGCCAATCCCTGTTAACAATGGATAAGGCTCTGCAAAGTTTTTATAGGTAAATAAGCCTACAAATCACTAAGAATGGTTAACCCAGTAATTTCACACATCATTGGAACTATCAGCATCCTCCAGGCAACAATCATTATCCTAGCGGCCTTCAGCTTTATGGGGTTCATCTACCAGATGCAGAACCAGAACATCATGCTTGGAGAAATAGCCGAGAGTACTGCCAGAGAAATAGTTGAACTGATCTCTGTATATACGCTTGGCGGAGGCTCCACAAGCTACATGTACCTTACGCTCCCCGACACGCTTGGCGGACAGCCTTATCTGATACAATTGGGAGAGAGTGGGGACAATGTCTTAAACGTTACGGCCAAGCTACAGGTCTATCAACAAGTACGAGTCGTTGTTACCCCCAACTTTGGACAAAATCCGGTCCACGCTGTTAAAGGAACAGTTGCCATTGGAGGATTCACCGTATCTGACACACTCTATATGCCTCTCCCCCCAGGAAGAAAACCTGTTGTGATAGCGTTTAGCATGGGCGGCTCAATATATGTAGGGTTCTCCTCGGTCCCAATAAGTCCATAGTTCTTCGTATACCGAAAAGGTTTTATGAGAGACGACACTATATTTAGGTGTAGCTAGTTATGGAGGCGACGCTAGAGTATCTGGCCGTTGGGCTCCTGATAGTACTCTTAATTTTAGTTTCATATGGAATGGTAAATGCTACTACATCTACTGTCGCTACGACTTATGAAGAACAGCTCTACACAATCGCTGAAAGGGTGATGGACAAACTCATACTTACCCCTGGCTATCCCGTCGACTGGGGAACAAATATCCAGGTTACTCCAGACACTCTACAAGACTTTGGACTAGCACTCTACGGTGCCCGTTCGCCATACATTGTTGACCCAGACAAAGTGATGAGGCTGGCAAATCTGAGCACTCTTCCAAATCCACTCCTCTTAAACACTACTCGGCTTGCACAGCTCTTAAACCTAGAGGACTATGGCTTTAGGCTCAAAATAAGACCGATGCTGTTAATCAATATAACGCCTGCTGGATACTACTATTACCAAAGTTACACCTTCATTTCTGCATACGATTTCCTCGTCACCAACTATTATGGACTTGGCATCCCAAACGCAAACATTACAGCGATGTATGTCGTGGTCCGTGTACAGCCTGGAGCGAGCAATAACGAGGGCGACGTGGAGACCAAGACAATCCTTACAAAAACTTGTCTAACAAATGCCGTTGGAAAATGCAGGATCGATTATACAAGCGACCTGGCAAGCTATTTTAGCCAGCAAAAACCAGACAAGTGGTTTTATACTTTTCTTATCGCGAGAGCCGAGTGGCAGGGCTTCATAAGCGTTGCTGGCTATGCCTCTACTTCCCAGGGAGGCGTCCCGGCAGAGGGCTACATTATTGGAAACTATGTCTTTGTAAACAAGGATATTGACAGCCCTGTTATCAGGAGGGGAAATAGGAACGCTGGGGCTGTGCTAGTAAAGGATGACCTGCTTCAAGCTGTACCAGAGTATCAAGACCTTCTGAATTTTACTACCGTGACTTGGTGTAGGGACTCCTCTGGAAACTTTAGGAACGATGATCCCCTGTGTAACAACGCAGGCCGAGTTCTGCCCAGTGCGAAACAGTGGTACCTAGTAGGATATATCCAGTACGTTGAGCCCTTGTCAAGCCACATTTTCATATTTGCACAGTTTAGAGGGAAACCTGTAGCTATAGTTATTAGCAGGCTTCCAAACATTGATATAGCCTACGGCGGTAAAACTGCTCTCCCGGCTAACAGCGTTACTCTGAGAAGAGTATGCACAATATATAGCTATCCCTACGTTGTCGAGTTAACTATTTGGAGGAGGGTAGAAGGCTTCCCATGATGTTTACAAAGAGAAAAGGACAGATAAGAGTAATAGAAGCCGTCCTCGCCACTTTCATGGTCGTGTCTATCATACTGCTTGTTATGGCGTTTACGAGGCCCCTGAAAAGCGTCTATGTTAGGGAGACAAGCGATTTAAGACAGCTCGCCTACGACCTGCTCAACAACATGGCAGAAAACAATGTATTCGAGAAAACAATATCTAACCTTGGCTCTGAAAACACGCAACAAACTGGAGAATGCACGTTCTATAACCTCGGCTTCCTGGCAAGTGCCAGTCTTCCGCCTGGGCTCCTTTTTAAGATCGACATATACAGGGTCGACTTTGACCTTGCAAGTAATAGCGTTAACCTCGTTTGGATTGGCTGTGCATCGAACTACGACTGGAAAAACATTAAACTCGTCGAGTCTGAGCCCGTTACATATACATATGTGTGTACTGGGGATCCAGACAGTGTTAGGGGTACAACCCTGCTTATACAGATGGTCATGGGGTTTTCAGGGTGAGAAATTTGAGGAGCAAGGCGAGGCGTTCAGCCCAGATGGTTGTCGCCGCTATACTGATTATCGGCTTGATGATAATGTCTGTCCTTGTCACTGTATATGAGACGCATAGCCTGTTTCTAAGAACGAGGAGCCCAGTTGTCAGGGAGGTTGTCGGGGCCATAACGGCTGACTTCAAGAGGGCGCTGGCCTCAATGCTGGCTGTTGCTACTAGGGCATACTTTAACTATTCCGAGTTTAGTGACCTCACCGACAGGTTTAGCTCATACGGAATGTCAATGAATAACAGGCACAACTTTACTGTGGCCAGGCAGGTCGCCAAGACGTATCTAGAGTACTGGAGACAGTCTATAACCAAGGCCTACGGCGAGTATGGAGTCCAAGTGTCCTACGAGATACTCCAGCTCGACCTCTCGAAGGAGCTTGGCAGGCAACGAACAGTCTACAACTTGATGAAGGGCTACTGGTACCTCCCCACCTCAGGGAGCTATGCATATGCAAAGCTCAGGCTAAACATCACAGCTATGGGGTTCTATAACTGGGAGAGCGACGTACTTGTGGGACTAACCTTGACCGTCTACAGGAAACCGATAAGCGTGACGGGCCAGAACGTGACAATCATGATCAATGTGAGGCAAGACGGATCCCTTGACTACTCAACAAGTCCGCCAAGCGTTGTCGGAACCCCTTATGGTCGCCTAATTACCAAGGGATGGGTCAGGATATACTATCCCCAAATGGATGCAAGTGGAAGATTCACCGGAAAGTGGCTCCAGGCCAAGATAAGGGACGTAACCTATGCGGGCATGGGCAACTACTCTGTAACGTTTGAGCCGTCGCTCCCCGTACTTACAGACCTAAAGGGAGACCAGTATGTACCAATAATGGTGGTGGTAAGTGACGAGAGAGGAATAATAGTCGAAGCGTCGACCTACTACTACATCTACTTTGCCGTCCAGAGAAATACCCCTAATACTACCTTGATCTATTACGACTCATCTGGAAACAAGAAAACGTTGACTAGACCAAGCGACATAAGTAACGAGGTCTACACCCTTGAGATGAGCTCAAACCTTTCCCTCTTCTGGCTTGGACAAAAGCTCTCAGTAGACCCCACCCTCAAGCTCCCACCCTTCCCATACATACCCATAAAACAGATAAGGGTAAACGTCACGCTCGACGGAACCACGGCAACACTTAGAGAGAGGCCTATACAGTACGAGAACTGGACAACCGTTGTATGGCACGGTGAGCCAGTAGACTACCCTGTAGGCCTGTCCGACCCACAGATGGACTTCGTAAAGGGAGACAAATACAACACAAAGCTAGTCTTCCAGGTAAAGTTTCCCCTCAATAGCATAACTAAACAAATTGTCGCGCTTTGGTGGCACGACGACCTAGACACAGAGCCCGCTGTATACCAGACACAGATACAGTACATCTACAAGAGAGAAGGTGGACAAGTAACTTGGAAGGACGTCTGGCACCCGCTCTACGACGTGGAGTTCGTCGACCTAGAGCACCAGCAGTCGAGGGAGTATGGAAATTATTATGGCGTCGCGGCCTTTGTCTTGTGGAATCCCTCTACTGACAATGCGTTTGGTCCTTACAATCTTCACGCCTTCGGCGTCTATTACGGAAATCTTGGCCGTTACCGGCCATACGGCACCTGGCAGGTCTACTACAACTACATGAGGTACTCGTGGATACAAGCCCCCATAAGGATCTTTGCGGTTCTCAACACGACGCTGGTGGGCAACGTCTACGCCTCTGGCGACGTTAGAAGCGACTACTATGACACGATAGCCATAGTCCAGGTGGTGAACGGAACCCGATACATACCAGTTATAACCTACATCTACTGGAAAAACACCCGCAGCGACGAAGGGTACTGGCTCGCCACCGAGATGGGAAAAGGGGTTGCAGACCAGTTCCTCTACCTAACAGCCGGGCTTCAAACAATTGAAAACAAAAAGCTTGCGAACTGGACGTACAACTCCCCATTCCCGTGGAAGGAAACACCCAGAGTAGAATGCTACCCAGACCCTGGAATCATGCTGGCCCACTGGAGCACAACAAACAATATCGGCAGAGCTCTTGTACTAAACCGCGACGGCGTCAAAAAACTCGGAGAGATAGGTGGATCCGATGCTAGGTTCTGCACAACAAAATTCGCTCCAGGCAATGTTAAACAGGGCTCAATAGAGTATGCGTTTTGGCCGTCTACCACGTCTAAGACCGTGCAACAGGGGAGGAAGCTAAGTTACTGGGCTGTGCTGTTCGATTTCAGATCAAGTGGTCCCGGCTTTGATAACTATGGCGGAGAGGAAATGTGGAAGAATGCTTACATTTACGCGCCGATGTTCCTCGAGGACTACGCTCCTAGAATAGTGAAACCATAATTGATTGGGGGCTCTACTAGTTTTCTCGGTGATTTTGCTCGTGCGCCAAGCTTAGAGTGAGGGTTCAGGAGATGTTAGCCGAACAGAGAGAATGGCAGTATTATGAAACGTGTAGCTAGCGTGGTTCGCAGTTCCCTAGGGGTAGATCTTGAACCAGGTTATGTCACTTGTTTTATCTCTTGGACATTGCTATGCAAGTTGGTGTAGCAGATTGGCTTCTTTGATTTGAAGATTGATGGTTGAGGAGACTGTGGTCTAGTCTTTCGGAAAGTAGGGTATCGATCTTTACAGCTTAGGAGTCTAAAAGGGGCGGTGAAATTTTTGGTCTCGGCGGAGTGTTCAAGTGTGACCGGGAACGAAGACCTTTTGATGCAGAGAGCTATACTCCTATGTTTGGCTTCCTGAGTGTCCCAGCTCCAATAGCTATGGGGCTAGACGCAAGCCATTATAAGGTAGTTTTGTAGGCTTGCTTATGTGACTCTGTTGAAGCCTGCAAATTCGGCTAGGGCTTCAATGGCTAGCCTGCTTGCAGTGGTTACTGCGGTGCTTGCTCAGGTGAGTTTTAGGGTGGATCCAGTACCCTACACAATGCAGAACACGGGTGTTATCCTTTCGGGTCTCTTGCTACCGCCTAGGTGGGCGCTTGCCTCCCAACTCCTCTATTTGCTCATGATAGCGCTGGGGGCTCCCGTGGCTACGGGGTTCAGAGGAGGAGTGAGCGTGCTCTTCGGCCCAACTGGTGGGTATCTGGCAGGCTTTCCCATTGCCGCCTTCCTGATGGGCTTGCTCCGGGAATGGTACCTAAAAACTGCTGGTAAGCATTTTGCGGGGCTGGGTCCAAAGAATCTGGCGGTTCTCTGGCTTCTGTCGGCGCTCTCAGTCGTGCCTGTCTACGTTCTGGGCTTCATCGTCTTCTCTTACTGGGCGTCCTTAAATCCCTCCCTGCTTACCTGGGCTCTGGATGTAGCTGGCTACTTTGGGTTTGCGTCGGATATTAGGGTGGCAGTAGCTGTTGCCTCCGTGCTTATCTTTCTGCCCCAGGATCTTTTAATGGATCATGTGCTCGCACTAATCGTTGCACAACGCGTAGCGCGTACCCTGCCAAGCGAATACTGTGCCCTCACGGGCGACTGCGCGCTACAGGCCTAGGAGAGAGTATCAGGGGGATGCATCAAACAGGAAGCATTTTGCTAATAAAGAACCTCATTACAAGAAGCTAACCAAGAGCTATGTATAAGCTAGGCCTTAGCTGTGAGGAATTCCGCCAGTTTCTTTGCTGCCTTTGCCCTGTGCGAATAGAGGTTTTTTTCTTGTAGGCTCATTTCTGCGTAGGTCTTGTCTGTGCCCTGTGGCTGGAATATGGGGTCGAAGCCGAAGCCTCCTGTGCCCCTGGGCTCTGCGGTTATTGTGCCAATTGTCTCCCCGGTGAAGATGTATGTTTCGCCTGTGGGTGTTTTTAGGGCTATTGCTGACTGGAAGACTGCTGTCCTGTCTGTGGCCTGTTGGAGTAGCTGTAGTATGCCTTTGCATCCAATTGTCTGGTAGACGTAGTGGCTGTATGGCCCCGGGAAGCCGTTTAGGGCTTTGACGAATAGGCCGGCGTCCTCTATGATTACTGGCTTGTCTAGTGCCGGTATGTGGCGGGCGGCGTAGGCAACTATTTCTTGGAGTGTGTCTGCCTGTATCTCTATCTTGGGGAGGTCTGCTGGCTGTAGCTTGTATCCATAGGTTTCGAGTATTGGGGCCATTTCTTGGATTTTGTGCCGGTTTTTTGTTGCGATTAGTATGGTTTTGTCCACGTGTTGGGATTGGATCGGATTGATATGTTTTTAGCGTTTCGGCTTTTTGGCTAGCGGTATATTTATGTATAATGATTTCAATATGTATTGTTGTTATGTCTGGCCAGAGGGGGTCTCTTAACAGGCAGGGTCCGTCGCTACGGGAGTGCTTGTGGTGTCTAGCTAATGGTCTCCCGTTGAGGTACGAGCTGGACGAGGCATGGCTGTCTAGGGTCCTTTTCCATGTCCAGGGGTGCCGTGACAGGCGATTTAGGACTGTCCCTTCGGCCGGTGCCACGTACCCTCTTGAGGTGTACGTGTCTTCTTTGGGGAGGATTTTTCCGCTGAAGACCGGCCTCTATAAGTATGTGTCTTGCTCGGGCAACCTTGTCCAGTCAAGCGTCAACGCGGACTTTGAGGGTTTCTTGTTTTCGGTTTTGCCGGGCAGGACAGTCACGTATTATGGGGAGAGGGGCTACATGTATGTGAGGAACGAGGTTGGACATGCTCTGCAGAATCTTTTCTTGTCTCTTGTTAGTCACGGGCTGTGGGGCAGTGTCAGGCTTGTTGAGCTCGAGTTTGGCCCTGGGAAGCCACAGTACATAGCCGCGAGGGTGGATGTTGCACGTGTGGATAGCTATTGTAGGGGATTTTCTCTTGAGAAGGGGTTACCGTTTGATGCTGCTGTTGTTTTGCGGAGAAGCATAAGGAACTATAGCCGCGAAGCTATAAGCAGTGAAGGTCTATTGGACGTTTTGAAGTGGTCTATGGGGGAGATAGTTGCTGGTTCGCGTCCCTATCTAAAGTTCGGAGAGGAGTATGGTGTAAATGGCTCCGTAGCAGTATTTAATGTGAGGGGGCTTGATAAGGGAATCTATGAATTCAATGCGAAAGACATGGAGCTTGAACTTGTTAGGACTGGTGATTTCCGTGAAAAGCTCTGGAGGGCCAGCCTCATGCAGGAGTCTGTTCGCCGTGCAGCCGCCGTGATAGTTCTTTTTGGGGAAGGCCTGCTAGGGGAGGTTGAGGCTGGCGCTGTTGGCCAGAATATCTACCTGAATACTGTGGATGAGGGGCTGGGCACCGTGGCTATAGGCGCATTTCACGAAGAAGACTTTTTGGAGGTTTTCGGCGAACAGAGACCGCTGTATGTCTTTCCCTTGGGGAAGCCCGCAGAATAAGAATCCACAGAATGGTTAATATTCTTGAACGTCAACACATTATATAGGTGTAGTCTGGCTTGCCCAAGTCAGGGGAAACTAGGGTTCCCTGGAAGGTCCCACCACGCGTGAAAGTACTGGAGGCATTGGGCGCTGTTGGCGACGGCAGGATAATTTTTACAGGTGAACGCGAAGCCCAAGTGACTGGCTCTGATGGTAGCAGGGTTTATAGGGTTGTGTGGGATGGGGGGCTAGGTATTTCCTCTAATGATAACGGTTCTGTGTACAAGGGGTATCTCGGTTACCCGTCAATCGCTTTTTTGATGCTTAAGGGGGTTCTCCCCTTTGATCAGAGGCTTGCGGATGGTCTCAAGGGCATCCCGTGGAGGGAGATCAACGAGAAGTTCAAGAACTATAGGGATACCGAGATGTATGTAAAGCAGGTTTTAGAGGAGAGGGGCTTTAACTGGGGCTACGTCAATGCTTTCGTTGAGAAGGTATTATCTGAGATAAAACGGCTTCGACCCTACAAGCTGGAATGATTTCCCGTCATATTGTGCAATAAGTTTTTAAGCTTGGATACAAGCCACACGCAGAAAAATGTCTAGGGGTGTAGAAGTTAAAATCCGGGACGTGTCGAAGACGTACCTTGACCGCGGTAGAACTGATGCTCTCCGAGGCGTCTCGCTTACCATAAACCGTGGAGAACTTTTCACTATTCTTGGACCGTCCGGCTGCGGCAAAACAACCCTTCTGAGAATTATCGCCGGCCTGCTTCTCCCCGACAGGGGAAGAATATTTTTCGACGACGAAGATGTCACATATAAGCCTACCTATGAGCGAGACATAGGGATGGTCTTTCAGGACCTAGCGCTTTTCCCCCACTTGACTGTCTACAAGAACGTGGCGTTTGGGCTCGAGGTCACGGGGCGGCCGAAGGACTACATTGAACGCAAGGTTCGCGAGGTTCTCGAGCTTGTCCGTCTACCCTACGAAGTGTATGCCCACAGGAAGATCCAGCAGTTAAGTGGTGGGCAACAACAGAGAGTGGCGATTGCCAGAGCGTTGGCAAGAGACCCGAAAGTCTTGCTTCTCGACGAGCCCTTCAGCCATCTAGACTACAAGGTCAGGCTTGAACTGATCAGGGAGCTTAAGAGGCTTCAGAGAGAGACAGGTGTCACCACGATATATGTTACACACGACCAGAATGAAGCGATGATGCTCTCCGACAGGCTTGCAGTTATACGTGACGGAGTTGTACAGCAGGTAGGCACACCTGACGAGGTGTATAGGAGACCTGCAAACATGTTTGTAGCGACTTTTCTAGGCGAGGCCAACGTGGTAAGGGCTAGGGCCGTAGATGGGGTTGTGGAGCTCAAGAATTCGAAGATAGACCTGTCCACAGTGTCAGAAAGGTTTAGGGGGTACACGGGAGACGTGTGGATCTTTGTGAGACCAGAGCATCTTACATTTTCTCCGTTCAGCAACGGGAAATATGCAAGTTTAAAGCTTAGTGTTGTCGACAAGGTCTTCCTTGGACCACTCACAAAGGTTATCCTTGACGGCTACGGAGACCTATCGCTGGAAGCACTGGTTCCTAGCTATGAGGCCCAGAAGCTACAGGAGAAAAAAGAAGTTGACGTCTTTATAAGTCTCGATGACTTAGTGCTTTTTAGTGAGGAGGCATAAGTGTCCTCAAAGAGTGCTTTTTCTGGCTTCAGGCTTATAGCCTCCTTGCCCATAGTTTACGTCGTTGTCACGTTTTACCTGCCGATTGTTCTCATGGCAATCGAGGGCCTGCGCAGTGGCGGGGTCGAGACATATAGACAGGTACTACTTAATCCCGACTATTTGTCGATTATTGGCTACTCAGGCTTCATAGCCCTTGTAGTAACTTTGACTACTCTTGCCTTGTCAATACCTGCGGCATATTATCTGGCTTTCTATGTCAAGGACGAGGCGCAAAAGAACAATTATCTCGTCGCCTTCACTGTGCCGATGCTTGTAAACTTCCTCTTGAAGGCATACGCATTGATGAATGTTTTTTCACTGATTGGCCTGGCAAACAGTTTTCCAGCAATAATCATAGGGATGACCTACGAGTACCTTCCCTTAATGCTCCTACCAGTCTACTCGACATTCGAGAGGGTAGAAGAGAGACTCCTCGAAGCTGCAGAGACTTTGGGTGCTAGGCCCCACCAGACGGTCTTCCGTGTTCTGCTCCCGGTCTCTTTGCCGGGCATCTTTTCTGGTGTAACACTTGTCTACTTGATGTCTTTTACGGAGTTTGTTGTCCCAGCTATGCTTGGAGGAGTTTATGGATACACTGTGGGCTTCTTGATCTGGGATCTTTTCTTGAAGTATAGGAACTGGGTGGCTGGAAGCATTCTCGCCCTGCTTATTACGCTTGTCTCCATACTAGCTGTCTATGTGTATATGAAGTGGGGTGTCGAGCTTGAGGCTTAGAGGCGTCCTCAAGATATACGTCTTTGTATTGCTGGCTTTTCTCTACGTCCCCCTGTTATACATCATCGTTCAGTCATTTAATTCTGCCAAGTATCCAGGAGAATGGAAAGGCTTTACACTCAACTGGTACTTCGAGTTGCTGAGAGACCAAGAGATATTTAACGCAATGGTAAACGGCTTATCGGTAGCTATCTTATCTGCCATCATATCGACGGTTCTAGGGGGACTCGCCGCATATTATTTTTCAAAGAAAAACGAAAAATTTGTTGATAGCTTCTTTTACGCACCAATTGTTATACCCGAGATAGTAGAGTCGGTCTCCCTGCTGATGCTATACTACTATGCCGGTGTAGAGCTCGGCTTCTGGACAGTGCTCATTGGGCACACGGCTTATAATGTTTCCTATGCATACGTAGCTTTAAAGCCGCAGTTCCAGGTAACTTCTAGGAGCATGGAGGAGGCTGCCTATACGCTTGGGGCAAAACCCTTCGATGTTTTTGTCAGGGTGTATTTCCCACTGGCGTTGCCAGGCATAATCGCCTCTCTCCTCATAACCTTCGCCATGTCTTTCGACGATTTTGTTAAAACCGCCTTCACGACAGGCCCAGGATTCAAAACATTGCCACTTGTTATTTGGTCACGTGCCGCCCGTGGCAGAGCTACCTCTGAGCTAAACGCGTTGGCTGCTATAATGATACTTGTATCTTTGGTTGCAAGCTATATCTACTCGAAGCAAACATTATCAAGTATAGAAAAATAGTTTTTAGACCTTTTTGACCGCCGTGCTTATTCGCTCAATTATGCTTAGTATTTCTTCGCTTATCGGCATCGTCTGTATAAGTTTGGCTGTTTCAGGCGGATAAATAGCAGGGTTACTGAGAATCTGTTCATCTACTAGTCCCCTGAGGAGCTCCTTCCTTATGGGCGAGGGATAATATATGTAGTTAACATTTTTTGCGGCGACCTCTGGGTCAAGCATATAGTTTATCCAGAGATGTGCCAGGTCGGGTGCCTGCGAGTTTTTGGGTATAGTCATAAAGTCTATCCATATGTATGCACCCTCTTTTGGTAGGACATACTTGACCTTCTGGTTCTCGCTTTGTGCCTGGACAACGTCTCCGCTCCAGGCCTGCGCGGCATGCAGGTCTCCTTTTGCTAAAGCTGGAATGTAGACACTTGCACCATAGTAGCCTGCTAGGAAGTCTCTCTGGCTCCTGAGGAGGTCTATTATCTTCTGGACAGCCTGGTCAGACCAGTCGTCTAGAGGTATGCCTAGGTATAGCTTCGCCGCGTTGACTACTTCTAGGAATTCCTCAAGCATGGACACTTTGCCCTTGTGTTTCGGGAGGAAGCCTTTCGTGTCGAAGAGTTGCTCGTAGCCACTGACTTCTCCCTCTTCGACGTAGTCTGTATTTATGCCTATTCCTGTTGTGCCCCAGGCATAGGGGACAGAGTAGTTTAGCCCTGGGTCAAACCTGTTTTCCAGAAAGATTGAGTCGAGGTTTCTTAGGTTAGGTGTTTTTTCCTTGTTTAAGGGCTGAATCAAGCCCTTTTTTACTGCCTGTGGCACGTATTGGTCAGTTAGGACTATTAGGTCGTATCCTCCGCCCCCAAGCTGTAGCTTTGCGAACGCCTCGTCTGCGGACTCGTACTCGTCGTAAATTACTTTGACATTGTATTTTGCCTCAAAATCCTTGATTATGTCTGGATTGATGTATGAGCTATAGTTGTATATCTTGAGTATTCTCTTTTCGCTTCTTGTGGACAGCCAGTAATATCCACCAATAGCTGTTGCCACAGCGACGGCTCCTGCTAGGTATATAAAGTGGCGTCTTGTCAGTTTCACAGGAGCCTTGGATATTTACACAATTTTAAACTTTACTCAGAGATGACCACGAAAAATTAATATTTTTGGAGAGAAAAACCTTATGAGATCTATGTCCACACGTCTCCCCATGTTTTATCCGCGCGAAATCATCGAACTGTTCCTGTCGACCCTGGCCGTCTTCCTCGTTTTCGCAGGTGAATATTTTCCAAGAAGCATCTTAGAGGGGCTGGTAATATTTTTCCTTTCATTTATAATATACGTTCCCCACGAGCTGGCCCACAAGTTTGTAGCCCAGCATTTCGGTTATCCGGCAAGGTACTCGATAAACCCGGAAATGTTCTTCTTGACGCTTCTCTCAGCAATTCCATACATACCAATAAAGTTTATCGCTCCAGGAGCGGTTTACATATATGCAATCATGATTGACAAAGAAACTAATGGCATCATTTCTATCGCTGGACCAGCAACAAACATCTTCCTAGGATTCGTGGCACTGATTGGAGGTGGCCCACTAGGAGTATACATAGCTAGCCTAAACGGCTGGATAGCATTCTTCAATCTGCTCCCAATCGGGCCACTAGACGGGCTCAAAGTTATGCGGTGGAACATGCCTCTCTGGCTCATTTTCCTCGTGATATCCTTTTGGATGGGGTTCCTTGTCTAATATATCCTATAAGTCAAACATTTGTAATAACGCATAAATACTGCCGAGAAAGATGAAGAAGTATGAGTGCAGAAAAAGAGAGACAAATGAGGATAGAAGCTTTAAAAAAGATAAGAGAACAAGAGGAGGAGGCAAGGAAGCGATTAAGCCAGATAAAATACAAAATAGCGGTTTTGAGTGGAAAGGGCGGTGTAGGAAAATCCCTTGTAACTGCTAATCTGGCTGCTACCCTTGCAAAGAAGGGTTACGAGGTAGGCATACTCGACGCCGACGTTCATGGACCATCAATACCAAAAATGTTCGGTGTCCATGGGCAAGTTATCTACGCGGGCCCGGCAGGCCTAATGCCCCTTGTAGGAGTTGGGAACGTAAAAATAGTGTCCTCAGACCTGATGGTTCCAAGCGAGGAAACAGCCCTTGTGTGGCGGGGACCCCTAAAGACCTCATTCATAAGGGAGCTCTTATCCATGGTTGCTTGGGGCCCACTAGACTTCCTATTGGTCGACCTTCCGCCAGGCACCGGAGACGAGCCACTAACCATCGCCCAGCTCATAAAGGATCTCAGCGGAGCTATCGTCGTGACCACTCCCAGCGACTTGACAAGGATAGTCGTCAAGAAGGCAATATCTTTCTGCCAAGAAGTAAAAATGCCATTGCTAGGCGTTGTCACAAACATGGCCTATTTTGTTTGCCCCGTATGCGGGACAAAGCA
>NZ_JAVZIC010000010.1:33077-35902 GCF_038871435.1 Thermofilum sp.
TGGAGAACACTTGTCTTGGACAATGAGCCGCTAGCAAACATTTTTTCAATTTTTGTGTGGAAAGTGCTGTTTGGTACCGAGAGAACACTTAAGTCATGGTAGACTCTTAGGGAGCTACTTGAGAGAACCCTAGAGAGCCTGAGGGTTGGAGGTATTGTCTCGAGCATTGACTTAGCTACCCTGAGGACAGCCATTTTTATCGAGGTTTTTGTGAAGCTCCGCCCAGCGATTTTTTCTACATCGCCGTGTATGAGCTTTGCAAGGGCTGAGTAGTTTATTATTCCTTGCTGGAGAGCTATCAACACGTATGGGCGCGAGAGTAGAGCCAAGCGGACATAGTAAGAGACGCCCTCACGTCTGGACATATCGCTTATTGAATGTCTTGGATTAATATGTTTTTCTGGAAATGTCCTAAATATTGAGGATTTTTATCTATTTGAAAAATCTTTAATGAATAAAAAAGTTTATAAAGCTAGATCACTAACAACTTTTCTGATAGCCATGAGCCAAAAAATAAAAAACTTTAAGAGCCTACCAAATATGCTTGCAATTTTTATAGTTGGTCTACTGGTAGGAGGCCTAGCAACATACGGGCTACTAGGATATAGTTCGAAACAGCAAGCACAGAACTATATTGACAAAATCAAAGCTCGTGGGAAGCTTATTGTAGGGACGAGTGCAGACTGGCCGCCATTCGAGTATGTAGATGCAAATCATAACTACGCAGGGATAGACATAGAGATAGCTAAGAGAATAGCCCAGGAGCTGGGCGTTTCACTCGAGATAAAGGACATGAAGTTTGCCGGGTTGATAGAGGCGCTGAAGAATGGTGACGTTGATATAGTTATCGCGGATATGACTCCCACGGCTGAAAGAGAGAAGGTTGTGGATTTCTCGATCCCATACTATACTAGTAAAGGCTATGCCGTGGTTACCCTACAGAACGCAAATATAAAGAGCGAGCAGGATCTATACGGGAAAAAGATAGGAGTCCAACTTGGGACGATACAGGAAGAGTGGGCAAATAATAACTTGAAGGGAAAAGCCGAGGTAAAGTCATATGACCATGTATATCCTGAGTTGGTTTGGGCCCTACAGAGAGGAGATATCGATGCAATGATTTTAGGCGATAAGATTGCCGACGCGCTGATAACAAAGGAGCCATCGCTGAAGATCGCTACCTATGTGAGTATACCAACAATTGGAGGAGCTGTTGCTGTCCCTCAGGGTGCTGAGGACTTGAAATATGTTGTGAACAGTGTGATAGAAAAACTAATTGACTCCGGCGAGATGCAACAAATCTTTAACAACGAGATTGCAAAGTGGCTTGGGTCAAGCTAAAATAAATATATGTTTTTATGTTTTTCTTTTTTATCTAGGAGATGTCTATGGATTTCCTCAGTTTTCTAGTGGAGTACGGCCCATACATTGCTGGAGGTATCGTAGTAACTCTGGAATTGTCTGTTTCGTCTTTTCTCCTCGGCCTTGTTCTCGGTGTTATCCTTCTTGGGCTCAGTACGACGCCTGGAAAGATTGTAGCGCGGCCATACATTGAGATTGTTAGGGGCACGCCTCTCTTGGTACAGATCCTATTGATTTATTTTGGTCTCCCGGCTCTTGGAATAAAGTTTGACGCTATGACCTCGATTTTTCTGGCGCTTGGGCTAAATAGTGCCGCTTACCAGGCAGAGATATTTAGGTCTGCTGTAAAGAGTATCCCTGAGGTCCAGATTCTCTCGGCCGAGTCCCTGGGTTTCTCTGGATACCAAGTTTACAGGTACGTGGTTTTGCCGCAGGCCTTAAGGATATCTATTCCCTCGCTTGTAAACGAGTTTGTGACCGTTATTAAGGAAAGTTCCCTCGCCTCAGTGATAGGCATCGTAGAGTTAACAAGGAGGGGAGAATACGTGGCCTCATACACGTATAGGGCCCTCGAGGCTTATCTCGTAGTCGCCCTTGTATACTTCATTGTGTGCTATGCTATTTCCCATTCGTCTCGTCGTATTGAGAAAGCTTTGAAGATCCCTGGATACACGGGTGCATAGGCATGGTAAGCGAGGAAGTATTGAGGCTTGAGGACGTCGAGGCTGGCTATGAGGGGGTAGAAGTTATTAGGGGTGTTTCCCTGACAGTTAAGAGGGGAGAAAAAGTAGTAATTATGGGTCCTAGTGGAAGCGGGAAGAGCACTCTCTTAAAGGTTGCGGTGCTCCTGGTGAAACCCTCCAGGGGCAAAGTATTCCTAGATGGCGAGGAATTGACTTCTGGCAGCGTTGATCTCAGGAAAGCTAGAGCAAAGACCGGCTTTGTTTTTCAGAGTTACAACTTGTTTCCACACATGAAAGTTGTAGACAATGTAGCGCTTCCACTTAGGATTGTGAAGGGCTACAGCAAGGAGGATGCAAGGAGGACAGCTTTAGAACTATTGCGCCAGGTGGGGCTAGCAGGGTTTGAAGAAAAGTATCCGCTCCAGCTTAGTGGTGGACAACAGCAGAGGGTTGCTATTGCTAGGGCTTTGGCCATGGATCCCGTGATCTTGTTTCTTGACGAGCCTACCTCTGCCCTTGACCCGGAACTAAAGGCAGAAGTCATAGATGTACTGCTTGACGTCGCAAAGAGGAACATTGCAATGCTCGCGGTGACCCACGAGCTGGACTTTGCGAGGGAGGTGGCTGACAGGATTGCCGTCATGGAACATGGAAAAATCATTGAGGAAGGGCCTGCGAGCAAAATACTGGATTCTCCCTCAACTGAAAGAGTTAAGGCTTTCCTAAAATTGATAAGGAAATAAGGAGGCTTCTGTAGAATTTGTAGAGGTCTGTTTTTCC
>NZ_JAVZIC010000011.1:0-35546 GCF_038871435.1 Thermofilum sp.
GCGGCTCGAAGATTTCTAGGTTCCCGTCTCCTCCTGGAAGCCCAGTGCCGTATGTCTGGGGGAGGTTCACAATTAATATTGTGAAGCTTCCGCCCTCTGAGCCAGAGAAGCACAACCGTATACCGGGAGAGGCGTGGGCCGGCTTCGACATGAGGCTTTTGCCGGAGGAGGACCTGGAAGAGGCTATACGCGAGCTCCTCAGCACGATTTCCTCTATAGCCATGAAGCATGGAGTAGCACTTGAGACAACGATTCTCGGGAAACAAAAAGGCTGGTACTCGAAAAACCAGGCCTTCGTGCAGAAAGTCGTCACTGCGGCCAGCAAGGCTAGAGGAGGCAATATCGGGATAGCGGCAGAGCTGGGCGGAAACGACGGCTCCTTCTTCGACGAGTATGGAATGGACGTGATTGCTTTTGGAACAATACGTGAAGGGACAAACATCCACAGTGAGGGCGAATTCGTGTATCTAGAAGACATAGAGTTCTTCCGAAAATTCATGGTGGAATTCCTAAAGGCGTAGCCCAGATGCCCCTGAAGCTATACGTAAAATATGTCTCGGTCGTCAGGGACCAAGTAGGCAAGGACCAAGAAGTAATTGTCCTAGATAAAGAGAAGGCTACACTCAGAGAGCTTCTACAGCTCCTGTACGAGAAATATCGCCTGGAAGAATCCCCCGTCGAAGAGCTCCTGGTGCTCGTAAACGGTAAACGCCTAGACCTCGACGAGTACCTTCCAGACGAGAGCCAAATAATTATAGCGCCCCCAGTATCTGGTGGATAAAATGGCACAGAAAGGCTTCATTCGGGTGGGGTTCGTCGAAAAAATTGAGCCAGCCCAGCTACTCGGCGATTTTCTCGGTTCACTGGGCACAGAGGCTGGAGCAGTAACGATATTTACAGGGCGCATCAAGGGCAATATAGAGGGTAAAAAGGTCAACAGCCTTGTATATGAAGCCGCCGAGCCCTACTCCACGCAGAGCCTAGAAAAAATAGCCCGCGAGGAGCTCGAAAAGAACGGCCTCCTCGGGATAATGATTTACCACAAGAAAGGCGAAGCGTTCCCAGGCGAACCCGTACTCTTTATAGCTGTAGCCTCTGTGTCAAGAAAAGAAGCCATGCATGGGCTATCCACGGTGCTTGAACGGGTTAAGCATGAGGCATACGTCTGGAAGCTCGAAAAGAGGGAGGACGGCGACTACTGGATAATTGGGGACTCGAAAAGGGTTCCCAAGAAAGAAAGGTAGCTAAATTCTATTCCTCCTTTTTCTTTACCTTTTCAACTACCCTTATCGACCTTATTTCTGTCTGCGGGTATTGGCCGCGGTCATCCTTTTCTAGGGCTTTAACCATGTCCCAAATCGTGAGAAGGGCCACGCTAACACCCGTAAGCGCCTCCATCTCTACGCCTGTCCTGGCAGTTGTCTTCACGTTCACAGTGACCTTTGCCTCTTCGTCAAGCAACTCCACGTCGACCTGTACAGATGTTATTGGAATAGGGTGACATAGGGGTATAATTTCCCATGTACGTTTAACGGCAAGAATAGCCGCGGTCTTGGCCACGGAGACAACGTCGCCCTTTGGGACCTCGCCCCTCCTAATCTTCTCGATTGTCTCCCTGCGTAGCTTTATAGCCCCAACAGCCGTAGCCTCACGGTAGACCTCCTCTTTCCCAGTTATATCGACCATTCTCACTTTCCCGGCTTCAGACATAGCTACTTACCCCTAGCCAGCGACAGGATATGCCCGCTTTCGGGCAATATAAGTTTCTCCAATGCAAGTTTCACTGCGTTTGGCGAGCCAGGCAAGAGGAACACGAGCTTGCCAGAAAAGATGCCGGCAACACTGTTTGTTAGGAAGGCTGAAGGCCCTATCTCGTTGTAGCTAAGATATCTAAAGACGTCCCCAAAACCAGTCAGGGTTTTCTCGAGGACTTGTCCAAGCGTCTGGATCGTTACATCGCTAGGAGCGGGCCCCGTCCCGCCACTAAACACAATCACGTCTATATCCTCCCTGGTTGCAAGCTCTAGGAATGCTTCAAGCAAGAGCCGCGGGTTGTCGGGGATCAAAACGTATTCTACAAGCGTGTCGCCGTTTGCCTCTATGAGCTTTTTAGCTACTTCTATGGACTCGTCGGGTATGGTTTTTCCTCCAAGCTTTGCCTCGAAGCGCGACGTGCTAACCGTGACAAAAGCATACCTGAGGTTTTTCAGGGCCTTGGCTTTGTGCTCATGCATCCCAGAATGTATATGGTGCGGCATCGATTATTCACCAGCCTTAACTATGCGACAAGAACTTTTATATTGTATGATGGCCAAAATAACGCGTGGAAGAACGGAAAACACAGCAAGAGCCACAGAAGATTATCGGCGAAGGACGGCTGTCAGGCGACAAAGTAGTAGTTACAGACAGTGATGCCGTTTCGAAGCTTGCCGAGAAGGGCTACGGTTTCCAGACGACGTCCGGGCTAGAGCTCTCACTTGTTGAGGCCGCATATCTCCTACACAGGGGCCTACTCAAAGTGAAAAATGAGAAGGGGGAAGAAGTCCAGTTCAGCGAACTTGTAAAGCTGGCGGCCCAGGGCGACCCCGACTTCTGGCTGAAGCTGAACGTGTATGCAGACCTGAGGAATAGGTCATTTATAGTCCGGCACGGGGTTAACCCACGCGAGTTTCTCCTCGACTGGAAAAAGAAGAACAAGGTGCACCGCTTACTCATAAGGATCGTAGTGGAGGGCACAAAGATGGGGTTCGAAGAGTTTGAAGACATGTTTAGAAGGGCCCTAGAAAGCGACAGGGAGCTCGTCGTGGCAGTAGTAGATAAAGAGGGCGTCGTAACCTATTATACTGTTGAGGGTGGAAGCTATGAGCAAGTCTCCAAAGGAACTGAAGATAGTTTCGAGGTACCTTCTGAGTAAGAAGGACAGGAAGAAGCTAGAGGAAGAAGCAGAGAAGGAGCTTGGAAAAGACTACGTAGCGAAGATACAGGAAGCAGAACGCGTAGAAATAGCCATAGTCAAACACCCAGAGCTCAGCGAGCTCTACTTTCTAGACAACACCCTGGCATTTGTCAGGGTAACAGGGGACGGATTCATACCCTCTCTATACTATATCTACAAGGCCAATCTATCCCCAAGCTACCCCTCCGTATACGTTGATGCAGGCGCCGTGCCAAAAATCCTGAACGGTGCAGACGTAATGGTTCCAGGAATAAAAAAGATAGAGGGAGAATTCGGGCCCAACACAAGGGTCCTCGTAAAGGAACTAGACAAGGCCAGGACGATAGCTATAGGCTTATCCCTGATGAGCTCACAAGAAATCAAGACCAGCCAAAAAGGAAAAGCAATAAAAACGCTCCACTATCTAGGAGACGAGGTCTGGAACCTCTCAACAAAGTAGCCCCTATACGAGGCGTATACTCTCGGCGTTCTGCGGGGCCCTCACTTCGAAGCTTAGGCCAGACTTCTTCTTGAACCACTCGCTGCCAAGGTAACGCATAAACTCGTCTATCTTGCTTGTCTCGCCATGGTTGAGGATAACCGTTTTAGGTGTAGGCTCCATTCTACGTATAAAAGCCTCTAGTTGCCTCCTGTCGCTGTGCCCAGAAAAGCCCTCAACCCTGTATACCTGCATCTTTAGATCCTTTGTTATGGCTTTCCCAGAGGGGTCTGAGAACGTTATCTTCCTGAGGCCTCCAAGAATCTTTCGGCCAAGCGTGCCCTCAACCTGGTAGCTTACGAAGACAAGACTACTGTTCTCGTCGTCTGCAAGCATCCTTAGATAGTCCAACACGGGGCCGCCCGTAAGCATGCCGGATGTAGCGAGAATTATTGCCGGCTTCTTTTCTATCACGTCTTCGCGGGCCTCGCCACGTATAACGTGGATATTCTCAGAAGTGAACGGGTTTTCATCGTTATAGATCATGCCCCTGATTGTTGCCGAGAGGTATTCGGGAAAAGTCATGTGTACAGCTGAAACCTCGTCAATCATGCCCTCGATAAATATGGGTAGCTGTGGTATGGCCTGCTTCTTCATCAGGTCAAGCAAGGCCAGCAGAACCTCCTGGGCCCTGCCCACTGCGAGGACAGGTATAAGTACTATGCCGTTTCGCTGTGCAGTCTCCAGGACTATTTTCCCGAGCTCCAGCTTCGCGTCATCCTCGCTTGGCAAAACATCTGTCTTGGAGCCGTAGGTGCTCTCAATAATCAAGACCTCTGCCCTCGGGAACTTGTTGTATGCAGGGTCGAGAAGCATTGTCCTCGCATACTTCACGTCGCCAGTATATACTATATTTATCAGGCCGTCGCCTATATGTAGATGGATCATAGCTGATCCCAAGATGTGTCCAGCCCTGTAAAACGTCAGCCTAATCTCCGGTGCAATGTCGGTAACTTCTCCATATGTCAGCGTGTACGTGTTGAGAATAAACGAGTTCACGTCACGCATAGAGTATAGCGGGTCTTTGCCTTCGCGTTCAGACACCTTTACGTAGTCCTCCAAGAGGAGCTTCGCCAAGTGGAGGGTTGGCTCGGTCATGTATACGGGCCCCTTGTAGCCGTGCTTGAACAGCACGGGCAGGGCGCCTATATGGTCGAGGTGCGCATGGGTAATAACGACCGCGTCCAGGTCGTCCACGTCGAACTCTGGCAAATCGAACAATGGTAGCTCGTCACCGTTGCCCGTAGGCTTTAACCCAGCGTCCATGAGGATGTTTGCCTCCGGCGTCTGTACTAGGATGGCGCTCCTGCCGACCTCCCTTGCCGCGCCGAGCGAGACTATCCTGACCATCTGTGTCGGGAAGATAGGCTTCCTATAGACCTTGTAGCCAAGCTTCTTCAGGAAGTCTATTCTCTCTTGCTTCGACGCCCTGTAGAGGTCCCTGATCTCCTTCACGGTTCTCGAGTGAACCGGGGGCCTCCTCAATACACGTGGGGTCCAAAGCGTCTCGAAGAATATGGCGTTTAATGCGTCCTGTGTAACTTTCTCAGGAAAGAGTACCTCTATTTCGACCTCGCCTGTGATATCGTTGAAGTAGACGTTTTTTAGCCCGGCCTCTTCTGGTATGAGCTTCTCGATTACTTCCTCTGTCTCTTTTTCGCTTTTTCTCTTTTCTGGGTCGCCCCGAATTATTACCCTCTTCTTGATTGTCTTGGCAATCTTCTTTACAAGCTCGCCGTCGTTTTCCAAGAACACCTGGGGGCGCCTCGTGTATATGGCTACCTTTGGCCCCTCAAAGTCTACCTTTGTTATCTCTGTATCCCTGGGCACTGTGCTGAATATTGCCTCACGGATTTCCCTGGCAACTGCAACTATTGATTCCAAGAATTTCACCTGGAAAAGGCTCTTAGCCAAATTGCTAGTGAAAAATCAAATATATAAACCCTAGCCTAGCGCCTGATCAGCTTTACTCCCTCCCTTGTAACTGTAGCCACGTCTACGCCCTCGCCGCTCCCAGGATCCCTTGCCAGGGCAACATTAACCGCCTTGACAGCTAGGTTAACAGCTTCCTCGAGCGTCATGTCTTCCCTGTATTCGTGCTCCAGCATCGAGACAGCGTAGGGAGACCCCGAGCCTGTAGCGGTGTATTTCTCCTGCGTAACCGTGCCGAGCCAGTCCACCGAGTAGAGGGATGGGCCGTCGCCGTCCAGCCCGCCTATAAGCATCTGGACGAGCAGTATTGGTCTATAATTGAATAGGATAAGCGACGTCAAGGTGGCTAGGCTCTTGACAGGTATAGGTGTCCCAACAGTCGTCTTGTAGTATCCAGCCTCGACCTTGAGCCTATCGATAAGCATTTGTGCGTCTCCAACAGTCCCAGCTATAGTCGCCGCTACATGTGAATCTATCTCTACTATTTTCCATACCTGCTTGTTGGCAATATAGCTCCCAGCCGTTGCCCTCCTATCAGCAGCAAGAACCACAAAGTCCTTACCCACTATTCCGACAGTAGTTGTGCCCTTCAGGAAGTTCTTTTCAATAGCCATACCTAACCCTAACCATCATGAACGCGATACATATAAATTAATATCTCTGCGGAGCTCCGGCTACACGTTCCCATCTGCTACAGGTTTAAATAGAGGACAATAATTTTTCCCCCATATGAGTGATGATGAATTTGCAGAAGCAATTAAAAAACAGCCACTAGTCAATATAGGTACCGCGGGACACGTCGACCATGGCAAGACAACGCTGGTCCAGGCACTTACGGGTATATGGGCCTCGAGGCACAGCGAAGAGATAAAGAGAGGCATAACCCTAAAGATTGGCTACGCTGATGCCGAGATATACAGGTGCCCAAAGTGTCCCCCGCCGCAGGCCTACTATACTAGTGCCACGATGCCTAAGGACGGGAAGTGCAAGTACTGTGGAACTCCTCTAGAATTCGTTAGGAAAGTCTCGTTCGTCGACGTGCCGGGACACGAAATGCTCATGTCAATCATGCTTGCAGGCACAGCCCTCATGGACGGCGCACTCCTGGTCATCGACGCTACTAAGGAGTGTCCCCAGCCCCAGACCCGGGAACACTTGACGGCTCTCTCAATAATCGGCGTGAAAAACATAGTTATTGTCCAGAACAAGATAGACGTTGTCTCGAAGGAGCGTGCAAAGGAAAACTACGAAGAAATAAAGAGGTTTGTCGAGGGAACAGTAGCAGAAAATGCTCCAATTATACCTGTGTCAGCTCTACACAAGGTCAACATAGACGCGCTGATATGGGCCCTCGAGAAGTACATTCCTACCCCCAAGAGAGACACATCCAAGCCCCCCAGAATGTACGTGATAAGGTCATTTGACGTCAACAAGCCTGGCACCAGCGTCAAGGACATGGTTGGGGGAGTGCTGGGTGGAACAGTTGTCCAGGGCAAGTTCGAGCTTGGACACGAGATAGAGATAAGGCCTGGAATCAAGCTAAAGAAGGACGGCCAAGAGGTCTACGAGCCAGTCTACACCACTATAACCTCGCTAAAGACGGGGAACCAGCCGCTTGAAAAAGCCTACCCAGGAGGCCTAATAGCCGTGGGAACAACACTTGACCCAAGCCTCACAAAGGCAGACGCGTTGATTGGGAACGTTGTAGGCTACCCGGGCACTCTGCCACCGGCTCTCTACGACGTAGAGATAGATACATATCTTTTGGAGAGGGTCGTGGGAATTGATCAGCCCCTCAAGGTCGAACCAATTAAGGCGGGCGAAATACTGCTGATAAACATCGGCACCTCCCTGTCCATTGGGCAAGCGACAAGCACCAGAGACAACGTGGTACACTTGAAGCTCCGCATCCCAGTAGTGGCGGAAAAGGGCGACAGGGTCGCCATCTCTAGGCAGATCGCCGGCAAATGGAGGCTTATAGGCTACGGCTATGTCAAGTAATTCCCCCTTTCCATGTAGAAGCAGGAGCGTCGATGGGAAATGGGGAGAAAAACAATATCAATGGTAACCGAGTCCTTCGCGTCGAAGGGGTCAATTTTCCAGCCAATGCTTTCCAGCAAGTGCATTGGCTGTGAAAACTTCTCTGTATGCATAGGCGCGCTCAGGCCACTAGTCAGCTATAGGGTGGTCTCTACCCGGAACCACTACAACGTGTGCCCGGCGCTGGCGGAGAGAATGCAAGTAGTCGAGGTAGAAGAGTTGCCCTTCCAGGTGATTCTAGAAGCCCAGGTAGCGATACCGGGCGCATCTGTCCGATACACTAGGCCATCTTGTAGCGAGGACATAAAAAAGCAGTACCCCCTAGAGTGCAACCCGGTCTACCTAGAAGAAGGCGAAAAAATAAACGTTATAAAGCGTGTCGCAAAAGTCGGAGAAAACCTTTACCTATGCGAAGTGGAGGCTACTGCTCCTCCTTCGCCTCGGCTCTGGATTCTTGCGAAGCACTTTCTTGCCCAGCGGAAGACTCCTTAGACTCCTCCTTCGCTGCTTCTCCTTTCTTTTCTTCCTCCTTCTTTGGCCTCTCGATGGGCACCTTGGCTACGAATTCTACATTGTTGATATTTTCGAAGTGCCTCTGGACATCCCTCACAAAGCCGCTGAGAAGCGTGAAGGCGTTTTCAATGAGGAATATCGAGGTCGGCACCTCTATTTTTACTGTGTCCCCAGCTATCTCTGCCTTTATATTCTCTTTGGGGATGTTCCTGAACCACCTGTGGAACAGTTCCCTTATTTTTTCTGCATCGTCCTTGAGGATCTTTTCGAGCGTCAACTCTACCTTGACCTTTTTGCCTGCAAATGGATGGTTAAAGTCTATTGTAACTCTTCCCGCCCCTATCCTTATTACTCGGCCCCTCCTTCCCTCGATCTCTACTTCTTCGCCGACCCTTGGTATGACCCCCCTGCTTGAAAGCTCCCTCGCTGGGAGAATCACTATGTTTTTAGGGTCTCTCTCGCCGAAGGCCTGGGAAGGCTCGAGGACGAACTCTCTCTTTTCATTCTCATTCATCTCTACAAGCACGTCCTCGATGGGTTTTATGACGAAGCCCTCCCCAATAATGACTAGTTCAGGCTCGAAGACTACGTTCTCGGTCTTGAGCCCAGCCTTCTCGGCAACCTCCTTGTAGGTGGTGTCAATCACTTTTTCCTGCGTGTCGTCGAGCACTGTGAGCGTGTAGTTGATCAGTACGAATTCTCCCTTCTGCAGTCCCATACTTTTATCGCCGCAGTGTCGAAGAAATCATCTAAATATTAATTTTACCTTTTCCAAGCCTCCATGAAAAGCAAATTTATAAGCACAGTTTCATCTTTGATTTTAGGTTTCTGGTGACTAATTTGAGTGATGGAGAAAAACCCCAAGAAATAGAGCTGAAGGTCTTGGAGGTCAGGCAACACGAGGCTGGAAGAGGCAGAGTAAGAATAGACGAAGACGCAATGGAGGCACTCGGCATCAGCGCGGGCGACGTCGTAGAGATAGAGGGCAAGAGAAAGACCGTGGCAGTGGCGTGGCCGGGCTACGCCGAGGACAAGGGGAAAGGAGTCATAAGGATGGATGGCTGGACACGTAAAAACGCCGGGGTAAGCATCGGCGACAAGGTGAAGGTGCGCAGGGCCGAAGTAAAGCCAGCAACGTTTGTCAGGCTGGCCCCAGTCTCAATGACGCTAGCGGTGGACGAGAACTTCATTGCATACGTCAAGAAACGCCTGCTCGACAGGCCGATAATAGAGGGAGACGTTATACAGATACCCGTACTTGGGCAAGTGATACACTTCACTGTCACAAACATAAAGCCAAAGGGAGTAGTAGTCGTAACCGACAAGACACAGCTAAAGATACTTGAAAGACCAGTAGACACAGGCAAAATACCAAGGGTCACATACGACGACATCGGAGACCTAGAGGAGGCCAAGCAGAAGATACGTGAAATGGTTGAGTTGCCCCTCAGGCACCCCGAGCTCTTCAAGCGCCTAGGCATCGATCCGCCGAAGGGCATCCTGCTCTACGGCCCGCCAGGCACAGGAAAGACCTTGCTGGCTAAGGCTGTCGCAAACGAGACAGACGCATACTTCATAGCAATCAACGGTCCAGAAATAATGAGTAAGTTTTATGGCGAAAGCGAGCAGAGGCTGAGAGAAATCTTTGAAGAGGCAAAGGAGCACGCCCCCGCAATAATTTTCATAGACGAGATCGACGCCATCGCCCCAAAGAGAGAGGAGGTTACAGGAGAAGTTGAGAAGAGGGTAGTAGCACAGCTACTAGCACTAATGGACGGACTCGAGGCACGCGGAGACGTGATAGTCATAGGCGCGACAAACAGGCCCAACGCTGTTGACCCAGCCCTCAGGAGGCCTGGCAGGTTCGACAGGGAAATAGAGATAGGCATACCAGACAAGCGTGGACGCCTAGAGATACTCAAGGTACACACCAGGAGCATGCCGCTAGCAAAGGACGTCGACCTCGAGAAGCTAGCAGAGATAACACACGGGTACGTAGGCGCAGATATAGCCGCCCTCTGCAGAGAAGCCGCAATGAAGGCCCTGAGAAGGGTTCTCCCAAAGATAGACCTAGAACGCGAAGAAATCCCAGTAGAAGTCCTAGAGACAATCGAAGTCACAATGGAGGACTTCATGAATGCATACAGGGAAATAACTCCAAGCGCCCTCAGGGAAATCGAGGTAGAAGTCCCAACTGTACGCTGGACCGACATAGGTGGACTAGAAGAAGTAAAACAGCAGCTCCGCGAGGCAGTAGAATGGCCACTGAAATATCCAGACTCGTTTAGGCGCCTAGGCATCGATCCGCCGAAGGGCATCCTGCTCTACGGCCCGCCAGGCACAGGCAAGACCTTGCTGGCAAAAGCTGTAGCCACCGAGAGCGAGGCAAACTTTGTAAGCATAAAGGGTCCAGAAGTCTTCAGCAAGTGGGTAGGAGAAAGCGAGAGGGCAGTAAGGGAGCTCTTCAGGAAGGCCAGACAGGTCGCCCCAAGCATAATCTTCATCGACGAGATAGACGCCCTCGCCCCAATGAGGGGACTCGTCTCGACAGACTCGGGCGTAACAGAGCGCGTAGTAAGCCAGCTCCTCACAGAGATAGACGGCCTAGAAAGGCTTGAGGGCGTGGTCGTGATTGCCGCCACTAACAGGCCCGACATAATTGACCCAGCATTGCTGAGGCCGGGCAGGTTTGACCGACTAATATATGTCCCGCCGCCAGACGAGAAAGCCAGGCTAGAGATACTCAAGGTACACACGAGGAACATGCCGCTCGCAGAAGACGTAGACCTCCTAGAAATAGCCAAAAAGACAGAAGGCTACACAGGTGCAGACATAGAGGTGCTCGTGAGGGAGGCTGGTCTCCTAGCTCTACGAGAAAACATAAACATTGACAAGGTCTATGCCAGGCACTTCGAAGAGGCACTAAAGAAGGTCAAGCCGTCCCTCACACAGGACATTATAAAGTTCTACGAGGCCTGGAACGAGAGGGCCAGGAAAGTCTCCAAGCAACAGCTAACCGTAACAGGATTCTACGTGTGAAGAAAATGAACAACGAGGCAGTCCTATTTGTTCTCTCTGAGCTTAAACGGAACAACGGGACACTAAACGACAAAGACCTCTACGAAAACGTAAACAAGGCCCTAAAATACGTCGGGCAAGAAATCTCGCCCAAAGAGTTCAACAAGCTACTCCTCATACTCGAGACACGTGGCTATATAAGGGTCGAAGGCTCCAGGAAAAACATGAGGATAATCAAGCTACTCAAGAAAGAGGCGAACACAAGTGGGAGTTAAAATAAAGGAGCTAGTAGAGCCCGTAGCAAAGGAGGTAGACCTAGAATTCTTCGCCAAAAAGGTCATAGCCATAGACGCTTACAACATCCTCTACCAGTTCCTCGCAACAATAAGGCAGAAAGACGGCACACCCCTAATGGACGCACAGGGCAACATAACCAGCCACCTCAACGGCCTATTCTACAGGACAATAAACTTCGTAGAGGTAGGCATAAAGCCCGTCTACGTCTTCGACGGCAAGCCCCCAGAACTAAAACAGAAGGAGCTGGAGAGAAGGCTACAGGTAAAAGTCCAGGCAGAACAAAAATACAAGGAGGCAATCGAGAGAGGAGACCTCGAGGAAGCCAGAGTCTATGCACAGCAGACCAGCAGGCTCTCCACGTCCATGGTCGAAGACGCCAAGCTACTCCTACAGTACATGGGCATACCATACATAAACGCCCCAAGCGAGGGAGAAGCCCAGGCCGCACACCTAGCAAAAAAGGGAGACGCCTGGGCCACGGGCAGCCAGGACTTCGACTCCCTGTTGTTCGGAAGCCCCAGACTAGTCAGAAACCTCGGCGTCACCGGCAAGAGGAAGCTGCCCAGGAAAGACGTCTACGTAGAAGTAAAGCCAGAAATAATAGAGCTAGAACAGCTCCTAAAAACACACGGCATAACACATGAACAGCTAATAGTCATAGGCATACTCGTAGGCACAGACTACGCTCCAGAAGGCGCAAAAGACATAGGCGTAAAAAAGGCACTAAAACTAGTCAAAGAGCTCAGGGACCCCGACAAAATCTTCAAAACAGTCGAGTGGCAAAGCGACGTCCCGCCCCAAGAAATACTAAAGCTCTTCCAAAACCCACCAGTCACAGACAACTACACCCTCACGTGGAGACAGCCAGACAAAGAAAAAATCATAAGCCTACTAGTAGACAAGCACCAGTTCTCCCTAGACAGGGTAACAAACGCCCTAGACAGGCTAGAAAAAGCATACAACACACACTTCCGCCAACAATCACTGGAAACATGGTTCGGCTTCTAGACGGCACACCCATAGAGATAATCAACGCCAAGGGACACCCAAACATACGCGCAACCCACAAAACCACAATGGAGATAACCAGAGACCCAGAACTCACACCACGCGGAGACTGCATCATCGGAGTAAAAGCAGACAAAGCCGCAAAAGACCTCTCACCACAAACCCTAAACCTAATCAAGACCCCAGCCCCAATACTAATCATAATCTACCTACCACAACACGACACATACGACCACTTCTACGCCCACGGAAACCCAAACCTAAACCCCACACACCCATCCTCCATAGTAATAAGAAAAAGCACCTACATCGACCCACGCACAATCGCGACACAGTCCCAAAAAGCCGCAAACGACCTACCACAACACATCAAAAACCACCTAAAAAACCCAGACACCCATATACAACTCATAATCACACACCCAAACCAAACACCACAACAAGTAATACAGCTAATCAAGAGCCAGTCATATTAAGTGAAAGAAAAATCCTAAACTATGAGGAAGCCTTTTTCTCACTTTGAACAAGAAAAGAACAAAAAGCTGTAATTCTTCGCAATTTAGATTTTTTATCTAACAAAGCGATAAAGCTTAATATTTGATAATACAAACTTCTTAATAGAGGGACATGCGTCTGCTCCAGGGCATTTTAAGTTTAGATTCCATAGGAAAGCTCCGAGAAATAGTTGAAACATCCACGAATGAACGTGAATTCTGCGAGCTCCTGGCAAATCATTTAGGAGCAAGAGCCAACACAGTAATCAACGGTGTAGAAGCAGATTTGTCGATAGACACAGAAGCCTGCGAAGTAAAGCTGTATCCTTCAAGGTTCTACAGTGGCTTTGGCCAAGCGCTAGCACTTGTACACATAGCAGGATTCAAAGATGTATGTGTCTTCCACGTAGTAAAGACAATTAGTGAAGAATACATGGAAAATTTAAGGAAGCTTTGCACTGCAACCAATCTCAAGGCATGCGTATATTCAGAGGTGAGCGGTTTACATGTCATCAACATGTAAGGTTGTATCTTTTGTATCTGCGTCTGGCGGTGTTGGAAAAACAACACTAGCAATATTCCTGGCAAAGTGGCTCGTCGAGAAGAGACTCGTCTCGCCACTAAAACTGCTAATACTAGACCTTGACCCCACAGCTGGGCTAAGCCTTTCTTTGATGGAGGAAGATAAATATGACGACAGTCTTACAAAAGGGTCCACCCTGGTTAACCTTTACAGAGATTACAACAAAGGCTTGATTACGAGAAAAATTAGCGACTACGTCACGCCGGTAAAACATGGAGGTGTAGAGCTTAACATTCTACCTCCAGGAGAAGACTTAGAACAAATTGTGGAGGAACTCTGGAATACCGGGCGTCCAGGCCCCGAGTTTCGAGAACTCCTAGAGAAAAGCGGAGCATACAACTTTTACGACTTTATAATTATTGATAGTGCCCCATTCTTCGATGTACGCTACACGGTTTTGAGCATATATGCTGCTACACGATACGTAGTCGTCCTAAGACCATCCATAGTAGATTCCAGGAGAACAGCCAGAATGCTGAGAAGACTCATGAAATACGCAAAAGATTTTGGGCTGTCGACCCCAGACTATATGGCAAGGTTTCTCGGAGTCATTAATCTAGCTAAGTCAGGAACAATAGAAGCAGATGCACTTTTAAACCTAAACTTCGTAGGCGTAAAACCAAGCAGAGGCTTTAACCTATTCAAACATCCCAGTGATGAGAGACGCAAAAACCTAGAAAAATCAATTGAAGGGCTTAAAAGTCTCATCAATTTCTCTAACTACGTACTACCCCTAAACGCAGACATATCAAGGCTCGAATTCAAAGAGATAATCAAAGGCGGAAAAAGCGATGACGATCTAAAGAACACAACAGAAAACCTCTTAAAAGACATATGGTCACACGCCACATGCCAAAAAAGCATAACATAAACCCAACGAGAACTCCATGAAGCCGACAACTAGAAGAGACGATCCCTTAAGCCTAAAACACACAGCCTATTACAAGCTTGACCGCTGTATCCCCTGCCATCCTTAACACGATGCAAAATAACGTAACGCCTCCCTTATCATCTCCTCATTCAGGCTGGGATAATAGTCCCTAACAATCTCCTCTATAGACACGCCGGCCCCAAGAAGCTCAACAACATCACTAACCAGAACCCTGGTTCCCTTAAACACAGGCTTACCATGACAAACCTCGTCATCAATAACAATATACCTACCAATCTCCAGCCTCATAACCCTAAAATAAACACACGGGGGTTTAAAATCTAAACGAAAAAGCGGACAAAAATTGCCCATAAATGGTGATTATTAGGAGAAAAACTAAAACATGTTTCATGACTAACTAAAAAGCCACTATTGGTGTTCTTCCTTTCTTTGGCGTGAAGAAAAACAGCATGCAGGGTGACTTACAAATTTATTTATTCTTGTTTTTAAGAGAATATACATTAGATGCCAAAATGACGCAGTCTAACGAAACAGATTCATATAAAGAGGTGATTCTTCAAGAATTGCTTAAACGAACTTCGCTACCGCTACTCGGCGAAGACATAAAAGTCGCTGTAAAAATGCTGAAGGCTTCTCTAATAGGAAACAAAATTTCCTTCAGCAAAGATACAATTTTAGAGGTGGCAAAACAATTAGGCTTAACACCAAGCCTTAGCGAGATTAAATCACCTAGGCCCAATCTGCCAACTACTTATAGGGCCTATTTCACGATTAGAGATAAGTCGGTAACTATAGCAATTGAACAAACAGACATTCCCCTTGTACATAAATTCAATTCTCTAGAAATTCGATGCAAAAGTGCCGGAACTATCAATTCATACTTTTTGGATTTCTATGACTTCATTAGTAATTTGATTGCGAAAGGTATATTTGTCTTTGATAGAGGCAATCCAAAAGAAGTCCTAGTAAAAGATCCAGAAAGATTTAGAAAAATCCTGGATGACCTAGAAAACGAGTTTTCAGACAAATTAATAATACCCGAGAAAAATATTTTTCTTTCGATACTTCTTTCCTACCAGCGTATAGTAAACTATTACTTCCTAAAAAAAGGCGACACACTTATACGGCTTGAGAGAATTGGCAAAACACTAAAATATGTTGACAAAAGAGTTGTAATAGTACCACAAGACATCGTTAGAGACAGTGAACTAATCCTCGAAGTGTTCATTTCTGCAACAGAAGAATCTGGTGCTTTGTGGGCCGGAATAACCCCAAGATGGTACAGTATACACATATTTCTAAACCCATGCGAATCAATATGGAGTTCCATGGCAAGCTACGAAGAGATTAAAAAGTACCAGATAAGCTTTGAAGATAAGATTACACTAGACAACGAACTTGAAAAATTACTTCTAAGGACTGTAAAAGGCATAGACAAAGAGTTTTTGTTAAAAAGCGGCTTATTCAGATTATCAAGCACAAAGCCAAATAACAAACAAGGAACGAATCTTCATCAAGAAGTTCAAGAACTCCTTGCTAATTTGGGCAGAGAACTAGAACTTCAAAGCATCATCGAATACAATCTTGGGAACACCAGAATAGATGTTGCCTGGCTAGACAAGGGCCTTCTAAAATTCGCCTTCGAAATAGTAATAGAGGGAAGCATCCTAGAAGCACTCTACAGACTCCAAAACGTGAATGCTGAGAAAAAGATACTTATAGTTAAAGATGATCGACTAAAAGAAGCAGAAGGAAAAGCCCACAACGAAATAAAAATCATACCCCTCTCATACCTCTACAACCGTAGCAAAATAGACCTAATTAGACACCTGCTACTCTAATAAGAACAGGAATACTGCTACATCCTCCCCAAGACCATATCTCACAGACTGCCACATGTTTCCTATAAGAAAATGCCCAAACACATCCAGTGCAAACTCATCATCAAAAGCCAGCAGAAAAACTATGCACATGCAAAGAAAAATTTATTACCAGACAACCCCTACTAAAAAACGACCTTAGGGCCCGTGGCTCAGCCTGGTGGAGCATCCGGCTGATAACCGGGGGGTCCCGGGTTCGAATCCCGGCGGGCCCACCACCCACCTCCTTCTCACACTCCTAGCCCCACACAGCAAAACATTTTTAAGCAGTCCCCAGAATAAATAACCGCAAACAACAACTATTCGTAGCCCCGGTCGTCTAGTGGCCCAGGAAGGCTAACCCTGGAATGGCGGCCTGTCGAGCCGCAGAACCCGGGTTCGAATCCCGGCCGGGGCGCCACGCCCCTCTTTTAGCTCATCGCTGGAAATAAATTCCTGCTACCGTTTAGGTTGTGGATATGTGGAAAAATTTGAATATAACAATGTTATTTCTAAGCATAACAATGTTATGCATATTATTTTGAACAGAGAAAAACAAAAATAACAAAGTTATTATTAAGAATAATTTCGTTATTAATTCTTGCCTTGAAGGTTTGCAAGGTAGCTCTCCAAGGAGAATCCTCTTCCAACCAAGGCACCGAGGCTCATACTGCTAGCACCAGAATATTTGGGCAAAGCCCGACTCTTCACGATGAAATTTTGTGGCTTGCCTTGCCGATAGGACTTAAAATGGCGATCAGTTTTATTTTAGGGGCAACCATGGAGTTGCAAGCCGTCCTGTGGAAAGAAGAAGACATGTACATAATCAAGGAGGTCACTACAGGCGTAACGACACAAGGGAGAACAATCGAGGAGGCCATCCAAAACCTGAAAGAGGCGCTTGAACTTTACCTAGAAGAGTTCCCAGAGATTGTGGAAAAATCGAGATAGGGTTCAAAGCTTTCTTTGATAAAGAGAAGTCTGTTATAGGTACCTTACTAGTACTAAATGGTACTATGTTTCTAACTTCTATTAGTACTTAAATGGTACTGTATCGGTACCAATATTGTGTTGTTACAAGAGTAAAAGAAAAAGTGGTACTGGCACGTAGGATATGTGTCTCTCTGGGTCGGAGTCTAAAATGTCTCTGGTGAGTACTATGGTGTTTGGGGATATTGTTTTCCTATTCAGGTATTTGCGATATTTGCATTCTATTTGGAAACGGTATAATTGTTCTTTTTTTCTGATGCATGAGATGAAGTCAATTTCTTTGGACTCTGATGTGGGTGTTTTTCCATACATTAGTACTCTGTCGTAGTTTATTGTTCCTGGCAAGTGTTCAAAGAGTTGCTGTGCTAGCAAGAGGTGGGAAGCCACCACGCTTTCTACGAAGAGCCCCTTGAATTTTTCATCTTTTAAGAGTGTTCTCGACTTTTCCAGCGGATCGGGTATGTTGTTTAGGTATGCATATAGCGAGTAGAAAAGGAATGGGTCGAGTATGTATAGTTTAGGGTTTTCATTGTAGTTTGGCTGACACTGTGTGTCTTTCCTTTCACTATATGAGAAGAAAAATGCCCATGTCGATTTTAGATATTGTAAGTATTGGTCCCTGATTTGCTTTTCCTTTAAATTTCTTTCTATTTCTGTAAGGTCGGATACGTTAAAAGGTCCGGATAGCTTTTTAGGATTCACAAGCTCAGTTAGAATCTTTCGAAGAAGCTGTGGATCTAACCCTGCCTTTTTTGAATCATTGATAAGCAGTTCGGCTATTTCGTAATAGAAGTTTTCCGTGATCTTTTTATTCTCATAAAACTCTTTGACTGCTTTTGGATAACCGCCATGGATTAAATAAGCCTCAAACATCTCTTCAAGCGATGCACCAAATCCGTTGTAGAGATCCCATAAATTTTCATTGATTTTTCCTTCTTTCAAATCAACAAGAATATTGAATCTTATACCTGCTTTTCTTTTTCTACCACTGCTTAGGTACGAATCCAACTCGCTACTTAACCCCTCTGCTACTTCTGAGAAACGTAAAGGAGTAAAAAGCAAGTTTCCTCCCAAGTTAAATGCCGTTGCTAGTTCGCCTCGTCTACTGCTACTAAGCTTTTCGGCTGCCTGTGCCAGATCCATTGAGTGGCTTCCAGTAGCTATTATTATTAGTCTTCCTTGAGAAAGTAATCCTTGATCTGAGATGTTTTTTAGAACCAGTGACCAATTTTCATACATGGAGACTTCGTCTAAGAAAATGTACTTATCTCCCTCGGTCTTAGCCAGCGTTTCTAATATTTCAAGAAGGCTAGTATTCCCAAGTCTCTGGTAGTCAAGTGAGATATAGTAGATGCTTTGAGGATCGATTCTTAGCTCATTGATTAAAGAATATATAAGTAATTTTATCACTGTAGTTTTACCCGCGCGCCTAGGACCTCTAATCGTTACTATCCCGTATTTGTTTCGGTTCCTCTTTAATGTATCCCTGATATAACGGTACATCCGGCTGATGACTTTGTAGGGTTCACGTTTATACTCCAAGAACTCTTTATCTTTTTCGTACCAAAGGCCATCTACCCACCACGGGTTATACAGTCTAAGTTTTTGTCGAAGCCTCTCTACGGATGTACCGCTCAAGGTACTCCACCCGCTTCTGCAGCTTGATGAGGTCGAGGCCTATCCTCCCGAGCTCCTTCCTCATTTGGTCCTGCCTCTGGAGCAAGTACTCCAAGTTCTCCTCTATGCCTCCCTCAATCTCTCCGAGGTGTTTAAGCACGAGCCTCTTAACGTAACCAGGCACAGTTAGCCCCTGCTCCTGGGCCAGCTTTTTGAGCTCCTCGTAGTGCTCCTCGTCAATATAGAACTTTACCTGCCTCAAGCCGCCTCGGTACTATAACGGTACCAAGAGGTACTTAAAATTAGTGTTTATGGTTGCTAGAAATGAATCTTTCTGAACTGTATAGTACCTATAAGGGTACCAAAAAGTACCAGAGAACCAACGTCTAGGCCAACATTCAGTGAAGTCTACAGATTCCTCCAAGTAATCTATAATACATCGAGCAGAGTATCTTAAACTTTACTTAATATACAAAAAACTAAATTTTATAAGCCTAAAGCAGGCATCATAATTCCAATATTTCTATCCTTTTGGGCTCCATTCGCCAATTATTTGTCCTCTTTTATGTTTCTTTCCGCTTCTAGTGGCTACACGATAGTATTTTTTCGTTTTCGGGTTGTGTATACGTTTGCGTTTTTTAGTGGCCATGCTTATATTGTTAAAAACAGTTCTATAAATAATTGATTTCGAAAAATGATGAACTTTTTAGGAAATTTTTACTTTAACTCTTTTTGTCTCGCTTGGATAGGCTGTGCGCCATAGAAACCAAGGGATGTCTTCTCTAATTTCTCTAAAGTCTTTGAAGAGAAATGGAAAGACAACTAGCATCGTGGCCGAAAGCGAAAACAGTAGGAATGGTAAAGGATTCATCAGAATGCTTAGTGAAAGTGCTGGAATCAGGAAGCTAAATGTTTCTATAATGTCCGTTGCCTCGAATAGGCCATTTAGAAAAGTCTGCATATTCTTGGATAGGGATTTGAATGCAAAAAGTGCAGGTTGTAGAGAAACAGCTGATAAAGCCGCTATAAATAAGTAGTAAATGTTTGTTTTCCATACTTCATAGAGCACCAAAGCGAAACTAATGAGGGCCAATAATGCCAGGCCGATATAAACTTGAAGGACTCTTCCAGAAAATTTTCCCCTTAGCCTAACTGCCTTCTCAAGGTGACCAGCAGGGGCTTCCAGAGCATTTCCTAACACTGCAAACAAAACTGCAAAAGTGTATTTTGCCGCACAAATTACTGCTTCTCGAGGCGTCCGTGCCACTGGCTGCCTATCAAGCATTTTTCTTAATTCTTTTCGACCGATAGGCTTTGCATCGAAAATAGTAGGGTCATCTAGTAACTCATGATATTTTCTAGCTTTCTTCTCTATCTCGTCGTGAAGCCATTTATCATAAGTTGGAGAAGGGACACATCTGTCTTGAACATAGTGCAGGACTTTTCCTAGCTCAGCTATTCCCGCCTCAGAAACAGTTCTATACCTTAATATTTCCCTGCGTACCTTATCTAGTCTGCCCAATATATCTCTCTTTTTGTTGTATAATGCAAAGAATAACTGTACATCAGATGGTAAGTTCTGGGAAGCAACATCAATATTCTCTGAGTGATGAGCTATCCTTCTTCTATAAACCCTAGTACCACCCGTTTCGAAGTCAAAATATCTCATTTCAGCATATTCGGCTTCCTCATCCAGCTTCACGTTTTCTCTAACCAGCTTTCTATCAAAATTTCTTGGTAACACTACTGGCAACTCCATTGACCTAAGATAAGAAAGAGCCCTCTGAGTTACTACCTTATGTGTTTCCCCATGCATTAAGACCAAATATACTGATCACTGACAGCTAATAAAAGTTTTAGACGCCAACATCTTTCATCCATGAAAAATCATATAGCACGCCTGAGAAGACCAAAGAGATACTCACCAGGAAAAACTTGGAAAACCAATCTAGAAGATCCCGGCAAACACAGGCAACCCCCTACAAGAAAGGAGACCCTAGAACAAGTGTGCGCGCACTCCAGCTCGACCCCACATACAAGGGAAAAAGATGTGGTTCTCAATTCTTTCTTAGTTGCATCCGTGGGTGGCTGTACGACACGGTACTTTGCATGTATCTCTCTTTCAATTCTTTCTGAGTTGCATCCTCACCGACGGGCGCGTCGTTTTTCATGCCATAGACTTGCTTTCAATTCTTTCTCAGTTGCATCGCGTCTTATCCTAGAAGTATACAAGGAGCTTTTCCAATCTTTCAATTCTTTCTCAGTTGCATCCATACAGCCATCGGCGCTAGTAATGAGATTCCCGAGGATCCTCTTTCAATTCTTTCTCAGTTGCATCTCAACATATGTGATTCAGTTCTTGTTACAGGGGGCTTTGGCTAAACCTTTCAATTCTTTCTCAGTTGCATCAGACCTCAAGAAGGCCCTAGACGAGGCGAAAGAGAAGTCTTTCAATTCTTTCTCAGTTGCATCCGAATTGTTTTGCTCGGGTGGGGTTTATATGTTTAACGTTTAATTTTTTGAAGAAGCCTGCAAAACTGCCCTAGCACTCAAAATTACACGTTGGAAGCTTCTGAAACTTCCCACCAGGGAATCTTCCCAGAATGCCCCGTTTTGGGTCGGGAATTCTTCCCGTAATCTCTTTTCAAAATAACCTTCCCAACGAGAAACTTCATAAACAACTTTTAGTTTTCCTTCAAGGAAAACGTTGACAAAAAGGCGTTATGCATTTACGATAGAGGTTGGTAGAGGCAAGTAGTTCTCTTCCTCAATGTTTTATTCTTGGCGTTGCTCTGTTTCTGACTTGACCGCTCGAGCCCGCAGAAAAATCTCAACCTTTCACGGTAAAGAAAAATTTATTACCAAACGAGCTAAATATCAAAATGACCTTTTGGGCCGGTAGCTCAGCAAGGTAGAGCGGCGGTCTCTTAGAGAGGTCGAGGCTCCAGACCCGAAGGTCGGGGGTTCAAATCCCTCCCGGCCCACCAGTTTTCGCTTGATTGCTTGGGGTGTCTAGGCTTTTCAGAATCATCTTGGAGTGTTTTGGCTGGTGTGCCGGGCGTGGGTTGCCGCTTTTCATTGCGTGCGCTGTGCGTCTCGAGCGGCGACCTTTTGGGCGCCCGGCATGTATTTATTTTGGTTTGGGTTTATGTTTTTGGTGGTTGTTGTGGAGAGGGATATTGAGCTGATTAAGCGTAGGATGTTGCTTGAGATGCAGAGGAAGATGCTTGCCAGGGAGGCTAAGAAGCCGGCTGAGGCGGTGGACTACTATTCGGTTTTCTTGGAGCACTTGACCGAGGATGGGCGCGAGATGTTTAATCGTGCCCTTGAGCAGTACGGGGAGGTCGCGAAGAAGGTTGCCGTGAAGATTGGCCAGCTTTATCATAGTGGGCGCCTCAGCGGGAGCCTCGATGCTAGTGCTGTTTACTGGGTTTTCCAGGAGATAGGCCTGCCCATCAGGATAGAGACTAGGATTGTCTACAAGAAGGGTGGCGAGGTCAAGTCTATCAGTGACATGTTGAAGGAGGAAGAGGAGTAGGCCTCGGAGGGCATCTTTATATACTTGTTGACTGGTTTTTTGTTGCATTGGGTGCATGTATATGGGTAAAGCCGTGAAGCTGATATTTGTCGGCGCGGACTGGGCCCCCTTCAATGATAAGCTTAAGCGTTTGTGCCAGGAGGTCGCCGCTGCGAAGGGCGTAGAGTTCGAGGAGAAGAAGGAGGACTACGTCTTCTTGACCAAGTACGGCGAGACAGACGAGCTTGGGGGAGCCGACATCCCGCAGGTCTTTGTCCAGTTCGACGATGGGACGATAAAACATGTCTTGACGAAGGTGCCGGTCGTAGGGATGAACCCCGACTTTGAGGCCGCCAGGAAAAAGCTGGAGGAGGCCTTGGCCTAGAATAGTGTCTGTGTTTTTCCTTCTAGTAGGTCTTCGAAGTCTATTTCTAGCGCGTCTAGGACTTGTTGGAGGGTTGTCTTCATTATTTCGATGTATTTGTCTGGGTCTATCTCGTCGAGCCTTGCGACCTGTACGGCTTTGACTCCCTCTTTGTTCCTGGTCTTCACGAAGGCTATTATCTCGCCCTCTGGAACCGCTTCTTCCAGCTTGACGTCGGGTGGGACGAGTTTGAGTTTCTTCCTGTATTCTAGGAGCTGTCTCGCCGCCTTGACGTGTTGTGGGGTTGTCTTGGTGTATTCTTTGAGGGACTTTGTGAGGGCTACTTTGAAGGCTAGCTGGTCTAGTGGGACCTCGTGTTTCTTTAGGTGTTTGAGCGAGTCTTTGACTTTCTCTTCGACTTTTTCTACGGATTTCTCGAATACGAGTATGTTGTCTGCCTTTGATAGCTCTGCGATGATGTCTGAGAAAACGTTCTTGATGTAGTCTGGCGTGTTCCTCTTCTTGCCCGTGAGGCCCTTTATGTCTACCTTGCCCTCCTTTAGGAGGCCCAAGTAGTTCTTCTTGCGCTTGCTGAATACGACCCACTTGTACTCCTTGTCTATGCTCAGGTCGATCTGCAGGTCGTTCAGGACGCTCTGCAGGAGGCTTTCCAGCTTCTCTGGCGCGGGGTTCCAGAGGAACAGGCTGTCCGTGTCGCCGTATAGGACTGGGATGCCCATCTTGACGGCTTTCTCCATGGTCTTCAGGATCGAGTACCTGCCCAGGGCTGTAGTGCTCTCGGCGACTGGTGGACAGTAGAGGGAAAACGATTCCGCACCGAAGACTCCATAGCTGGCGTTTAGGAAGACCTTGAGCGCCGACTGGATGACTTCGTACTGCATTTTTTCTTGCTCGTCTTTGCTTGCCTTTGCCCCCTTCTTGTAGACGTAGACCCTGAGGTCCCTGAGGATGCCTATAACTTCGGACATCAGCCCCCTCCTCTTTTTACACACCCAGTGCGGAGTGCCAGGTATCTTGTTGTCCCTGCACTCCTCGTGTGGGCACCGGACGGTCTCGTAGCTCAGGTTCCACTTCTTGATGACGCTTGGGTATAGGGAGGCGAAGTCCACGACCACGACGTTGAAGTACACGCCGGGCAAGGGGTTGATGACTATTGCGCCCATGTATTTCTTCCCCTTTATGATGGCCTTTGTCGAGGTCTGACCCTTTATGCTCAGTATGTCCTCTGGGTTCGGGATAAGCCAGCCCCTCTGCCTGTGCTCATAGTAGAACATGTTTCTGATCCACGCAGAGATGTTGTGGCGCGTCAGGTCCTCTATTGGGAGCTTCGATATCCTCATCATCAGTATAATGAGCTTCACTACCAAGTCGTCGTTGAACGCCGTGAGCTTGTAGGTTAGCTCCGCGTCCCGCAGGTTGTACTCCACGAGCCTCTCAGGCGTCATCTCGCTGATAGCCTCGTCGTGCTTGACCTTGCCAATGCCCAGCAGCGCGCTTGCGACCTCGTCAAGGGTCCTCCCCTCCCTGTACTTGTTTCCAAACGCGTAGACCCTCATCGACCTATTCGTGAAAAACGCGTAGAGGTCAATGTGGACAGCGTTTTTGAGTTCTGCGTACTCCGCCTTTGGGCTCCACTCGATGGGTATCTCTTCTGGCTTGAATCCAAGCTTCTTGGCCCTGTTGTATAGGTAGGGCAGGTCGAAGTTGTCCCCGTTAAACGTGAGGACGACTGGGTACGCGCTGATAAGGCTGAAGACTGCCGCTAGCAGGCTCTTCTCGTCCTCGAAGACAGTTATCTTCGCGTCTCCCAATTTTATCTCTGGGACCTCCTGCCACCTCTTCAGCAGCAGTACGCCCTTCTGGCCGTCGGACGCATAGTAGGCCACAGCGATGACTGGCTTATCCGCGTTCTCGGGCTTGGGTATTATCCCCTGGGGCGACTCGACCTCTATGTCTATGGCTATCCTCTTGAGCTTCGGTATGGGAGTGTTCAGTATCTGGGCCCACGAGAGGTACTCTGCAAGCTCAGTCTTGTCTTTCACCATTTCCCTGATTAGCTTCTCAATGTGCTCGGGTACCGGCGATAGGGCTATCTTCGGCTTGCCGTCTTCAAGAGTATAGGGCATCCCCGGGATGAGGTTGCTGTCATATATGTAGCAGTGGTGGTACTTTATCTTGGCCTCCCACGCGTGGCCCTTCAACTGTTCCCTTATGCTGTCCTTCGCCCCACCTATCGACAATGGGTCAAGGGCCTCCACCTTCGTCATCAAGATCCATCTGTCGCTCAGCGGGTCGTACTTCTCGACAACGTCCAGCCTATTGAAACCCTTGTGTTTCAGGACGTCTGGGTACCTCTCGGCCAGCTCGTCGGGCTTCAGGTCGGTGAGGAGATACGGGTGGTGGTCGCTGTAGTCGGGGACCCTGACCAAGACGTGCTTCTCGTCGTCATAGAAATACATTTCAGCCCTTGCTTCTTTCCCGTTGTACTTGACCGAGAGGAGGTATAGCATTATGTCACCTAGAGAACCTTTCCAGGCTCCACACGTTCTTGCGGTACGCCTTCTTGTACTCGTTGTAGTGCTTCTTGCAAAGGTACACCCTGCCCTTCACGTCTTCCTTCAACGCGAGTCCAGACTTGCTCTTCTCGAACTCTTCCCTAGAAATCGACCTAACAGCCTGCTCGTTGCAGTCCTTTATCGAGCACGTCACGCCCTTAGAAATCTTACCCATTAGACCACCACAAATAATGGGTTCAACAGAGATATAACTTTATGTCTTAGAAAACATCTAGGGGAGAAATACCGTTTACTTCTTGTACCTCTTGGGCCTCAAGTCCCTGCTGTGGCACCTCCTACATCTCTCGGCGTTCCACGGGTTGCGGGCGTTACACTTCCTACATATCTTTACCCTGAAGTGGTGATTCAGAGCCAGCTGGAGCTTTTCAGGGTCCCTAATCGGCAAGAGTACCACCTAGCTACATTCACATATCTAGCCACTTTTAAGCTTATCGATAGCCGGCACAAAGAAGAAACCAGAAACCACTATATAAGCAAGCATGACAATGTTTTTAAGAAAACCTTTTTTAAATGAAGCCCATGTGCCGGTTATAGCACAGCCTTTAAATAAAGCAAACCGAAGGCTTCCCCTCGACCAAACATGTCAAACACGGGTCAAGCGAAAAACCCCCTGTTCAAGAACACACTGGTCATACTGATAGTCGGCCTCCTAATAGGGGCAATCCTAGGCTACGGGGCATCCACGCTACTTCAACACCCGCAAGCCCAGACAACAACCCAGCAGACAATCACAGTCCCAATAGGAGCCCTAGTCGAGCTAACAGGAGACCTCTCATCATACGGAAAGAGAGACCAGCTCGCCATGCAACTAGCAATCGAAGATGTCAACAGCTTCGCTGAAAAGATCGGCTCACCCTTCCGGTTCACACTCCTCGTAGAAGACTCGGGCACCTCGCCAGAACAGGCACTAGCCAGGATAAAGACCCTTGCCGCCCAAGGCGTACAGGCAGTAATCGGCCTAGAAGCTAGTAGCGAGGTCTCAGCAGTAAAACAGTTCGCAGACTCAAACCACCTCGTAGTCATAAGCGTAGGCTCCACGGCCATGTCCCTCGCCCTCCCAGGAGACTACGTGCTAAGAGTAGTACCACCAGACAGCTTCCAGAGCAGGGCCCTCGCACGCATAATCTACACCCTCGGCTACAGAAACGTGGCAGTAATCTACAGGAACGACGCGTGGGGCGTAGGACTCTACGAGTCCTTCTCCGCTAGGTTTAAACAGCTAGGCGGAAACGTCGCCGGAGTCTCATACGACCCCAACGCAAAGGATCTAAGCGCCGAGGTTAAAAGGCTCTCAGACATCGCCTCCGCAATGGGAGCCAACACGGCAGTGCTATCAATAACCTTTGAGGACGACGGAATAAACATATTTAGGCTCGCAGTAAAAGACCCCGTACTCTCAAAGCTCAAGTGGTTCGGCACAGACGCTGTAGTCCAGTCAAGCAAATTCACGGCCGAGGCCGGAGGCGAAATAGTAACACTCGGAGGACTACCAAGCACAATATTCCAGCCCACAGAAAACCAGAGGCTCCAAGACTTCATACAGCGCTTCAAGCAGCGCAGTGGAGGCGAAGAACCGCACGCATACGCAATGGTCTCATATGACGCAGTCTGGCTAGTAGCGCTCTCCGTAATGCTCACCGGAACCTACACAGGTGAAAAACTCGTAACAACCATCCCACTCGTAGCCCAAAAATACAACGGTGTCACAGGCCTCCTCACCCTCGACCAAAACGGAGACAAAGCCACAGGAGACTACGCAATATGGCAAGTAGTCAAGACAAGCACAGGCTACGACTGGCAACTAGTCGGATGGTACAACTCAGCCACAGACACGGCAACATTTAGCGGATAATATTCCTTGAAAAGAAATCAGAAATTTTTTGACTAGGCTGGTCTAGCCATTAGATATGCGTCTTCTCCATCCAGATAGTAGCCTTGCAGAACCTTGACCACGTTGAAGCCGAGCTTCTTGTACAGCCTAATCGCGGGCTCATTGCTAACCCTCACCTCGAGATAGTACTCCTCAGCCCCATAATACTTCTTCATCGCCTCCATGGCCCTAGTCATAAGGCTGTACCCTATACCCTTCCCCCTCCAACCCTCCAAGACCGCGATAGAGATAACGTGGCCCCTCCTACCCACCCTATTAGCCGTATACAGGTTGTCGTATTCCACCCTACACATAATATAGCCAACAATCCTGCCCTGCGCCTCCGCGACCAGGAAAGCCTTCCCAAAATTCCGGTAGTGTAGCTCAAAATAAAACGCCGGGTAATTCTCGGGCAACACCCTCCGGTTAATCTCCATCACGTCGTCCAGCTCTTCCCTGCGCACCTCACGAATAACGTATTCCTGAGACGTCTAGTTCACCCTCCCAGAAACAAGAAACAAAAAAATTTTATATTTATGGCTCTTCGAACAAGACGCCTTGCTCCTTCAACAACTTATGAATATTGTCCACAGCCCTCCTCACTTCCTCCTCCTTCTTAGCCCCTGTACACACGACCTTTCCACTGCTGAAGATCAATAGCACGACCTTCGGGTCAGACATCCTGTAAATGAGCCCAGGGAACTGTTCAGGCTCATACATCGAGTTCTCTAACAGGAACGCGGCACGCTCAAGGTCCACCGTGCCCCTGAGGTTTGCACTCGCAACAATGTTCTGCACCTCGATTATCGGCTCGTTCTTTATGTCTATGCCGTGCGCCTTCAACAGCTTGATAATGCTTTTGACCGCCTTCTGTACCTCCGCCTCCGACTTCGCGCCCGTACAGACCATCTTGCCACTGCTAAAGATCAGCGTCGCCGTCTTGGGCCTTGGAAGCCTCAAAACGAGTCCCGGGAACTGCTCAGGCGAATATTCAGCATGAGGAATACGTTCCGCTATTTTTTCTAGGTCTAGCCGCTGGTTTAGCGTCACGGAGGCTACAACGTTTTGTATTTCATATGTGGGTTGTTTTGCTATTTTTATCACCCCTTTTTATTTATGGTTTAATAAAGGACATATATATTTTTAAGCCTTAAAAACTATGTTTAGAGATAAGGCTCTTTTTCCCTTTCTGCATGGAAAGCGTCGATACAGAAAACAGTGTTTAGGCCCCGTCTAGCCACCGCGGAGGAATTCAAGTAGTGGTTTTATGATGTATTTTTGGACATACTCGATTAGTGGGTTTAGCATTAGTCTTAGGCTACCTATGTAGGGGACCACGACTTCTACTTTGCCGAGGATAATGTCGTTTGTTGGCTGTATTGGGTCGGGCACGGGGTTGGCGTCGCCTTTGACCGTGTAGTTGTATCCTTGTGTTTTTATTATCCTGTGAACAATTATGTCTTGACCGGAGTAGTATAGGACAATGTCTCCTGGGGTGTAGTTTTCTTGTCCCGTTACTATTACTATGTCTCCGACATGTAATACGGGCTCCATGGACCAGCTCGAGACGACAGCTATGGGTGTTAGGAGGTGTGGGGTCTTTATGCTGGAGAACATGAAGAGTACTACGAAGACGACGATTATCGCTATAGCGTAGATTAGTATCTCTTTTTCCGAGTCCTTCACGTGGGGTTTAGGTTTTTGTCGTTATTTATTTGTTGCCCTTTCTCATTCTCTTTGGGCTTGTTTTCCCTATAGAAAAGTTTTTATAGAAGCGATAATTTTTGAGAAGTGCTGGTGAAGTAGATATGTCTCAGCCGGTAGGTCAAATTCCTGTATTGATACTTAAGGAGGGAACCCAGAGGACAACTGGGAGAGACGCCAGGAAGTCCAACATTTACGCCGCGAAGGTCATCGCCGAGGCTATGGCTAGTAGTCTTGGTCCTAGGGGCATGGACAAGCTACTCGTAGACTCTTTTGGCAATGCCACAATTACTGGTGACGGCGCGACTATCCTGAAAGAGATGGAGGTTCAGCACCCGGCCGCAAAGATGATGGTCGAGATTGCTAAGGCCCAGGACGACGAGGTCGGCGACGGAACGACCAGCGTGGTTGTCCTTGCTGGGCAGCTTCTGGCCAACGCCGAGGAGCTCCTGGACCAGGAGATCCACCCGACCACTATTGTCGAGGGATACGAGAAGGCCCTTGTCGAGGCTACAAGGATAGTGGACGAGATTGCCGAGAAGGTTGACCCGCTCGACAGGACTGTCCTAGAGAACGTGGCCAAGACTGCTCTTTCGAGCAAGGTTGTTGCCGACTTTAGGGACTTCCTTGCAAAGATAATTGTGGACGCTGCCCTAAACGTTGTCGAGAAGAAGGACGGCAAGTACGACCTCAGCCTGGACGACATCAAGGTCGAGAAGAAGAGGGGCGAAAGCATAACTGAGACCACCCTTATTAAGGGCATTGTCCTAGACAAGGAGGTTGTGCACCCGGCGATGCCGAAGAGGGTCACCAACGCCAAGATTGCTCTGCTCGACGCGCCTCTCGAGATCGAGAAGCCAGAGTGGACCGCGAAGATAAACGTCACCAACCCGGAGCAGCTAAAGATGTTCCTAGACCAGGAGGCAGAGATACTGAGGAAGAAGGTAGAGAAGATTAAGGAGAGTGGTGCTAATGTTGTTTTCTGTCAGAAGGGTATTGATGATGTTGCTCAGTATTATCTTGCTAAGGCCGGTATTATGGCTGTTAGGCGTGTGAAGAAGAGTGATATGGAGAAGCTTGCCCGTGCTACTGGAGCGAAGATACTTACACGTGTAGAGGACATCTCGCCCGAGGCCCTCGGAACAGCTGGGCTCGTCGAGGAGAGGAAGGTTGCAGACGAGAAGATGGTCTTCGTAGAGGGATGCCCCAACCCCAAGAGCGTCACAATACTAGTAAGGGGCGGAGCAGACCACGTCGTAGACGAGGCTGAGAGGGCTATCCACGACGCGCTGAGCGTTGTCAGGAACGTTATCAGGGAGCCCAAGATCGTCGCCGGCGGAGGAGCAGTAGAAATAGAGCTCGCCATGAGGCTTAGAGACTTCGCTAGGACTCTGCCCAGCAGGGAGCAGCTAGCCGTCAACAAGTACGCTGACGCCCTTGAGAACTTTGTAAGCATACTTATACAGAATGCCGGAGAAGACCCCGTCACCGTCCTCGCAGAGCTCAAGTCTAGACACGCAAAGGGAGAAAAGTGGGCAGGCATCAACGCCTATACTGGCAAGATCGAGAACATGTACAAGATAGGCGTCACAGAGCCTGCCGTGGTAAAGAAGCAGGTACTGAAGAGCGCCACTGAGGCCGCAGTAATGATCATGAGGATCGACGACATCATCGCCGCCCAGCCGCCCAAGTCCAAGGAGAAGGAGAAAAAGGGCGGCGAAGAAGAGAAGCCCGAGTTCTAAACCACCTTTTTCCTAGATAAAAAAACTTAAATACATTTATTTTTGTCATTCTTGTCCTTATGATTAGTCAAGATAATCTAGGTTCAGAGGAAAAAGGATTTGAAATAAAAATTGGTCCCCCGTGGCTCACACGCTTCGAGCGAGCCAAGATCATTGGCATCAGGGCCCTCCAGATCTCTCTGGGCGCCCCCGTCCTCGTAGAGGTGGGGTCCCACGAAACAGACGCTATACGCATAGCCGAGAAGGAGCTCGAGTCCGGCCTCCTGCCAATAATCATTGTCCGCTGGACGCCCGAGGGAAAGATCCAAGAGATACCCCTAAAATACCTAAAACTGCATCCGCCCTAGCGGCCCTACTCCCTCTTTAACCTGATTATTTTTCCCGAAACCTCTACAGTAAAGAAGTCCCCAATGCTGGGCTTCTCCGCGAAGCTCTCCCACTCGTCCTCCGTAAGCACCACGGTTACCCTGGGGATCTTCATCACGTTGCCAGAGAGCCCCGGCATCATGCGCATCACCTGGGAAATTATCGGCGCAATCTCCCTAGCGATCTCGCTGTCGTCCCGCTGTATCACCACGGGGCCAGGCACCTCCCTCTCCTCCGTCAGCTCAAGCCTGATAAGCTTCTCGCCGAATGGTGTATCCACAAGCGAGATATTCGTGACCTTCGCCCTAAACGATATACCAGCCTCACTCATATCCATAGTAAAACCAAGCCCACCTTTAAGTATTTCTAGCACCCACACAGCAAGCCAACCCCACACCAACCAAGAGAAACAGAGACCCACCACAACACATCTAAGAGACGTAGATGCACCAAAGAAGATGCCACATAGAAACTCATAACATGCATACATTTGAAGACTAAAAGTTATTTATGAAGTTTCTCGACGAGAGGATTATTTTAAAAAGAGATTACGGGAAAACGTCCCGACCTTAAACGGGGTGTTTCGGGAAGCCTCCCGTATGGGAAGTTTCAGAAGTTTCCAACGAGTAATTTTGAGTGCTGGGGCAGTTTTGCCGACTTCTTGATAAAATTAAACGTTAAACATATCAACCGCGTCCGAGCAAAACAAATCGGATGCAACTAAGAAAGAATTGAAAGATGCATATCCAAGTAGCCCCACTGCGACAGTGAAGCTGTACAGATGCAACTAAGAAAGAATTGAAAGCGAGCCGCTATACGAATATGGCGTAAACTACAAGAGCGATGCAACTAAGAAAGAATTGAAAGGAGAAACCTCTTGTCTCCAATCTTCATAACAATAAATCTGATGCAACTAAGAAAGAATTGAAAGTTCAAGGTGCCGTAATACTTCAAGACGTACTGTACAAGCTTGTGATGCAACTAAGAAAGAATTGAAAGTTGACTACATTGGGGTTACCGGCTCCAAGCGTAATCGTGGATGCAACTAAGAAAGAATTGAAAGGACAAGCTCGCCGTGTATGTTGCCTTTTCTTGTAGTCCGCTAGGCAGCTAAGAAGCGCGCTAGGTGTTGTTCGGCGCAGTGCTTGTTGGAAAGATATTTTATATGTATACATCTATGTATACTTGTGGGTTCAAGGGTTGTCCCGTCAGGCTGGGTGAAGATGAGCTGAAGAAGATAGATGTGCTTGTGAAGTATGGTGTTTTTCGGTCACGGAGCGAGGCCATTAGGGAGCTTGTCCGGCTCGGCGTCAAGCTTGCCTATGTGTCTGAGGTGTTGGAGGCAGTTGAGAGGCTTTTCGAGCTCGAAAAGGTAGAGGGCAGGATACCGGTAGAGCTGGGCGGTGCGACGCGGCAGCTTCTGGAGGAGAGGGAGAGATGAGTTACATCGATACGAGCGTTGTTGTGGCTTCTCTTGATCCTCTTGATCCTCGGCGCGAGTTGGCCCTAGGAGTGCTAGAGAAATTGAGGGACAAAAGGGTGTCGGAGCTTGTGTTGGCGGAGCTTGCAAGCATAGTTTCGAGGAGGAGAACCGTGTTGCACAAGACGCTGAGGAGGATTGGGGTTAGAGACGAGTTGGCAGTGCCCGTTGTTCTCCTCTACGTGTTGAAGAGGTTCGGCCTTCAGTATAGGAGAATTGATGGCCGGGGAAACATTTGTCCCTTGGGCGATTTTTACTTGCCGCTCGCGTTAGCCATAGAGCTGTCTTCTAAGGTCAGGCTTAAGATCCTCGACCTTCTCCACTTGGCCTATATTGCGGCCCTGAAGGAGCAGGGGGAAGAGATACACGAACTTGTCACGGTTGATGATGGCTTCAAAAGGGAGGAGGAAGCTATTAAACGCGAACTAAAAATACAGATAAAAACAATAGGTAACCCATTGTAGACCCATGTTAGACTTTTCTCATTAAGTAACTGTATATTTAGATGGTGCGTGACGCCCCGGCTAAAGCTTCCTATGCATAGTCTCGTAGAAGCAAGGGGCCCAGCAGTCTCCCGCCTTCCCTAGAAGGGTTGCTGTATGGAAAAAGATCACTCATCTAGAATATCCGGAAAATTGAAAGTTGAAGTGGCTTTGTGGCATGCGTTTGGCTTGTCTGCCCTCTGCGTGTTCGAGGATGTGTTTAGGCGTGGGGTTTTGGAGAAAAAAATAAAACCCCTTGTTGAATAGTGATGGTGGACTAGCGCACTAAAAGCCCCGGTAGCTCAGCTCCGGTGGAGCGTCGGCCTTGTAAGGTCGAGTGTTTGGGGGCTTCGAGATAGCCGAAGGTCCCGGGTTCAAATCCCGGCCGGGGCTCCATTTTTTGCGTTGTGGATAAATATGGTTTAACGGTTTTCATTGTTGATGATGAGTGACTTGCCGGAAAGAATTGTGACTGGACGGCACGGTATCTGAGCCTAGGTGTTTACGAGTTGTAGGATTTTTTCGGGCAGTTTTTCTACATGTTCTCTTACTTGTTGCTTTGTGTCTCTGAAGCGTATCGTGACGGTGTTGTCCGTGAGTGTTTGCCCGTCTATCGTTATTGTGAAGGGCACGCCTATCTCGTCTGCCTTCGCGTAGCGCTTGCCTATGCTCCCGTCTTCGTCGTAGTAGCACCTCACGACCCTCCTGAGCTTGTCGTATACTTCGCGCGCCTTGACGTCTAGGCCGTCGCGCTTCACGAGTGGGAACACGGCGGCCTTGTAGGGGGCGATCTTCGGCTTTAGTTTTAGGAGTGTCCTCTTTTCTTCCCTCACATATGCGTCCGTCAGGACAGCCATGATTATTCTTTCTAGCCCGAACGAGGGCTCTATGACGTATGGGACGACCGTCTTCCCATCGTCGACTATGTGCAATGCTTCGCCGCTGTACTGTATGTGGCGCTTGAGGTCATAGTCAGACCTATTGGCTATACCCACTATCTCTTTCCAGCCCATGTACGGGAAATAGTACTCGACGTCGAAGGTCTGGACAGCGTAGTGGGCGAGCTCGGTCTTCACGTGCTCCCTGACCCTAAGCCTTTCCGGCCGGATGCCGAGTCCTTGCAGCCACTTTATCGACTCGCCTATCAAGTACGCGTGCCACTTGCTCTTAACTATCCCGGCCTCGACTGCCTCGCCTAGGGTCATTTTCCTGGCCTCGCCTATCCCCCTCTCCTGGTCCTCAGCGGTAAGCATGTTTACCTCTAGGCCTGCAACATCGCCGAAGCGTGGACAGTCGTCGAGCTTCTCGGGGTTCACGAAGTACTCTATCTCCATCTGTGTGAACTCCCTGAGCCTGAAAAGGAAGTTCCTAGGCGAAATCTCGTTCCTAAACGCCTTGCCTATCTGGGCTATCCCGAATGGCAGAGTAGCACCCATGCTGAACACGACGTTCTTGAAGTTCGTGAATATTAGCTGGGCAGTCTCCGGTCTCAGATACGCGGTCACGGACTTCCTAGGCCCAACCTCCACGCTGAACATCAAGTTAAACCTCTGGGGATCCGAGAGCCTGCCGCCACACGCAGGGCACCTGACGTTGTGCTCCTCTATCAGCCTCTTTAGCGTCTCGGCAGTATACTCAGGGACCTTTATGCCTAAGTCCTCCAAGAGGTGGTCGGCCCTGTACTCGGTCCCACACTTCTCGCACACCACGATGTAGTCGATAAAGCTCTCAACGTGCCCGCTAGCCTCCCAAGTCCTAGGATGAGTAATAATCGCGCCGTCTATACCGTACACGTCGTCCCTAGTCTCCACAAACCACCTCCACCAATCATTCAAAACGTTCCTCGCAAGCTCAACCCCGAGGGGGCCATAGTCAAAGAAGCCAGAAAGCCCCCCATAGATCCTCCCACTCGGGAAAACAAAGCCCCTCCTCAGACACAGGTCCGTCAACTCGTCGAGTGTAACCTCCCTCTGAGACATTCCTCCCCACTTCCCCATCAACAAAGACAAAACCATTTTTAAACAATGCGGTCCACACACGAGAAAAAATACAGCAAACACGCGGCAATGGTGGGCCCGCCGGGATTCGAACCCGGGACCTCCGCCGCTCCCAGAGTCGAGCCCCAAACACGGCGCCTTGTGAGGGCGACATCCTAACCGCTAGACGACGGGCCCAAAGAGCCGAAAAATAGAGCCAACCTAGAGTAATAAAGTTTTCTCCCCAAGGGCCGAACAACAAAAACCTAGCCCCAACAAACACCAAACACAGGCACCAAGACCCCTAGAATCTTCTACGACAAACATCATTTCCACTTTGTCAATGTTTTCCCATTAGGAAAACTAAAAGTTATTTATGAAGTTTCTCGTTAGGAAGCCTATTTTAAATTTAGGTTTACGGGAAAAATTCCCGACCCAAAACGGGGTATTCTGGGAAGCTTCCCAGTAGGGAAGTTTCAGAAGCTTCCAACGGGTAAATTTGAGTGCTAGGGCAGTTTTGCAGACTTCTTGATAAAAATAAACGTTAAACATATAAACCCCACCCGAGCAAAACAATTCGGATGCAACTAAGAAAGAATTGAAAGATAAGCGTTACGCTACAAACAGAAAAAGACTAATTTATTGATGCAACTAAGAAAGAATTGAAAGGTAAACGTCTTCATCGTGTTCAAGGCAGAGACAGACAGCGATGCAACTAAGAAAGAATTGAAAGACATTGAGTGCTTTTGTCTTGACTGTCTCTGAAATTTT
>NZ_JAVZIC010000012.1:0-24606 GCF_038871435.1 Thermofilum sp.
GATCCTCGATAAATCACCATGCCAAACAATTAATCGTATAAACTTAAATAAAGAGATAAAGATAGAAACATATGAGTAAGGAAAAAACGAGCGAAAACCGCGGCCCCGACAAAAAGGGAAAAGACCAGCCATATATGAAGCATCTCTACGACGGCGACGCGTGGGGCATATTCTACCTCCCAATAGACGACTTCGAGGCAGACCTCCCAGAGCTCGGAAAAGCACTCGACCACATACAACAAAACCACGGCGAAGCCACAGCAGTCATCCCAAACATAGGCCTCACAAAGGCAAGCCTCCTACTCGGAACCTCCTTCCAAGGAGTCAAAGGATTCGCCATAATATACAAAAAGCGTAATCTCTGAATTTTCAGGCGGTATGCATGTTTTAGGATTTTTGCCTACGGGGGACTAGGAGGGCAGTCCGAGGCTATTAGCGCAGAAGACTTTAATCATCAACAACTAGTTAATCTCTTTGCAATAAATGCCCCTCTTTTCTAATTCCCTAACTATGCCTTTTACATGCATCTTTCCCCTCACTATTAGAACAGTTTTACCAGAATTGACCAATTCAGTTGCTCTTTCCACCACCTTGGAATCACGAAGGTCGTTTGTTCTGTCGAGAAAAAGATTCCCACTGGCTATTAAAAGCAAAAAGTTTACTACACCGAAGGATATAACAACAAGTCTTGTAGGCGACCTCAACATTATCACCGATTCAATTACTATTTGGAATTCAAGAAGGAAAATTTTAATAAAATGTTCCCAGGAGAAATTACCATTTGCTATAAATATTATTATGAAGAGTAGAGACACAAAAATTATTGCAACAAAAGGCAATATAACTAAAAAAAGATTAAAATTCAATACTCTTTTGAAAATTTCTACAAAGATGCTCTTTTTCACAGCATATATATCATGAAAATTAGAGTCAGCTATTTCAAAAACTTTTCCTCTCTCCTTTGCCAGTTCCTTCACATACTCCATGTCTCCTTTAAATTGAAAACCATGAAATGCCTTGTAATAAATCCTTGCTAAGGAAAGGATTATCTTTTGACCTCCTAGCAAAAGAAGCATACCTAGAATAGCTACTATTGTAACGGGGTCTTTCTTCACTAACTCCCTCCAGTTCTTTGTGGAGAAGCCTTCGAGCAAAACTACATCCACCTTGTCCAACACATTTTCAAGGTGCGGTAACAATAAATGTATAGATCCGTAGATGTAACATTTGTCCTTTATCATTACTTTGACACCTTAATTATTCAAGTTAAATATTACAAGAATAATTTTCTGAGCTAACACTGAAAGTTATTTTGATATATTGTTGCTAAGAATATTTTAGCTCGATAATTATCCCTTATCTATAATATAACGCCTTTAGCATAATCCATAGATCTCATTCCATATTCTAAAGCTTTTCTAATTCCTGAAATTGTTCAGGAGTTTTGCTTTCTATAAAAGCTTACATGGTGAACGATAGCATTCAGCCTATAACGAAAGATTATAAAAAGCGAGCTATAGCGCGCGCTAAGCAACGAATACTCTTTCTGATCTTTCTAGAACCTAACAAGATGGTGAACGTCCTTTTTACCGCCTTTTAAGCTACCCGCAAAATCACACTTGAGAACTAAAGAAATCCAAAAGAGGCTAGAAAATGGAAAACAAACAAGGAAACAGCTACACAGAGTGGTTCACAGTCCTAAAGGTCCCTATACTAAAGATAACCATAGGAGACCAAGTATTCTTCTTTTCCCTTACCCGCAGAATCAACACCCCAGGCGAGCTATTCAAAGTTCTCAAAGAAGACGCCTGGAGAATTATAGATGCAGAGAAACCATACCAAGCCAATTTTTACGAGACAGCCCGGCTATTTGACTACTTTAGCGGTCAAGAAGTCCCAATAAGCATAGCAGTATTGACAGCAGAAGCCGGCTGGAAACAACATAGAGAAAAGACTAGGCAATTACCAATCCAATTCCATGTAACACTCCACGACAAAATATGGAACAAAGAAAAAGAAATAACCAGCCAAGGCCTCATCGAGATCTATAGAGTCAAAGCTGAGGTACGTATTGCCCCCTCCCAAGGCATCCCAGGATATCGACAAGAAGCTATAATTGAGGGCAAAAAGCTTGTGAGGCTATACGGTTTGTTCGCTACGGACAATGAACCATTCACACCAGAGGACGACCCTATTTTGAAGGAACTCTTTAAGCAAGTAAACATTAACAGTGAGGTTCCTCGTATTAAACGTCGGGGAGACAAGAAAAACTTGTCTGGCTATATGGATATCACTTTCTTCCTAAAAGAGTAGCAATCAAAGATCTAATAGACAAAATATACATGCGATATTCAAAGAAAACCTATAACAAAATAGAAAGACGCGTTACCTTGTGATGGTTTTGGAACCAATACAAGGAAGATTTTTAAACATGTTTCTACGATAATTATTGATGTGCAATAAAATATCGGTTATTTATGCCCCTTATGGAAGAACATTTGAGTTGTTCCTTTACATTAAAAGCAAAGCCTTAGAAGGGGAAAGAAAATGAGTGCACAAGTAAATTTCCCTCAGCTAGACATAGACAGAGTAACAACATGCATCAAGAATGCAGTTCTAAGAGCGGGAAACGAGGAAGAAGTAAGATACGGCGTCTCAAGGTGCATAGAAGACGAGATTCTTAGACCTCTCGGTATAAGCCAAATAGGCAGATACGAGTATACACTTGTCTCTGGAGCCAGGGTAGACGCACTATACGGCCACGTAATAATAGAGTACAAAGCCCCCGGAAAACTAACAACATCCCGCGACATACAAGGGGCAAAAGAGCAAGTCATAAGATACATAACAGAGGAGGCTGGAAGCAAACAAGAGTACAGCCGGTACCTCGGAGTAATCATCAGCGACAGGATAGCATTCGTGAGATACGACGCTAGAACAGACACGTGGCTTCTAAGAGGTCCCTATGACATCAGGAGAGAGTCCATCGTAAAGCTTATCGAGGCACTCAGGGGCCTAAGGAGAAAACCACTAGCCGTTGAACACATAGTTAGAGACTTTGGTCCAAAATCACCAGTAACAATGAGAATGGTCCGGATTCTCTACAAGAAACTCTTGGAAACAAAGAATCCAAGAACCAAGATACTATTCGAGGACTGGCTTAGGCTATTCAGACAGGCTACAGGATACAGCCCAGAGGAACTAGAGGAGCTCCCACAGCTTGTGAAAGAATACGGCTTGGGAGGCAACGTACAATACGACGCCCTAATATTTTCTATCCACACATACTATGCACTCTTGCTGAAACTCATAGCTGCAGAAATAGCTTATCTCTACGGAGCCGGAAAGTTCCTAAAATCCTATATTGCACAACTAGACGATTCGTATGCAAGGGGAGGAATAGAGGAACTCAGAGAAACATTGAAAGAGCTAGAAGGAGGAGGCATTTTTAGGAAACTCTTAAGCGTAGAAAACTTCCTAGAAGGAGACTACTTCTCATGGTACGTAGACGAACTCGACAACGAGCTCGGCGACGCAATTTCCCAGCTTATCAGACTCCTATCAGACTACGAGGTCGCCACACCACAACTAGAACCCGAGTTCGCAAGAGACCTACTCAAAAGACTATATCAAAACCTTGTCCCCAGCGAACTACGACATAAGCTTGGAGAGTTCTACACACCAGACTGGCTAGCGAACCTACTCCTAGACGAGGTAGGCCTCAGCATCGAAAACCTAGAACGCCTAGGTAGCGAAGACCCCTTGAAACCATTAGAGCTCAGAGTACTCGACCCAGCATGCGGCTCAGGCACATTTCTAATCCTCTACCTAAGCAGGCTAAGAATGTATGCAGAAAACCACCACATGCTAGACCAACTCTTACACTATGTCCTTGATAACGTTGTAGGCTACGACATGAACCCCCTAGCAGTACTCACAGCCCGCACAAACTACCTCCTACACATAGCCGACATCCTCACTTATGCAAGCGGCACAATAGAAATCCCAATCTACCTTGCCGACTCAATACTGCTCGAGAGAAAAACGGTCATGAGCACCTCAAGTAGCTCAGCATACACTCCAACAATTACCTATGTTTTAAGAACCATAGTGGGAGACTTCAAAATACCCGCATCACTCGTTCAAAAGGGATATCTTCCAAGCATCCTCTACGAGGTTTCAAGAGCCCTAGAGAACAAATATACTGTAAACAACTTCGAGAATAGAATCAAGTCCTATTATAATCTTGATCAGAAAGAATTAGAAGTATTAGTTAACTTTTATCAGAAACTCCTACAACTCGAAGAAGAAAAGAAAAACAATGTCTGGGTCGCAATCATACGGAATGCCTTCGCGCCAATTCTCCGAGGCAAATTTGACTTTGTTGTGGGAAACCCGCCCTGGATAAACTGGGAAAACCTACCAGAAACATATAGGGAGGCAAGCAAAGATTTATGGAAGACCTACGGATTGATGAAGATAAAAGGAAAAACTGGATTAGGCAAGGTCAAAAAGGATCTTGCTATGCTCTTTCTTGCAAGAAGTTTTGACCTCTATTTGAAAGAGGGCGGCAAGCTAGGCTTTTTAATGCCTTTTACTGTCTTCAAAGCTCAGGCAGGTGCTGGATTCCGAGAGTTCCTGGCATTCAAAACAAGAATAAAAGTCATACATGATTTAGTAACTCTTTATCCTTTCAGCGCGAGCGAGCATCAGAGCGGAGCTGTTAACAGGGTATCAGCGATAGTTGTCGAGAAGATCTATGATCTAAGTCAGAAAGAACTCTCCGAAGACAAGCAAAAAGCGATTGAGGTTGCCCGTAAAGCAAACATAGACGGGGTGCCACACGTAATATGGGTTAATCCAAGCGGAAGACCTATACCTCCGGACACCTCTCTTGATGAAGTACTCAAGCAGACCAGAAGATATAATACCCTCATGGTTCCCATAGACCCTCATAAGCCCGAAACTCCTTGGATGCAGATCACGCCAAAAACTCTTAACATTGTTAGAAAGTTTTTAGCTGGACAACGGTTCTACGAAGCACACGAAGGAGTTCTCGTTGGACTTAACCAGGTTTATTATGTTCAAGTTAGGGGAACAACTCCGGATGAGAAACTAGTCATTACAAATCCGCCGGAAACTGGACAGAAGAAAAAAGTTAGACAAATAGATGCTGTGGTAGAGCCTGATCTAGTTTATCCTCTTATAAGAGGAAAAGATATAAAGAAATGGTACGTAGGATTCGAAAATAGATACATCATCATTCCTCATGATCCTAAGACAGCTAGACCCATCCCTGAATTAGGCAATTCGGGCATGAAAGTAAAGTTCCCATTAACTTATCAATATTTCAATAATTTTAGGACTGAGCTCGAGAATAGGACTATACACAAACTTTGGGGTAAAGGCAATCCGTTTTATTCCGTCTATGATATAGGTACGTATACCTTTGCACCCTATAAAGTTGTTTGGAAGAGAATAGCTGGAGCTATAACTGGCAAGGCAGTAAGTTTTGCATGTAGCGTCGTTGAACATATTGAGGGAAAGCCTGTCATACCGGATGATGGCACAATACTAGTGGAAACAGATTCTCCTGAGGAAGCTTACTACTTAGCTGGGTTCTTAAATTCCCTTGTTTCTCGGACTATTATTGCATCATATACGTATGAGTTGAGGCAGGAGACTCATATAGTCGACTTTATTAAGGTGCCAAAATTTAATGTAACTGACAAGCTACATCTGAGAATTGCCGAGCTGTCTAAGAAGGCTCATCAGCTTGCAAAGTGTATATACTCAGAAGAGAAGCCAGATTATTGTAGGAATACTAAAGCAGAAGAGGAGCTTAGCAAGGTTGAGAAAGAGCTTGACCTAGCTGTGGCCCAGCTTCTCGGGCTTTCTGAAGATGACTTGAGGGACTTTGAGAGGCTATATGCTATTTTGTCTGGGGAAGAGCTACCTGTCGAGGAAGATGTAGAAGTTCCGCAATATCCAAACGTGAGTGTTTTGGGCGCTGTGATTAAGCCGGGGTTACAGTCCTTTGTAGAGGTTGATGTTGTTAATCCTAGCGGCGAGGAGATCGAGTTTCACTATGAGTTTCCATGGGGTAGCGGCTCTTTTAGGCTTGTTGAGGGGAAGTATAAGATTGATGTGCCTCCCTTATCGCCGGGCAAGTACAGGGGTGTTCTAAGGTGGGTTTGGCGGGGCAATGAGCAGTCTAAGGAGGTTATTGTCGAGGTTGAGGAGCATGAGGGGCCTAGGAGGCCAAGGACTCTTACGGGTCTCTAGGTGGCCTCTGTGAGTGAGCTCTATAACAAGGTTGTGAAGTATTTTGGGGACTATGCTGTTGATAAGAGGCTTGCATATGAGCTTGAGCTTTCTAAGATTCCGAGGTACGTGGCCGAGTACCTGATTGCGGAATTTATGGATGAGGGGGGCGACTGGCAGGGGAAGCTTAGGAGATTTATTCAGGAGAATTTTTATGAGCCAGAGGAGAAGGAGCTTGTAAAGCATAAGCTTGTGACTCAGGGGACTGTTAGGCTGGTCGACGAGTTGAGGGTATTTGTCGACATTGAGACTGAGACACGTATCGGGGTTATTCAGAGTTTGGATCTTTGGGCAGAGGTTCCGGTAGACATTGTCGAGAAGAATAAGGCTTCACTGGTCACAGGCATGTGGGGGCTCATAACGTTGTCCCTTTCTGTCGAAGGGAAAGAAGTGTTCGACAGAACTATTAACGCTGTAGTCGTGGATTTTAAGCCTTTCCAGTGCCCAGAGATAGACCCCAAATTGATGGAAGAAGCTAGACCTTATTTTACCCTGGACGAGTGGATTGAGGTTCTAATCAATACCATTGGTCTTGATCCAGGCGTGTATAGTCCAAGGCAGAGGATGCTCTTCCTTTCTAGGCTTGTCCCCATAGTTGAGTGCAACGTAAATTTTGCAGAGTTCGGGCCCAAGGCTACGGGAAAGACATATCTTTATAGGAATCTGAGCAATTATGTAAGGATCATTTCTGGCGGGAATATATCTCCGGCTATGCTTTTCTACAACTTGAGGACAAGGGTTCCAGGAGAGCTCGCGGTCAAAGATGCGGTTGTATTCGACGAGATTAGCAAGGTTAGGTTTAGCAGCTCAGAGGAAATGATGGGGAAGCTCAAGGACTATATGGAGAGCGGCATGTATGAGAGGGGAGACAAGAATGTGATGTCAGATAGCTCGCTGGTTTTCATGGGAAACATCACTGTAGAGGCAAGCGGGTCAGGCTACGTGCCCGTAGAGGACCTGACGTATGTCCTCCCAGAAGCAATGAGGGACGCCGCTTTCATTGAGAGAATTCACGGCCTTGTCCCGGGCTGGGAGCTTCCGAAGATCTCGCAGGCAAAGTATCATCTTTCAAAGGGATACGGCATAGCCTCGGACTACTTTGCAGAGGCTCTTCACTCTATGCGGAAAGAAAGCCTAAGTAGCCTCGTGTCCCAGCATGTCGAGCTGTCGGACAATTTCAAGATTAGGGACGAGAAGAGCTTCAAGAGGGTGGCTAGCGGCCTGTTGAAGCTCCTGTTCCCGAATAAACAGTTCGACAATAACGAGCTCAAGCTGGTTATCGACATGGCCCTAGAGTACAGGCAACGCGTCAGAGACTGGCTACATAAGATAGACCCAGGAGAATACCCCAATGAGAAGCTCTCAGCGAGAATTGTTGGCTGAGGCTTAATCTATTCAATCTATCTACCATATATTCGATTGTGTCTTTGCTTTACTTAAACGTATGGATGTATAATGGGCAAGTATCTTTAAACTCGCAACTCCTGCACTTCCACTCCTTGGGTGGCTTGGGTTCCTGACCCTCGTCGACTTTCCTGAATGAGTCTAGGACACGCAGAGCGTTATCTACATCCACGTTTGACTCCGATGTCTCTGTTTGTTTTTCTTCGACTATGTGAATTTGAACCCTTTTCCTTCGTCTCTTGAAGAAGTAGCCGTAGAGGTCTGCCTGCGCGAGTGCTACGGGCTTAATGTAGTTGTAGAGGAAGCGGCTACTCGTCGTCTTAAACTCATACACAAAGTCCTCTGTGATGCCGTCCGGCACACCCACAACGATGTAGTTGTTCCACTTGAAGTTCCACCTTATAGTGGGGTATTTCTCAGCTAGCAATTCTTGAAGGACCTCTCCACGCCTCTTTGCATCCAGCTCCTCCACCCTTGGATACAAGAGGTTCTCCCTTTGAGACCCTCTTTTCAGGGTTGCCTCCCGAAATTTTATTGTCTCTTCTTCCAATAGTTTTTCCACGTCGCTGAATTCTATATCGTCTCCTATCTGGAGTAGCTCATCTACGCTTGTAGGTTCCTTTGAAACAAGACCCAGCCGCACAGAATAGGTTATCCTGTCGTATAGATAGCTTGTAAAGAACATTAATTCATCCCTCCTACTCTTAAAAACCGACTTTACCGAACACCAGTAGTAATCAGCTATGTTGGCCATCCCCACAAATACAAGTCGATTTTCACCATATCCCAGTCTTTGTTTCTCAAGCCTGAGCAAGTCCAAAAGCATCTCTTCCAAGCTCTTCTTGTCCAGAAATTGGTACTTATCCCTAAAAGCTGACAACAGGAATCGAAGAAAAACCATGTCATAATCTTTTTCTCCGCTCACAAGGAACACCCGTCTATAATCCATGGTTCTCTCCTAAATAAACTAATCCAACCCCACAGCCACGTATATAGCAACACACAGCTCATCAAGCATGCATTGAATAGTTTTCGCGGAGCAGTAAGAAATAAAAATATATAGATCCTCTACGAGAAAATTTCTGAAGTTTCATGAATATCTGGACTCTTGTCGGAACGTTTGACAACTGGAAGATTGGCATCGAGAGGGGCGTCTGGGGCGTCAAGGAGAGAGCTAGGCCGCTCTGGGGCAAGATACAGCCGGGCGACAAGGTCGTCTTCTACGCCGTCAAGACGGGCGTCCTTGGCTATGGCACCGTGGAGGGCAAGTTCGAGAGCAGGGAGCTACTCTGGCCCGAGGAAAAAGAGAGGGGCGAGCCAGTATGGCCGCTCAGGCTCAAGATTAGGGTCGAAAAGGTCTTTGGGGAGCCGAAAAAGAAGCCGGCCAAGATGCTTGTAGGCTTCCCAATAAACAAGCTAGACCCAGAAATATTCAGAGAACTATCCGAAAATCAATAAGCCACTACAGGAATGTTTCTTTTGCATATCGTTCAGCGCATTGCCCTACAGCTAAAAATGGTGGACAGTCAACTTTTAACAGGTTACCTGGATAATCAAGAAGTTTTTTGAAATATTTCAATAAATTTAGTATAGGAAAATTTGTAAAACATTATTTTTTTCTTTGAATTTACATCTTTTTAAAATTGCATAGATTTTCGATAATGTGTTCTTCCTGAATATTACTAGGAACTAAACTCACCTACATATGTGTGGAATTATTAAGGAAGATGACCATCACAACGTGGAGTCTTCGACAAAGATTAACGTTGTAGTCGACGCTAACATATTGTTTTCTGTAATCATTTCTGGAAAGAAAAATGTTCGAAGCAAAATTCTTGATGTACTATTCAGTGATAATCTCCAGCTTTGGGCTCCCTTCCGATTACTCGCTGAACTCGAAAAGAACAGCGAGCGCGCGCGCTAGCAGTAGTGCGAGTATTGTTCTAGCAGAGAACGCAACATCAAGTATAAAAGTATAAGCATTCTTGAAATCCATGACCCTTGTCTTGCTAATAAGGGCTTCTGGAAAAATTATTTAGCATTCATATGAGGAAAAGCAGTATAAGAACGTTCCTGCAGCCATCCTGCTAAATTTTACCAATTGTTCTTCTATATGACCGTACATTTTTAATACTCAACATATTCAACCTCTATAATTTGATTGCCATGCCACTATTATGTCTTCGTTGTTTTAAATAAACAAAAACATGTTTCATCTTTCTTAGCCCTTTTTATTAATTGCTTCGAAAAACATATTACTGGATTGCAAAGAGTTCTTTTATCATAGGCATCACGGTAAACTTAATCTATTAGTGATACGGCTATCACTTGAAAACTATTAATAGTATCTCCTTAGGGGTTCGTATTGATGCCTTCCCATAGAGTTCATCAGAGATGCGGGAGCCTGATTGGCCTGCCCATAGATGTTGTGAGACACGTAGATGTTTTAATTGATACTGGCAAGTGTGGCAAGCATGACATCGGCTTGGAGATTTATACTGAGAAGCTGAGCGAGGAGCTAAACTTGGAGGCGGCTCTGGAGCTTGGAGTTAGGAGGCTCTTTGAGTGCTTGGGTGCTAAAGGTAAGCTGGGCGAGGATTATTTGAAGGCCGCGGCTCTGCACTTCTTGCTTGACTGTGTGGACAGGAGGATGAAGAGCCTTGGGACGTTGGTTTTCGAGGGGAAGGCGAGGGAAGCTCTAGAGGACTGTATCGAGTGGATCGATGCTAAGCTTAGGACTCAGAGCTATAGGTATTTCTTAGGCGAGGGTCTAGGGGAGATAGAAGAGCTAGTCGTCTCTATGCGACATTTACTAGATGAGCACGGCGCCGTGCTGGAGCGATGTGTAGACTACATTGCGGAAGAAAACAGGTCCAAGGAAACACCAGAGATTGGTTCGGGAACCATTGCAAGGCTCCTCTCGGAGGTCTGCAGAAGGCGTGGGATAAAGTGCCTCTTTTATGTGAACGGAAAACTCTTACCTTCAGCCTCTGCGGCAAAGAAAGCATTAAGCCCTCTCATGAAAGGCGAAAAAGTAGAACTTGTAAGCATAGAGGGGAAAATTCGGATAACTGCTAATAACAGCGAAGAGTTTTTCACTAAAATAATGGAGATTCTTGGCCAATGAACGAGAAGCATATTTAGCACGGCTTCGAGAGGAAAAAATTAATATTACTATACTTGTATAATTTTACGATGAGCTTAGAGAACTTTGTTTCCGAGCTAGAGTCAATGGGTTTTTCTGAAGAAGTCATACAAGAGGTCTGGCAGGCTTTATCAGATTTGTATATAGGAGTTAAAATTCCCTATGCCTTTGTGTCTAAGGGGTCTAGCGGCTTTTACTCTTCTCCGGCTAGAACAAAATATTGGCCATACAGCGATATCATTGAGAAGATCTTGTTGCAGTATGGCTTCGTTGATACAAGTAGCGCTTTTACCGTTTATACTCCTGAAGCTAATTGGTATTTCTTAGCCTTAACTGAAAAAGGTGTATCAGTTGCCCGGGAAGCTTATATGAGTAAACTCGAAGAAAGCCTCGACTTTGTTAAAGATCTCTTGCGAAGATACAAAAGGTTGGCGCCGATACTTTACTATGGGGCTATTTATGATGAGAGTCTTAAAAGGAGTTATTTTAATAGTAAACCTGTAGACAATATTAACAAGATCCTAAGATTTGAAACAACTTCGATCATTGATGCTAAAATAGGTAAGGCTCCCGAGCCGCCCCAGAAGAGAAGGACGTACCATACCGCGGATGAGCTGTGGGGTAAGGTTAAGGACATATATGAGATGCAACCTCTCGACATAGTTAGGGTAGCATTTCAGGCTACCGCGCAGACAAAAACAGTTACAAATGTTATCAACGAGTTCTTTTCGCCACTATATGAGAGACGCCTAGTACTTTTTATTCCATCTTATAATACAAGAAACGTATATACAGACTGGGAGCAGTGGTATGTTACAAGCGAATTTCTCGAGGTAGTCAGGGAATCCAATGTTGGGGTCGACCCAGAAAAGCTTAAAGAGTTCCTAACAGAATTTGTATCACTCTTCTTGCTTTACCTCGGCTCAAACCATTACACCAAGGGCGAAATCCTAAAGGCCTTAGAGGTCATTCTAGACGAGAACAAGGAGCTCGGCCTCTCATACGATGAAGTTCTCGAGCGTCTGCGAGAACTTATACAAGAAATTAGCTCGTCTACTGGTAGTATCTCCGGCTTCAACGAGTACGGTGAACCAGAGAGCCCACCTTTCATGGTAATGGATTGGGAGCGGCTGGACAAAGCAATGATGGAGTATCTCGAGCTTCTTGGCTCTAGGGCTCTTGCATTGGTCTAGACTATGTTTAAATGATATATTTTAGTTTCCATTTTTCTGCTAGTTGGCTCTGTGTAGTAAATGAATCTTTCCATGGGCCCTGTGTATGGGGTAGTATTGTTTTTAGAATGGGATCGCTGTTTCTTAGTTGCAAAATTTCTATTTGTGCCTCTATTCCTGTGGATTCAGAAAGTTGTTGGAGTTTGTTTATTTTCTTGTATACCTCTTGGATGTCATAGCCCTGTGTTAGGGATAACATAATTATGGGAGGTGCGAGAAGTTTTAATGTGTTTTTCTCTAAGATATAAAAATTGGAGGAGAAGTATTTTTGTGTAGCTTCGCCAATCATTTGTTCTTCGAGAGAAGAATATGCATTATTCTTTCTCCTTATAGAGGACAGATATCTCTGGACATTTTGTTGAAAAGTGGACTTCTCATGGGCTTCGCACTCAATTGCGTAATAGTGCTCGTATTCTCTTCCTTGGGATAATGGCGAACGGAAAGCAAATTTACTAAGTTTTCCACAGATGGCTAATGTCTCAGCAGATAAGGGATAAGGTATTTCTTGTAAAGCTAAGAAGTATCCACCGCTACCGTTTCTAATTAATGGGAACTTTTCATCAAAAATCATTATGCCGAGCAAGTGAGTCAAAACTGGGATACCATGTGTTGCATATTCTCGAAAGCGGGGGTCTGCAAAATCCTCGTCAGGCAGGAAAATATCTATTTGTTCATTCACGACGTATCCAGACGAATCGGTCCCGAAAATCGTTGCACCTTTTGATAGAAATCCTTTTAGTTGCATGTCTAAGACCTGGAATTCTCTTTTGTATTGAAAGTTTTTTAAAAGAACAGTCAAAGAGCAGGGTGAAATAAACACACGCTTAGAAGAATTCTGAGAAAAATACTCATGAGATAATAATGATAAAGGAGACGGAAGAACAATGCCTTCGTATTTGTCTTTCAATAAAAGAGGACGAATTAAACCAAAAAACATGGGGGTGAACATTTGTAAAAATGAGGAATCGATGTTTGTGAGCTTTCCCTGCGTAATAAAAGACCCGGGCAAGTCTTTGCCTATTCTTGATTCTTTTCCCTTCTGTTTCTCTAGTTTTTCTATGATAAAGGAAGAATTAGGGTCAATAAGTTGTTTGCCTGAAAATCTGACCGCTCTTATAGAGATAAAATGAGGCAACAGTAATATTAAATGATCATAGTGGCTAAAATATTCCTCTGCACTATATCTCCGGATAACTAGGACGAAATGTTTAAGAATGAAAACCAGGCCAGGCAGAATGTGCAGACCGTAAACAGGGTATCCGGGAGATACGTTTCTGCTGAACTTTTCGTCTAATTTTTGAGTGCTGTCTAAAATGTCTTTAACTAGCAACTCTAAAGGGTTCAACAAGCTCTTCCCTCAATTCCTGTCTTTTAATATCTTCTATATTTATTTGGGTCAAATTCTCGAATTTAAATGTATTAATGGAGCCTAAACTGCAAAGGTTTTGTGAGGTGATCACTTTGGCTTTATCATCTATGATGTAGTATTTGTAGTGAACAGGTTTCTTAAATGTGTAAATGTCTACTTTGTCTCTGGGAAGTATATCGGCGTACTTCATTGCGAATTGTTTATTTGTAAGGAGGATAACCTTAACTCCTCTCTTAGCAGTCTCTGCCAGAAGTTGTGCACCATCCTCGTCTAGATACGGAGAGACAGCGAAGAGACTTTTTTCAGCTATACTAAAGATTGGGGGGAGAATTATTTTTCCTTTAACACTTATTTCTGTTTTACGTCTAATAACATTCAAAAACCATGTAACAAGGTTCCTCGACAACACAATGTTTTGAATTAATGGCGTTGTGCATCCTTTTTCAAGCATTACGCAGGCAGTACAACCGTCAATACAGGTATTTATTCCTGAGACGAGAATAGCGTCTAGAAGACGCTGATGTAGTTCTTTAATATCATTTATTGTTCCCTCGAGTTCTTTTGTTATTTCTTCATCCCCCCCACTAAGAATCAGTTGGTTAAGAAAAGTAGATATATCGAAGACGAGTTCGTTCTCGAGGAAATTTTCATATCTTTGCTTGATCTTCTCTGCTATTGCGATAAGCTTAGAATCACCTTTAAATGCCTGTTCCCCTGCAAATTTCTCTAGATCTTTTTTATGGTCTTCAAGAAAACTTAGGGTTGTCTCTAAGAATTTCTCTATCATCTTGTCTAGAGACTGGAATTTATTTATAGCATGAGTGATAATATCTAAAGAGCCCCATGTACTATTTTCAGCGATGGCCACAATTAGAACGTTTCTCTGATTGTCTTGCTTATACAGGTAAAGTAAATTCTCCTGACCAATTTCTAACTCGGCTGAAACAAAAATCAAAAACAGATGGGCCAGAGTATGCCCCAGAGAGTTTACAAGAAAGTCCATCAGTTCATCTTTATCGACATTCTTAACGAATTTTTGAAAGTCAGAGATGATCTCTGTACTTTTTTGTTCCAGAAAACTGAAAGTATCCTGACCTTGCTTGGTCCTTTTATAAATATAGAATTTGGAAAGCAAGACCTTATCTAAAGTAATTTGGCGTTTTGGTGAACCTTCTTTTTCTTCTGGTTGTATAATTGGTATTTCAGGTTTTTGTGTAGAGTCCTCATCAATCAATGCTTCAATCAATCCTTTAACCAGTGGTAAAGGTATTTCAAAACCAATTATATTCGTGCGAGGAAGGTTTTTGTTTATTGTATGTTTAAATTCTACTTCTACAATTTGCCCTTCCTGTATTATAGAAGGCATGTACCATTGCGCTTTTTTGTAAGTTTCTCTTACAAATGCATTTCTAGCAAAAAACGGTTTAATAAATGAACGACCGGTGAATTGTTGAGGATGAGAAAGTTTCATATCTCTTTCGGGAACAACATAAACTTTGGGGAAGAGACGCCTGCTCTTGCTCCAATATTTACATTTGTCTCCCAGAGCTTTTGCGACAGAGCAGACATCTTTAAAGGGACAAGTAAAATCGTACGGATCAGTAGATAAACCGCGTCCTTTCCTGCAGTACCATACGTACCCAAGATTATTTACGCTGTATGCATTTTTTGTATGTTTCTTTCGTTTAACGTCTTTTTCATACTGTTTTTGAAGCTTTTCAATTAATGAATTTATTTCTTGTTCGCTTAGGTGGTCATATCTTGCAAAATAACCTGCTTTAGATAACTCTGAGAAAAGAGTTCTAGATCCATATTTAATGTAGACTGGAATTGTTTTTCCGCCTTTACCCATAAAGATTGTCATTCTAACTACTGGCGATTTGGATTGGGGACCAAGCAAGTTAGTTGGAGTAACACGTTTAAGCGTTTCATTTTTTTGATCTATCTCAATCATTTCATGAAGTTTTAAACTTGGTTCCATTACTACTCTTTTTCCTTCAACGAACCAGAGATAACTACCCACGATTCCTTTGATTTTTGTATGTATTGGTTCGAACGGAGGATAACGTGTGAAGAGTTCATCGAGGGTAATATTTTGTTTCTGTTCTTCCAATTCACTTGAAGGCTCAAATTCGAATTCTACTTCGCTGGTATAAAGCTCTCCTTGAATGTTTCTTATACCAGTAATTAAAGTGATGAAATCCTGAGCCCATATCTCAGTTTTAAACTCTAGTGCTTTCAAGAGATCTAAGTTTTCAATACGGCCATGCCATAATGGGAAGCTATTCACTTGGCGACTGAATTTGAAAATATTGTTTGATAGAGTCAAGAATTGTTGCAATAGAATACCAAAATTGTCGATAAACCCGAAAAGTTCTTCGCCACTTCTTCCACTGAATTTAGAAATCTTTCTGCTTTCTTCCTGAATACAAGAATGAGCTTCCATACATTCCTTCGAAATTTTGTTACATATGTCGTTGATTTCATTTAACTGCTTCAAGAAATCATCTTTTACATCTTGGTGCGTTAATAGACTCACTATGTTTTCTTCTTTCTGATAGTCCCTGTAAAAAGTGCTATAGTTTTGATAGGATTTTTCAGCTTCGTTAAGACATTTTTCTATCTCATCAAAGCAATGGATCAAAGGTGATGTGAAAGTCAGTTTGCGAAGATTCCTTTCTTGTTCTAGTAGCTTTTTTGCTAAGTCACTAATGGAGCTATGGTTTTGCTCTAATTCACTCATCTTGTTGATAATATCTTCACGGGATAGAAGGTTCTCTTCTATCTCCACGGTTCTTTTTGCAGTGAGTATTTCATTTAATGATTGTTTTAATTCTTCCCTTAACTTTTCCAGCACTATTGCTCACCAAGAGTACTTACTATTTTTTCTATAAACGTTCCTAAAGATTCTCTTGAAATTGGTCCACCACTTTTCTTACTCGCGTGTGTTTGTTCTCCTTTCTTTGCGAGCTTGGCAATGCTTTCGATAAGAAATCCTCTTTTTATGACTTGTGGATTTTCGTTGGTGACATAAAGAGAGTAGCCCTCTAAGCTTAATTTTGCTAAAGTTTCCTTGTATCTTTCATCATAAGTTTTCAGAAGCTCAGTGGGGGTCGCTTTCGCTAAAATAATGCCTAGAACTGTTCTAAGTGTTTCATCTCCTCGCCCTCCTCTTCCAATTCTTTGAATTAATGATACGGGATTGTCTAGTCCTACGTTGAGGATAAAGCTGACGTTTTTATAGTCGACTCCTAGTTCTAGCGAGGATGTTGATAGAACGGATGCACATTTACCGCCGTTTAAAGCATTTATAACTTTTTCCCTTTCTTTTTGTGGCAATTCGCTGTGCATTTCTACAACTCTTGGTTGTAGAGGGCCAAAGAGTTCTCCCTCTTCTGCCTGTTTTAAAGTATTTTCTCTAATTTTCGAAGGAAGGTAATGCCAGTATGAATATGGATCTATGGATGGTATTTCAAGTCTAAGGTGATCTTTTGGTTCACCTAACCTGAGGTTTTCTTCAAAACCGCTATGAAGACGCTTCAATTCTCGTATATTATTAACAAATAGAATAGATTGAGGCGGCTGAATATTACGCTGTTCATATGCATAGTGTAGGAAAGACATTAGGACAGCCCATAACTGGCAGTATGTGTTCCAAGAGTACCTAGGGTTCATGGAAAAGTAACCGAGTATAACGAGTCGATTTCCAGAAATTGTTATTTTGTTCTTCACGTGGACCTCTTTTTGGAAATCATATATAGCCGGTTCATCGTCCCCAGAAATTTTAGAAATAAATTCTTCTGGTTGTGGAATAGTAGCAGACGAAAAGACTAGTTTTATGTCGCCGGTAGAATGTAGATTCTTTAAAGCTTTAATCAAGGAAGAAAGTATTCCACCAGATAGATCTGTATATTCATGTATTTCATCAAAAACCAATAGAGAAGCATTCGCTAGAACGTTAACGTCTACGTCGGTGGGTGCATTGTCAATGAGCCGATTTTCGAGAGCCCATGGGTTTGTAGCGACAATGTCAGCCTTTCCTGTATCGTCTCGCAAAATTTTCATGAAATCAAATTTGTGTTGCCCACTTTCACAGGATACGATAATTTGGTTACCTTTGGCTGAGTAAATCAAACGTTTTCCGCATATTGGGCATGTTAAGCCACGGAAGGTATTTCCGACTAGGCCTCTTAAATATCTCGGTGTGTCTCCGTCTCTTATAGCAAATGTCAATTTTAAATTGTGATTTCTTATTTTTTCATTTGCTATATGCAGGAGTTTTATTATTCTCAGAGCCTGGTCTGCAGTTAGTGTTTTTCTTGGATAAATTAGAACTACTTTTTTAGACATATTCTTTTCAATAATACGCCATCTTAGAAGTAGAGCCAACATGTAAAATAGGTAAATCTCAGTTTTACCGCTTCCAGTAGGAGCTACTATGGCATGGGTGTTTTTGTTGTCAGATGTAAGCAACATTTCACGAAGTACAAATGATTGGAAGGGATCGAGCCCAGAGCCTTTGAGATACTCCTTAATTATTGAGGTATAGATATTAGAAACTTCTGTGTTTTCTTTGAAAAACAAATGGATTGAATCCCAGAGATTTTTTGCATTTCTGTCGACTGAATTTTCCGGTAAGATTGTTCTGTCTCGTTTTGTTGGGACTTTCAGGAAGGAAAGCGAAAATTTATATGTCAGAAGGTAGGGGGGATTTTTATACATAGTAGTTATTTGCGAGCTTCGGACAAGTATGTCCATGTGGATACTTCTGAGCTTCTCGGAGGTATCATCTTTAGGATTGTCGGGTAGTTTGACAAGGTATCCTTTTTGTAAAAGAATGCTGACTATTTTTTCTGGATCTGGGAAGTTTCTTTGACGTAAGAACTGCTCTATCTCCTCTTTGGAAATGTAATATTGGGGGTTTTTGATAGGATACCAATTCGCTTGATGTATTTGTTGATTAGGCGGGAGCTTGGCAATTTCAGGGGCTTCGAGCTGTGTTATGATGAGGTGGTAGGCTTTTATGAGTTCTTCGCTCATTTGTTTCTGTATAGTTTATGTAAATGGTAATATTTCAATATTTCTCCCCTTGTTGCTTGTTTTTCTTACATTTACATTTATAACCTTCTTATAAGTTAGGTTAATATCTTTCGTGGGAGAAAAATTGATGGTTGATGTGTTGCTTGACAGCGTTCCTCCTGATTTGGTTGGCGAGGCTGTTGCTAAGGCTAGGAAGGAAAAGGGGAGAAGGGCTCCGGTCCACATGGTTCATAGGTGGTGGTCTAGGAGGTTTAGCTCTGTTTATAGACTGATTTTGGGGTCTTTTTTGTTTGAGGATGTTGGGAAGGTTGAGGAGGGTCTTGACAATCCTAGGGTGATGAGGGAGAGGTCGTCTGGGAAAGTGTTTTTTGAGCCTTTTGCTGGTGGTGGCACGGGTTTGGCTGAAGCTGCTTTTGCTGGGTTTAGTGTGTTTGGCTTTGATGTGAATCCTGTTGCGGTGGTTGCTTCTAGGAGTAGCTTGTTTCTGGTTACGCGTGGTTTGCGTGATGGGTTTGTTGAAACAGCTGAGAATGTGCTTCGGGAAGCTCAGGGGAGGGCTTGTAGTTTTTGGGAGTTTGATGGGAAGCTTATTTCATATATTTTTGTGTCTAGGGGGCGTGTGCCTACGTGGTTGTCTACAAGCGGTGGGAAGCGTGTCTTGATGTGTCCTCGTTGTCATAGGGTTTTTTCGGCTGGAGATGTGTCTCGGGCCGTTTGTCCGCACTGTGGCGAAGAGTTTGAGGTTTCTAACAAGGCAGTAGCTAGTTTGCCTTCCAATGCTCCGGAAATAGCTGGGGACTGGAGGGCTTTTGCTGTGGAATTGAGGTGGAAGAAAGAGAATATTTGGTATCGTGAGTATGTGACTGTGGCCGAGTCTAGGAAGCTAGCCAGGTGGCTCAATGAGGGTGCCAAGAGGTCAAGTGAAGTGGTAAAAGGACTAGAAGAAAAATTGGGTAGCATCTTTGATGTGAAGGAAGCCTCTAGGCTCAGAAGAGCAAATATTTCTAGAGGAGATGAACTTTTTCTGCCTCAGCAACTGGCGTCGTATGTTGTATACTCAAAAGCTGTAGAGACTATTGTTAAGGGCGAGGATGAGAGGCTTCTTTTTGTTGCCGCGGCCAGCGAGTCTGCGAAGTGTTGTAGCTTGTTGGCTAAGTGGTACTCGCCTTTGGGAGAGTGTGTGCCAGCTAGTGGCGTTAAGGCGTTGTGGGTTCCAGAGTATACTGCTGTAACGAATCCTCTGGCTTCGGAGGGCCTTAAGCCGCTTGCTAGGGGCACTCTGGCTTCGGCTCTGAGGGCCCAGGTAAGAGCCAATTCTTATATTCATATGATTGGTGGTCCAAGTAATGCTGGTGGTAGGGTCAGCGTTGGAGACGCTTTGGAAAGTCCTTTTCCAGGACATGTTGACCTGGTGGTCTTGGATCCGCCGTATGGAAAAATAAAGAGTTATGCTTCTCTAAGTCTCCCACACTATTATGCACTCAAGATATTTGGAGGTCTCGTCCACTTAGATGGGTTAAATAGTTTGGACGATATCGAGAAGAGAGAGTTGTCGCCTGAGAGTCCCCAATTTCTGGCAAAATGGGGAACAATTATTAGGAAGCTTTCTGCCGTGACGAATAATGAGTCTCGTGTTGTTTTGATGTTTAACTCTGTGTCTAAGAATCTCTGGTTAAAGGTTATTGAGCCTTTCAGGGTGTATGGGTTTTATCCTGTGGCTATCTATTGGGTGCTTGGGGAGGCTCCTAGCGGCGTTACGGCTTCAAGGTTGAGGGGGATGTTTCTCATAGTGTTTAAGAAAGGAAAGGTGAATGGAAAGATTCACGTTGTTTACGAGGAGCCTCTCGATGTGGCGTCTAGTATTGTGAGCCTTGCCCCGGTAATGGAGGCTAGGGCTTTTGCAAGTCTTAGGGATGCTGTGGGAAAAGTTTACCCCAGGTCAGTTTAATGCTTGCAGAGTGCTTGGCGTAGAGTGTCGAGGGCTAATTGTAGTGTTTATTGTCTTTTCTATGCTTTATCGTGGTGTTGATGGATGGTTTCTCCCTGACAAGTTTTGAGGCTTTCTTTGCCTTGTGATGTAGGTTGGTATTGTCTACGTGTGGGGGAACTGGAGAGGATTATTGAGCTCTTGGATGCAGTTTGATGTTTTTAGTCTTTTGGGTCTTTGCCTGGGACGATGGCTCGTTGCGGGGAGTTTTGGCTTCTTATGAATGCGATGTAGCCGTCCCGGGACTGGAGTTTTCGGCTATGGGTGGCGGTCTATTGCTTTGATGAAGTGTGTGCTTTTTTGCCTGCGTGATGTTGGCATTGTCGCTTTTTTCTGTGGCTGGTCCGAGTGTTGTGCTGTTTGTTTTCTGCCTCTTTTTTCTTTGCCTCGTAATATGCGTATGCGCCGGCGAAGTATGCCTCTGTGACGGGGTCTAGGCTTTTCCACATGTCCTTGAAGACTTGTCTGCCCTGGGTGGTCACGAGGTATTTGTCTCCGCTTTTCTGGACGTAGCCTTGAGAGATAAACTCCTCTAGGATGTTTTTTATCGACTCGGGATTTATGGTTACGTGTTTCTTCTCGTCTATCAGTTCATAGGTGGACTCTATGACTCCTTTTATGGTTTCAAGGTCGAAGTCGTCTCTGTCTTCTGTGATGAGTGCAATTATTGCGCCGACGGTTTCGGGTTTAGGCATAGTGTGTAGACACCTCGACGCGGGCTGTGTCTTGTATATTGGTTTATGGTGTTAGAAGTATTTATTTCTAGCGCGGGTTGTCTATAAATTTTTGAATGGTAGGAGTCATTCTTTTTAAAGGATTTGTTGCCTTCAACTATGTAATAGTCACTGAGGATTTTCTCGTGATGTGGGGCCGGCTCTCTCTTGTAATGCTAGGTATCGCTTCTCTTAAGGAATAGTAGCTTTATGGGAATATTCTTGCCAGAATATACACGTAACTAGTAAGGGGCCCACGCGATGCTCCAGGAGAATCTTAGGGAGAAGGACGGGGGGTAGAGAGCCCGAGAGGCGTCTCGTTGAGGATTGAGGTTGGATGCCCTATTGTCTGTTTTTGTTGCTGTATAGCTTTTCGGTGGTCTTTTAAGAGTTTTGGGGAGGCATGGGTTTGCTAGTTGTGTGCTTTGCGGAGTAGTATGTAGTCGAGTTTGTGTGTTTTGCCGTACTTGATCAGCTTGGTGTCGGAGGTTGCAAAGGGTATCTTCATTTTTTCCCATATGGCTACGAGAATAGCGTCGTAGATATTTAGGTTTCCTTCTTCGTCTACAAAGTATTCTGGGTAGTCAGTTGTGAGGATAAGTGCTTTGGCGAGGGCTTCGTGGGAGAGTGGTAGTATCTTGATGTTCTTTCCTAGTGGGAGGTATCTGAGGAACACGGCGTATTTTTTGAGTTCATTTAGACCCTTGGCACGGTAGATGGGATATGCAACCTCTATGAGGCATGTTTCTGGAACCAGTAGGGTGTAGTGCTTCCTCAGCTCTAATACGTGTCTTCGATAAGCCGAGTCTTTAAAGTACAGCGCCCAGAGACATACAGAGTTGCACAATATGCTGGTTACCAAAGTAACCATGGTAATCTTTAATAACTAGTCTTTCACATAAATTTTGTGATGAAGCTCAAGCTCTATAAGGGCGGTGTGCTTAAGTTGCCAGCTGCGATTAGGCGGGAGCTCGGCCTCAGGGAGGGTGACGAGCTCCTCGTTACTATTGAGGGTGGGGCTATTAAGCTGGTTCCCTTGGGCTTGGTGGACCCGGTAGAGGTATACTCTAGCGAGCTTGGGGGCGTTGATGAGGATAGGGTGCTTGAGGAGGGGTTTAGGGAAGCTAGGAGTCTTGGCTCGCGGGTCCGTTTTGGGGGCGACGTGTTGTAGATATTGAGGAGGCTTCAGGAATAGAAGAAAAATTCTAATCTACGAATGCATCTTGCCTTTAGCTAGTTACCAACGTTTATTGAGTAGTTTCTCCAGGTTAGCTAGGTGTGTTTTCATGTATAATCTTCCTCCTAAAAGTTTGTAGAATTCTGTTCGGGTTGATCAAAGTTGCCAATAATGGCCTCGGTGTGGTAGGTTTCTAGTAGATCGAGGTAGACTCTTGTCGCTTTTAGATTTTCCTGAGCTAGCTCTTTTAGTGAATCATCGGATAGCTTTAGGGCTTTAGCCATGTTTTCCGCTGTCTCATCATCTAGAGCCATTAGTGCTTCGACTTAAAATGGATCAGAGCGCGCCTAAATTCTTTACACGTTGAACGCTGCATCCAGGCTCTCAGCTGGTAGTGTGACCAGCTTTGCGAGTGAGGCTTCGGTACCTTGCTATGCCGACTGCGAGTGCCGCCGCGAAGGTTGTTGTTAGGAAGAGGGGGCCTGGCTGGTAGGAGTTTTTGAAGCCGTAGGAGCTGGGCGTCCTCCAGACGTCTACTCTGAGGCTTATGAGCCCGTAGAAGTCGTAGTATAGCGTGGTGTTTGCTTGGGCAGAGTGCACTGCATTAATTACCTGTTCTGATGTGCTCAGAAAGGTCGCTAACACGAGGTTGGGATAGACTACAATGAACATCAGGAAGAGCACTGCCCCAGAAGCCCCCAGTGATCTCAGTAGCCTGGTGAAGAGTGTAGGGGGACAGTTGCCATAGACTGCCAGAGCCTGGCCTTCGTCCCGTATGATGGTGTCTCTATTGGTCGAGAGGAGTAACAGAGTGAGAGTTACATCGCCCGAGCAGCTGAGAATGTTGAAGAGGCTGACGTTAACAAGTACTCCTCGGAGGAGGCCATCCATGTGTGGAGCGAGGAGTAGAAGTGCTGGAGAGATGGCGAGAGGAGACAGCAACGTGGCCAAGTTTTTGTTCCGTGTCACTGGTTCTCCAATGGTGATGCCAACTCCTAACGGTATTCTCAGTCGGATTTGCTTTGGGAAGCTGAGTTGCATGGGATACTCGAAGAGATCAAGTTTCATTGCACGTATTCCGACAAGCCAGAGGGTGAGCGCGTGTAGCCCCTCGTGGAGTGGCAGAGTGAGGAGTAGTGCGAGGAGGATGGCTGCCGGTGAAAAGTCGAGGCTCGCCAGCGCGCCCGGATATAGGGCGAGCACCATTAAGTACCAAGCTGTAGCTAGGGCTGCGCTCATTCCGCACATGGCGTCCAAGTAGTCTGTCAACCTGATGTGGCAGGAAGGTGTCTTATCCATGACTGCTTCTATCTTCAACAGGGTAGAGCGTCTAAAATTTTTTGCATGATAGGAGCTATTTTTTTTAAGAGTCCTCTCGCGATGGGAGGCAGGTCTATATTGTCCTGCTTGGTTCCTCTTCCCTAGGGTTTAGTAGCTTCATGAAAATATTCCTGTCAGAAGAAATGCTTCACTATAAAAGAGCCTTCGCGATACCTTAAAGTGTATCTTGGGGACTGTTATAAAAGAGCAATTCGGCTACAGGGATGCTTTGGGAGTGGGATGTTTTCTCTAAGACACATATATTTGAGACATAAAAAATGGACAAATGTCTTTGAGAAAGCATGGGCGTGAGAGGCTAGCTCGTACCCGTTTTGGAGGGGAATGCTTTTATCCAGTTTTTTCCAGGTTATACCTGGTTGTGGCTGGTGGCCCGGATTGTTGTGAGGGTGGGTAGGAACTACGCGGTATACCTCCCCAGAAGAGTAGTGGAGGAGCTGAAGCTCAAGGAAGGGGAGAAGCTGGTTCTGACAGTGGAGGGTGAGAGCATAGTGTTGCGTAGGCCTCTTGATTTCTTCGAGGAGGCTAGGAGGAGTCCTAAGAGGTTGCGCCTGGCGCCTGAGGAGTTCGAGAAAACTAGCGTGGAGGCTCAGGAAGAGTTACTGGGTGTCCGCGATGCTCATGGTGTTACTTGACACGTCTTTCCTCCTCCCAGCCTTCGGCACGCGCTATTCTCAAATCTTTTTCATCTCCCTTTACAAGGGACTTAGCTATGCCGAAGAATGTCTAAAACCGCTCAGAGTTGTTAAGCAAAGCGTAGCGGCCGAGGTCTAGTTAGCCGGCTGGCGTAGGTGTGGAGGAGGAATTTGGTGACAAGATTTGTATTGGTAAGGTTGGCATAACTTTATTATTATTTGTAATAACTTTGTTATTCTTG
>NZ_JAVZIC010000013.1:0-12891 GCF_038871435.1 Thermofilum sp.
AGTCTAATACACTAGCAAACGCAGAGCTTCCCCTAACACGCTTTACCAGAATGCATGACTCATCTTTTTTAACTGCTCTTTTAGCCATTTATTCTTCTTCTGCTTCCTACTCTTCCTAGGTCGTGATATCTGGTTGCCTGCCTCCTCCTATATTGTCTTCCCAGCTTCTTCTGTCCCTCCCTTATCTTCTCAAGGTCTTTTTTGTATGTTTGTTCTGATGTCTTTGGCCCCGAAAGGGGCTCGCTTCCAACCAAGTACAGCACTCTCCGTCCTCAAGAACCACGTGGTGGATCCAGCCATGTCTCGGGCATAGAATTTTGTCGTCCCTGAACTTGAGACCGCTTACACTTCTAGTATCTTTAATACGTTAAGTATTATCATTATTCTTCTTTTTTCTCTGGTTTTCTGGGTATTGTCTTGAGAAGCTCCGGAGATTAGGAAGAATACCTTACATATAGCATTATAAAGAGTAGGTGCGAGAAGAGCTGTAATGCAAAGCTAATGGACTTAGACTACGATGATTTTGAACACGGGGTTTATCCAGCGCTCCTCGTGATCAGGAAAACCTTAGAAGGTGATGAGAACGCCGGTTATAGGTTTTACAGATTGGCGTGTGAGGGACATCCATAAGGACAAGACACTAGAGGATGTCAAAGACCTAGCTAACGTGGAAGAGCTATAGACAAATTATGATGAGTACATTAAACCAACTCTTTGTTGGGCTATGGAGAGCTCGAAGAAAATAATTGAGGCTCTGGATGTTATGAAAGTTGTTCCAGAGAAAGGATACATTAGTGGTTTGTTCTACAGCGAAAGGAGATAGGGTTAGCAGGATTGTGCAGGGCTACTGTAAAGAACTACAAGGAAGACAGCAACGTTGTATCTATAAAGCTCGTTAACCTTGGTAAAACATACCAGATACCTATCGAGCTAATGAAGCAGTATGGAAAGGTATTTTTCAAAAATGTATTATAAGAGGTTTGTGAACCCATTCAAGTGTATGACATATAGTGTCTAATTGTCGGAACTAGGAGGAGATAAGTTGAAGGTTTTTCTGAGGAAGATGATAGAAGAGAATCAAGATCCCACGACGTCGCAGGATGTAAGAAGGCCGGAAACCTTATTCGAAGAGCTAAAAGCGCACATTGGTTTGTTTAAACCAAAATCTTATTATCTATACATGGACGCAACGGACATTTTACGGCATGTGCGCCTAAAGATTTAAGCATGGCTGTCTCCCGTATGCTATATCTTATGTAGAGTGCAAGAGCTTGAAACAGGCGTATTATTATGTGGCTTTGCTTAACTATCTTGTATATAAGGTAATTAAGTTAGGAAGACTCTTCATAAGAAATGAATTCACAAGACCAGTGCTAGCTGTAATCATAGCTGGCTTATGCTGGAGAGTTTGCCTGAAGAGATCAGGAGAAATATGTCAACTCTTTTAACTACTCTCCATGAATCTGGCGTGGAGAGAGTATTAGAACCTAAAGGTAGCGATAGGAGGAGATGAAAAAAGACCCGAGTTTATGAAGATAATAACTATCCTTGATAACTACGTCAATAAAGAGAGACTTAATAGTTCACAAGGTCAAATCTCAACAACAAGCGCTACTGAGAAAGAATATAAAGAAACTACTGAATAGAAAAAAAAGACCTCTAAGCAAACTTAATCTAATGCATGAAGGTCAGAGCTGTGATATGAGATCCAGCCATGCTGTTTTTTTATTTTTTCGATGCAGTCTTAGAGGAGTTGCTTGTCTTTCTCGTCAAGCGTTTTTTCCTTGATCTTCTCTAGTAGAGTATCAGTATCTGGGCTTTAGTACACCTCACGAGTTAACCAGCATGTATGGGTTAGGCGGAGAGGTATAGTTAAGGTTTGGATAAGGGCCTTCCCTAGATAAAAATCTGCCTAAAGTGTCGGTTCTGGTTCATTCCCTTCGTTTCTAATTTAAGGATGAGTTGTTGTTAGAAGGCATTGCTGAGGTCTTTATTTTTGAGTATGTCGAAGACTCTTCGGGAGCTAATGTATAGTTCTTTTACGAATTCCTCTCTCTTCAGGCTTGACAGTTTAATGCGTATAACATCTTCAGCTTTTAGTTGACGTATGGCGATATTTGTTATTAAGTCATTGTAAAGGTTTACATGGTAGAATCTGAAACTGCTGCTTCCTACGCCTATTTCCTTGGTTAGGAACTTAGTGAAATCGGCTTTGTTAGGAGCTCTATCAAGAGGGTAGTACAGGAAGTCCACATCGTTAAGTATTTTTGTTTTTTCTGCTGTTTCTTCCTTCATTATCTCAAGCACTCTCGGAGGCAACGGGATATTACTGTGTAGATTCCCTATGAGGTTGGTTCCGCTTAACACTGCGATGAGGTCTTCTGAGGGCACCTCTTTCCCGCTCTTCTTTCGAGGTTTATGGTTGAACAAATATATACCGTAATCTTCGTGTCTGTACTCTGTCCTCATTAGTCTTATGATCTGAGCAACAGTGACATATCCTCCATTCGTGAATCTCCCCCTATTCATATCAATAACGAAAATACCGTCTGGTCCGAAAGCGTCGATGTAAAGTTTCATGAGATCTGGTAATGTCTTTCTTGATGTGTAGCTTGGAATAAAGTATAAAGGCTTTACAGCGACTGATTGTCCTTTCATTAACTTCAGGAAATCTAGGAAGTATTGCTTATTTAGATCCCCATCCACGATTTCCTTGCCTTTGAAAGATTCCTTAATGATTAGCTTAGGTGGGGTGACAAGCCTTGTGAAGATATTACTACATATGATGTCCAAAAAGAACTCCAGGACCTCCTCCAGGAGTTCCTGAGAGGGGCTACCATAGAAAACAACGTTCGTAACGACCACATTTACTTTATCATTCCTCATCTTTTTGTTTAGATATGAAATAAATTTGTCTTTCTCTCTATTATCACTATCTATTCTTTTTATCTTACCTTCATTAAGTTCTAGATACACTTCATGAAGCTTTAGATCTAAACTCTTCAGAGGGGTTCGAAGTATCTTCATGTTTTCATCTATTGAAATCGAGGTTCCTATTTTTAGCTCTGCACGTCGAACCATGTACTTAGGTTCTTCAACTATTATATCCTTTAACTTTACCGAGTAGTCGTGAATCATAGCTCGAACACTAACACATTGTCATCATAGACCATGGCTATCCTTAAACTGCCATCCATTAACCTTCTAACAAATATCAACTTGCCATCAACATAAAGCATTTTGCTCTCCCCAAGCTTGATCCTTTCTAAGATATATTTTCTTGATTTCAAAAAATTGAATCGCAGAAAAATTTCCTTAAGAGTTTTAAAAGTCCCGCTCATAGAGAGCTGCATTGCCGGGGAATCGTTCCGGAGCTCAGATCTGTCATCAGACATCTATCTCTAGCACCACCACGTTTTCTTGCGGGCGCTCTATTCTAACGAGTTTGGAGTACTTCTCTTTCATTTCTTTTTTCATGCGTTCTATGATATCAATTATTTTGGACTCTTTCGTGTGTTCTGGGTATAGGTGGTAAGTCAGTAGCAGGATTTTCTCTTCTGGCAGTTTTCTAAGGGTTTCTATGGCTTTCAGCTCATTCTCCTTCCCTCTCTCTGCCAGCTTCCTGCTCAGCGCTTTGTAGACTTTCAGCCCTCGGTCTTTGAGCGTGTAGTTTCTTCCCTCCTTAACGATATAGTCTGAGAGGTATCCAGTCGTGAGCTTCTCCATAATTGTTTCAGAGAAGGGGCCGAAGGCGTACCCAACAGCATCGCTCTCCAACCCAAGCATCTTAGAAGCCAAGAAAGCAATCTTCTGAATCTTAAGGTGACTCAACTTCTCAGAACCTATAGTCAGTATAATAGCTATATCCAAATCATCAAGATACTTCAACTCCTCAAACACATCATCCTCTTCTCTCCTATTTATCCTGGAATAATCAGTACTCATCATTATCCCTTAAAATGATTATGCTACCACTTTATATAAACTTAAGCATTCACACTCGGCTCGCTTCGATGCCTGAACTTCAGTCATCTAATTTGAAAAATCAGCTACCTATGTTTTCACTTCCTAGACTTCATGAAGAAGCTTTAGTTGTAGTACTAGTGAATGAGGTAAGCTAGCACTGATACAAGGATGCCGGAAGCTGTTATAGCGATTAGTTTAGTATACTCTCCGGAGACTTCTGCAACTAGCTTGTTCTGTATCCTGACGAGTAAGAACAATATCGCCAATCCAGTGATTACAAATGCTGTTTCTTTGAGCGGGTCACTATAGCCTAAACAGAAGTAAATGTGCTAACTTGTAAAGACCAAGAAAGCCAAGAATGACAGTTATTATTAGAAGCAAAGTCAGCAAGTGTTCTTGGTCAATGAGGAGTTGACAGGAATTGACTTCTGTGCCTCATGGAAACCCCATAAAACAGAAACAAAGCAATGCTTAAGGCAACTCAGACCAAAACATCTGCGAAGACTTCTACTGCTCGATGGATACCCTCCTCAGGAGATTCTGTGAATCCCGCGTTTACACCATCATGAAGAATAATTGAATACACAGCATATAAAGCACTGCACCTCCTACGGCAATTTCGATCTGAGGCTCGATGAGGCCTCACAAGAGTCATCAGGACTTCTTCAGCAGTGTTATTGATCTCTTCTTACCGACATTAGGCTCCGTCCTGCCTTTAAACACTTCGGCGAACGCCCTTTCTATCTTTACAATGCAGCTTGGCTTAACTAGATCCACCTGGTCCTTCAGATGTTGAGAACTATCTCGCCTGTCTCGTTACCCACCACGGCACTTGCCACTGCCGCCTCGCCATACCTAATCAAAACTTTTCTCGGTCTACTTACACTGACAACATGAACCTGTAAGGAGTTGTTCTCCATACTAGGCTCAACGTCTCCACCTTTATTAAGCCAGTCTCCATGTTTAGAGCTGGGCTCAGCTGTTATATTTGCTTTTAGCATGTCTGCAGGTGTGGCATCCTAAAAACCGTTCCGTATGCATTCCCCTCAAGTAGTAGGTGCAGTGATCGCTGAGCGGGCATACGTCGCAATACGGCTTCCTGGCAGTGCAGACCTTCCTTGCGAAGTCAAGGACTCCGTAGCTGAATGACCTTGCCCTCTCCGCATCTTGAGGGGTCAGCGTTCTTGCAAAGGACCACAGAGCAGGGTCAGTATGGGGCCTCTTCTTAGCTGACTTTAGCCCGAAAAACCTCTCCAGAACTCTAATTATGTTTCTATCCAGCAGAGGCTCGGGTCTGCCGCATGAAGCTAGGAGAACCTCTGAGGCTATATAGTCTCCAACCCCAGGCAACTCCTCAAGCTCCTCCCTAGAGCACGGCACTGCTCCCTCAAACTTTTCAACCAAGCGCCTGGCGAGCTCGATTAGATCTTGCGATCTCTGATTCTCTATGCCCAGAGGCTTTATGAGAGTCTTAATTTCATCTGCATCGGCATGTAGCACTGCGCGAGGGCTTGGATATCTCCTCAGGAACTCCTCATAAACTTCAGCCACCTGCTTAACCGTAGTTTTACGTAGCAGAAATGCTGCTACAAGCACAGCCCACGAGTCTCTGGTTCTCCTCCAAGGCAGGTTGCTGTCGCCGTGAGATAGGTACCACTCGGTAATCTTCTTTCTGAAGACTTCGGCTTTCTCCATGCCTGCAGGCATCCCCAAGAAATTATACTCTTTTGATAATAAGTTTTTTTATCAAGCTTGGGATTGCTTAACGGTGGCTGGTCTGACTTCTCTTGATGAGAAGACCGCAGAAAAGCGGTTGAGCAGTGCCAGCTTAAAAAGAGCTACCAGCCGTTTTCAGGAAAGAGAAAGCTATGCAAAGAAGCCCTGCAACAGCTTCCTCGGCAGACTGTGTGATGGGTTGTAAAAGAGCGTGACGCTGAGTGCTTCAGATCGGTTTCTTGATAAGTGAAGAATCTTCTTTTAGCTATCGACTCTTCATTAGGGAAGATTGCTTAAGAGCCGCTTTGCAAGCTTTTCAGTCTGGTTCCATGAATAGTCGCAATAGACTAAGGAGCATCAAGACTGAGGGATCTAATGAAGGTCTGAACTAACACTATAAGATGCTTCTTAAGGAAGATTTCCTTCATTTAGCGGATCAAAATCAGGTTCGGCATTGAGATCTAGCCGGACTTCAGGAAAGTGAAAACCTATAGGTTTCTGCCATTATGTATTACAAAAAAGCAATATTCGGCGAACCCTGGAAGAAGTTGAAGCTCAGAACAAGCATAGAGATAATTAAGTTCCAGAGAATGTGGCTGGACATATTCTATGCTCAGCTTGACACATCGACATCTTCCGCTGATTCGTGGAAGCGCGTCGAGAAATCACTTTATCGCTTTTCTGAAGGAGATGTATGTAATTACGTACAAAATTTTCGACATAACTAAGGAGCTGAGCATATGCTTTGAAGAATGATAAATTATGGAACGCTAAGCAGGGCTTTATCAACATTCTAGCTTTTTCAGTCAGCTTTTTTTGACATAGAGCATGCATACAAATATAGAGCAGGATTGCTCAGCAGTTCTGATCGCTGAGGGGAGAATTTTATCAAGAAGGAAGGGTGCTGTTAAGCTCTATCTAAACAAATTCATGGGATGGTGTAGTCTTTTAAATCCCGAATGAAAGTGGAAGGTCTCAGATATTCTGAGGAAGTGGAAGCAAGCATGCCGGAAATCAAAATAAGTTAGGAGAAGCATTCTGACAAGACTTTAGTCCTGCTCAACAGTTTTCAAAATCTCCTTAACCATTTCTGCTATCCTCTTTCCAGCAAGCGGGGGAACCGCTTCCCCTATTTGTCCCCTTATTTCTATTCTATTTCCTAGGAAAACAAATAAGTCTGGAAATGTCTGGAGTCTGGCCTTCTCCCTCAGCTTTAGAGCGTCTCTATCTCTATCGTAGTGGTAGCCTAGTGTTCCTCCCCCACCATACGCCGCTATAGTGTAGCTGGGCTTAAGCGGGTGGATCCTTCTGTACAAGAGGCTTATACCTATTCCCCCCACCTCCCACTCGGTTCCCTTTACAAACTCACAATTTTTGCCCGGCGGTATTCTCTTCATTCTCTCTCGCACTTCCTTACCACTGTTTCGCTGACTGCATGTTCCATCGATCACAGCATCCAAACACACAGGCTTGCCGAAATACTTCAGCTCCTCTAATACAGATTTGTGCTGTGCCCAAGCCTCCTCAAGCTCAAGCTCGCTTCTGCTTATTCCGTTAGCAGTGAGGTAGTCCTTCACTATATCCATTGAAAGCTTGTCCCAAACCTCCTCCTTCCACCTCCTTGCATATTCTGTACCTGCGTTGTCCCACACCCCCTCCCACTTCCGCATAGCTTCTATATACTCAAGCTGAAGGTCTGGCAGGGGCTTTCCCTCAAAAACCTCGATCGGCGTGAGGGGGTACTTCATGAAGATTCGGCTCTTTTCAGCAATTGTGTGCTCAATCATGCTTTTAAGCTCCTTCAGAAGCCTGCCTTCATGTTTTATGAGATCAGATCTTAAGCCCATAATTATCAGACGCCTCCTCTGCTGGGGGACGCCGAAATTGGCAAAATTCGCGATCCCCGAGTACACCAAATAATATCCTTGAATGTTGTTGATATCATTCCTTATTTGAGCGTCCCTCCTTACCTCATCCCACCTTAGGTTCAGCTTCTGAAAGTCCTCAACCACTGTTTTATATGCAAGACCTTTATTGGCGCTCACCAAGCCCGGAACGTTCTCAAAAACGAAAGCCTTAGGTTGCAACGCGGCAAGTGCGCGAACAAAGTATGCATAGAGCCTCCCCCTCCTCACATTTATGCCTCTCCTTTTATCATCAGCTCCTCTGACAACCGAAAAGTCTTGGCAGGGGGGTCCGCCTATCACAACATCTACGCTTTGCCTCTCAATTTCTGCAAAGTCCACTTTCTCAACATCGCAAACCAATACTTCTCCGGGAGCAGGAGCAAAAGGCTTCTGAGAGCCGCAGCGCGATAATTTTAGCCCAAAGTTGTGCGAATATGTAAGTGCGGCTGCTTCCTTAACATCATTTGCAAACAGTATTTCAAAGCCTGCCTCCTTAAAGCCCCAATCGAGACCTCCTGCTCCAGAAAAAAGCGAGACGGTTTTTAGTTTGCCCACCTCCTAAACCCTCCACAGTTCCTGACTTCACAGTATGGAATAAGACAATGCTTTTTTAAAAAAACTTGCTTAGACTGTGCCTTTGTCGAGCTCTCCACCAAAGATGTCAGCAACGTCCTTAAAGTGTTTAGAAAGATATCGCAGGCTCTTGCAAACTCAGGACACACCTGCTTTCTACAATAAAAATAGCTACGTGAAATTAAGGGAAATTAAAAAAGATTTTGATCAAGAATGCCTATCTTGAAGGACTATGAAAACCTAAAATTTTTAAGAGTTTACAATGTTCTGGGCAGTCTTAAAAAGACGCACCCGCCATTCTCAGCTTTTTAGATTAAAAATTTTTAATTAGCAAAGCGTTAGCAACAGTTATTACTGACGCTTGTAACACAGCCTTAAACTAATTCTAGTGCGTTAATAATTTAAATATTATGAGACACTATATTCTTTGGGACTGATAGTGATTAACAGTAAAAATGTTAAGGATGTTATTGAATTTCTCAAGAGCAGACATCACCCAGAAAACCCGCACATTTCGGTACTGGCACCGCCTGACAAGTATGTTTACTCTTCACTTTGGAGGAATATATGTAGAGATTTTGAAAATGTTGAGTTTGAAGACGAAGATGAAGAGGCCTTCATGGAGGAGGCCGAAACCATTCAGGTCTCAAGATTTCCTGGATGGATGTTCGGCTCAGATGTTTTAGTACACAGGACAGGAGAAGAGGCTGGCGTTGCTGAAGTCAGGTTCACCTTTTATGTGAGGCTGGATGCCGACGCCGAAGAGCGGAGTCAGTGGAGAGAAGACAGCTATGTTGAGGTGGAGATAGGGGCTATTCGCAGGGAAACAGCCGGTACTGACGTAGTACTAGAAATCAGGAGGCAGACCAACGTCTTAGAGAAGCTGAGCAACCATGATGGTGAGAAATTGTCTTCTCAATGTCATCTGACAATCGCCGTATTTGGGTCTCAAGAGTCTCTCGAGAATCTCGGCGAAGACTCTTTAAAAAGAGTGATTAAGGAACAGATTGCAAGGAACGCTGAGGTAGAACTGAGTGTTATTAAAGTGCCAATAAGGCCTGGATTGCTTAACTTATCTCTTGAGCTTGAGAGACGGCAGAAGAAATATAAAGGCTCATGCCATCAAGCTTTCGCTTTAGTATTCGGCACATGTGGAGACTTCCTCAAGGCGTACTTGCTGAATCTAGGGTGTGTAGCCAGAGGGGATAGAGAGCTAGTTAAGCATTCATGCGAGAATCCGCACAGGCTGTTCATATATGACAGTAGCGGCAACAGGTGGATTTCGGGTCACCTAATGGAAGTTGAGGGCATCCTAAGATTTGCTGGCGGATGGACTCATGGAGTAAAATGGAATGAATACGGGATGACTGGAGCTCACCCCGTAAATACTTTAGTATTGGTAGAGAACGACAGAACTATTAGGCTGAGAGATTATGACGTTCGAGAGGAAGTGTTGCACCCAATTGAGGAAAGCGAGCGGAGTCCCGGGGACTTCTTGAGCTATATTGCCAGCCAGCTTAGTCCATCATGCAAGGAGAGCAAGAGGTTTGCCTCAGTTGTAAACTCACTAGCAAAAGCTCTAGATGTGATTGGCGTAAAGAAGTTTTATAAATATCAAGAGGAATCTATAGAAACCGTTTTAACGTGCTTGGGCTTACTTGGCCCCTCAGAGGGTTGCAGGGCCGTGTCGATAATGGCAAGGACTGCGGGCGGCAAAACCCTAGCCTTCTTCATTCCGCTGATTATATATACAGCATATGAAAGGCTGTGCAAAGACAGCACCACTGAGAGGGGAGTAACAGCTATTTTGACATATCCAACCAAGGCTCTAGCTAATGATCAAGTCGAAGAAATAGCGCACTTATTGTATTACCTTCAGAAGGCCTCAGGCTTTACGATTAGCTTCGGAGTTCTTCACGGGAACACACCCATCATTAATGAGGCCGTCACCAGACAGGAAGCTGAGCCAACAACCTTGCCGATAACATGTCCTGAGCACAAAAAAAGCATAAGTATAGAAATTTCAGCACTTCCTAATGAAACTTCAGCAATTGCGAAATGTGAGGAAGACTGTGACTTTGCCAGATTTCTAAATGCAGCTATGAGGAAGACGCGTGAGGAAATTTACTATGATCCGCCGAACTTCCTCATAACAGACGAGGATATGATAAACAGGATGCTGTCGGGAGTCAGCAGAAGTGGAGGAAAATCACTGTTCGCCTATGAGTGGGGGCTCTTCGGATACCCATATTCCAGATGTCAAAACTGCAAATACACGTATCCGCTTGCGCTGAATGTCCGGAAGTGTCCTGCTTGCGGGAGCAAGAGCATTGAAAATATTCAGAAACTGCCTAAGCCGAGGGTGGTAGTTTTAGACGAAGCTCACCAGATTTATGGAAGCTTCGGTGTGCAGGTACACCACATGTTATCTCTATTGAACCACGTGCTCGAAGATACACCACTGTTCATACTCTCCAGCGCTACTTTAGGCAGGGTTAAGGAATTCGCCAGTTCCTTGTTAGGAATAAAGAATCCCGATGAGATACGTGTAATCCAGGCTAAAACAGGCCGAGGAGGGCACCTAAACCCTGCCCATAAGAGGACGTTTGTATTCATAATGCCTAAGACGTACACTAGAGATGCTACTATGGTTAGAATGCTTGAAGAGCTGGTGAGGGTGAGCAAAGATAAGCCGAACAGAAGTGCTTTAAGTCTTAGAGGGGTTGTATTCACTAATTCTTTAGGAGAAAGCAATGAAGCAATACAAGCCTTAAGAAACAGCTTCGATGTTTCGGAAAGCATCGTTGTCGACGGCCACAGTACAGATTATGAGGGAAAAAGAATTGAGGTGGAGAATGACTTTAAGCAAGGCAAGATACACTGGCTAGTAGCTACAAGCACTTTAGAGCTCGGCGTAGACTACGGAGTTGTGGACTTCGTTGTAATCTATGGAATGCCCACAAAAATAACCAGCTTTGTTCAGAGAATTGGCAGGGCTGGGCGTAAGAGAGACGCTACAGTCTTCATAGTGTTCAACCCTGATCTTCCGCACAACTATACATTGTACGAGAATTATGCCCTTCTTTACGACGAGAACCTTAGAGAAAAAGCAATAGAAAAAGAGATGATATTGATCAGTCCGTCTAATATAGAAGCTGTGAGAAGAGCAACCGAAAGATGGCTAGCTGCTACAATTAATCTACTGTGTAGTAGACATAGGATGAAAGAGGCTTGCGAGATTGTAGCGGGAACTCTGAGTGCAGGACATAAAGCCTCTGAGGCGTGGACAAGCATTTTGGACAGCGCAAATTACAGACAAGCGTTAAACACTAAACCTAGGAGCATACAATCACTCATAGACTTGAGTCCTAAAATTTACGACAAACTAGTAGAAGAAGAAGTGAAAGAGCTAATTAATTACATAAAAGCAAAAGGGAGTTACATAAGAACGCTTAAGGATTTGACAGTGAGTTATGAAGATAGGCTGTACACGCTGAGAGCGGCTGATGAGGAGGTTGCGGTAAAATATTTTTTAGAAAATCTTATACCACCAGAGGAAACACAGCGGTCTAGAGAACTCAGGTATATTTTGAGACACGCTCTTAAAGGGCAGGTAGTCTCTTATAGAGGTCTTTTCTTCATGGTATCAGATATCAGTTCGAAGAGCATCACTCCCATCAGGGAGTTCCTTAAAACCAACAAAGGTGAGTAGAGCTATGAGCCCCTTAGAGAAGTTTGAAAAGATGATAAGCTACTACGCTAAAGCATACTCTAGAAATCCATCCTTATCAAGCGCCCTTGAATATGTTTTAGACAAAGTAAAAGCAGGCAGAGCAAGCGTTCATAAGCCTATGACTGTCCACGCAGAGTTAATAGTTGGCGATATAGGAAACTTTAAATTCCTCAGGTGCCCCAGCTGTGGGACTGTCTATGATGCCTTCAGAATTAATAGCCTCAAATGTAAAAGGTGTGGAAAGAGTTTGGTCCATGCATATGTAGGCACTCCTATTGATTACGGCCAGAGACGCTATCCATATATAATCAGCCTTGCCCATAAAAACTCAAACTACTTCATTATAACACCTACGGACTATCTCCTCCACATTCGTTGCAGTATCCATAATGACTTGAAGAGAGTAAAGCCTTCGAACCCTAATAGACCTATCTACAGTCTCCAGTACATCTGTCCATGGAATGACAGAAGTTGTCAACACTATGGATCAGAAAACTTATGCAGACAAAACAGTGGGGGGATTGTTATGTTCAGGAATGAAGAAGGATACAAGAGAGTTCCATCACTACCTTCAGAGGGTCTCACCAAGCCTTTCTCGTTAGCTGTATTCAATAAGGAAGAAGAGACAGAAGATCTCACAAAAGACTTGGGCGGAGAATTTTTTGACCAAGTAATTTATGGCAAGTTTAAGGTATGGTTCATCACTTTATTCTACTTGTTGGGAAGCGCTTCTATGCCTCGTAGCAGAAGATTGCCTATAATAGTTGAAAGCGATGGTGATGTAACACTAATAGGTAGAGATATGATCACGGAGGGTGTGCTCTTCAGACTTAATCCTGATAAAATAGCGTCTGCTAAGCAACAAGTTAAGGTTAGCGAGTCGACTGTCGTTCACTCAATTTCACATGTGATTATGAAGGCTGTGATAGAGCTCTCAGGGCTGTCGCCGAGCGAGTTCAGTGAAGCCATATATTTGGATGAAAATAGTAGTACTAT
>NZ_JAVZIC010000014.1:0-12441 GCF_038871435.1 Thermofilum sp.
GGGGTTGCAGGCTCCACGATAACTCTCAGCTTCTTACTGCACACGTATAGCGACCAATATTACAGGAGCTGGCTATACATAGACGAAGTATATGTCGTCGCGTACTTTGACTGTGTTTCTGCAAGCCAGGATCCATCCCTAGACGTTGCAGGGAGTGCCCCAGCAAGCTCCTTGAGCCTCACATCTACACTTCACACTCGCCAAGATAATGGTTCATGTGTCGCCTGTAGAGGCTAAGTTAAAATATAGTTTTTGCAAATATTTTCTCCCTTTTATTTTATTTTTTACTTATGGCTATGTTATTTATAAAGAGAATATAATGCTATCTTAGCGCGCGCTCGTCGAGACGGCTATCTCGTTCATGTTTCTGGCTATGAGGTTTATGCGTTCCTCTATTCGGTTTAGCCTTTCGTTGCTCTGGGCAAACTGTTTGTCTATGTTGCTGAACTTCTCGTCCATCTGAGCGAGAATGCCTTTGACCGTGCGAAATTGTTCATCGAACTGCGCCAGTTTCTGGTTAGCTTGGGCAAGGCTTGTCTCGATTTGGTGGAGTTTAGCATCGTGCTGGGTTATTTTTTCTTTCACGTAGGTGAGACTTGTTTCCATTTGTGTAAGCTTCTCGTCCATAAGTGTCATTTTTTCTTCAATTTTGTGAAACTTTTCGTCATGCTGGGCTAGATGCTTCTCGATTTGGACAAACCTATTCTCGACTTGGTCAAATCGCTTGTCTACTTGGGCAAATTTCTCGTCGATTAGTGTGAACCTTGCCTCTATTCTTGCGAATTTTCTTCCTAGCCAGTATGCAAGGGAGAGAGCAGATGCTCCAACAGTCAGTATTAGGCTTGCAACTTCGACGAGGAAGGGATTCTCGGCCACTAAATATCCCTAATCATATATTTGGAAAACTATATTTAAGGGTTACCTTGCTTATTCATTTGAGAAATTAAAATCTAAGGGAAACTTTTGAAGGAATGAAACTTCTTTACGGTTGTTATGGTGCCTCTTCTATCCTGACCCTTACGTTCCGTATTCCTCCTTGGGCGTATAGGTTTAGGGTTATTTCCTGTCCTATTCCCTTTTCTCTGAGCTTCGCCACCAGGTCGCCTATTCCCTGTATTTCTTTTCCGTCTGTGCCTATGACTACGTGTCCGGGCCGAATGCCTGCCCTGGCTGCGGGGCTTCCCGGAACCACTCTTATTATTAGCACGCCGGCTGGTTTTGATAGGCCAAGCTGGTATGCTATTACTGGGTTTACGTCTAGCCCGTATATTCCTATCCAGGGTCTGAGTATTCTGCCATATTTTTCTATCTGGCTCAGGGAGTATTTTACCTCGTTTATGGGAATAGCGAAGCCTATGCCCTGCGCGAACGGAATCATTGCCGTTGTTATTCCTATAGCTTTTCCCTCTAGGTCTATTAAGGGTCCCCCACTGTTTCCAGGGTTTACTGGCGCGTCTGTCTGTATGAGGTTCTCGTAGATTTTTCCCTCTGTCCTCAGGTTTCTTCCAAGCCCGCTTATCACGCCGAATGTTAGGCTGGGGCCTCCCAATACTTGTCCAAATGGGTTGCCGATGGCTATCACGAATTGTCCAACCTTTAGCTCATCAGAGTCTCCCAGCGGTAGGGGTTTAAGGTTGTCGCGTGGGATTTTGAGGAAAGCTATGTCGTAGTGGGGGTCTATGTCTATAATTGTTGCTTCTACGTTTTCTCCGCTCGAAAGGGTCACGGTTATATGTTCATACCCCTCGACCACGTGGGCGTTTGTAACCACTATGCCTCTTTCATCTACTATGAATCCCGAGCCGAGACCTGAAACAGGCTCCCTTATAAACAGGAAATCTAGGATTTTGACAGCGGTTATGCTTACAACGCTGTCTTTTACCTTTTCATAAAGCTCTATAACCCTTTTTTGCAATTCTTCAACCAGATCGATCGCCTAGCTATTAGGAGCATTTTTGACTAAAATCTTTAGCTTTTAACAATTGTCTCTGATAGGAAATATTTATAGCTTGAGGGCTTCTTCTACTCGTTGTGTCGAGTAGCAGTGATAAAAGAACTATTGCCCTGCTGTCATGGTACAATTTGACTAGTAGTTTTGCTGGAAACCTTGTGGCGCCCTTCCTTTCTATCTTTTTCTACCAGCTGGCCGGAAACAAGTTTTTCCAGACGAGCATCGCGAGCCAGTCGTCAGTAATAGTCTCAGTGGTAATGAGCCTATTCTGGGCAAGGCTTTCAGACGTTAAGGGCCATAGGAAGAGGTATATACAGCTCGGCATATTGACTGGCATTCTCTCGTCTATTGCACTGAGCTTTGTAGACAACATTGAGACTGCTATACTTGTCCAAGTATTGGGAGCGTTCACTGGCAGTGCTAGTGGTGCAGCCTTTTCTGCCCTTATGGCCGAGAAGTTCCGCGACCAACGCGGAGCGAGGCTCGGAATATACAACGCGGCAGGCGTAATTGGAGGCTTCACGGGGAGCCTTGTCTCAGGTTTACTGTATAACACTCTTGGATTCAGGTGGCTTCTCAGGCTAAATGCTCTACTAAGCATAATCCCCCTCTCCTTGATAAGCCTCATCGATGAGGAGCAGAACAACAGCAACAAGGCTAGCCTAAAAGGCTTCTTGAGCCTTCCAAGAATACCTAGAAGATTCTGGAAGCTTTACCTAGCCAGGGTAATTCTAACGCTCCCAGGCGCCTTCAGCGGCGGCATATTTGCAATCTACTTTGTAAAGTTTCTCGCTGGCCCGCCAGAGGCATGGTCCGTCTTGATAGCCGTAACTACCCTTTTTGGGCTAGCTTCTATACCCTATGGTAGGCTGGCAGACAGGCTGTCTACGAGGAAAATGTTTACGATGGCTGGGCTTGGTTGGACCCTGCTCTATCTCGGCTACTACCTGTCTCCTAACTATTTGTGGTTCTCTGTGTTCTTCGTTATACCCGTGTGGCCGGCCTTCTGGCTCGCCTATTCGAAGGCGCTCATGGATCTTAGCGACGAGTCTGAGCGTGCAACGTTCTATGCATTTGAGGGAACCCTTTCCACGATATTTGGCTCTCTTGTCGGCATCTTTGCGGGCTACTTGGCTGACCAGTTTGCGCCCAGGACCCTTTTCCTCCTCTCGGCCTTGGCGGCTGTAGCTGGCACCATAGCGGCTAACTTGTTGCTGGAAAAATAGGTCTCTGTTTTAAGGAGAGCCACAACAAATAATTAAATAAGGTATGGGTTGTCTATGTAGATTTGAGCTCGATGTTGCTAGATGTAAGGGACCTAGAGGTAGATGTTGGCGGCCGCGAGGTACTTAGAGGCGTCAATCTTTCAATGGGAGAATCAGAGGTACATTACCTGCTTGGGCCAAACGCCGCCGGCAAAACTACCCTGCTTTCAGCTATAGCGGGTGTCCCGAGGGTCTCTGTAAAAAGGGGAAAAATATTGTTCGACGGGAAAGACGTGACATTCACGCCTCTCGACGAGAGGGCAAGGCTAGGAATAGCTCTTGCATACCAGTTGCCTCCAGAGCTTGTAGGCGTATCGCTCCGAAGCCTAGCTAAACTACTCTCAGATAGATTCAATACAGCTCCCTATATGGAGAAGCTAGCAAAGATGCTTGACCTAGAACACTTGCTCGACAGGGAATCCTTCAGGGGGTTTAGTGGCGGGGAGCGTAAAAGGGCCGAGCTCTTCCTTATATCTCTCATGCGTCCCAGGCTCGCCCTCCTAGACGAGCCAGACAGCGGTGTAGACATCGACAGCCTAAACCTAATTGCCGAGGCGATCAGATTCATCAGCAAAGAGTTCGGGTCCTCTATTCTCATCGTTACACACACGAGGCTACTCATGGAGAAGGTGGAAGCCCAGAAGGCGCATGTTCTCTGTAATGGGGGGATTGTTTTAGCTTCGTCACCGCGTGGAGTGCTGGAAGTGGTAGAAAAGGAGGGTTATAAGGGTATCTGCGGCGAGGGTGAGGAAAATGATTGATTTGGAGGAGGTCAAAAGGGCTTTAGAGAAGCCCTCACCTTATGGTCCAGACATTGACTTGTCTAGGTACAAGATAGACGAGGGAGGTATAATTTACAGGGAGCCTTCACAGGAGATCACTGAGTCTGCAAGAGAGAAGGTAGGCATCAGTGTTGAGCAGGCAACTTATCTGCAGGTGGGAGAAACGGTTTTTGCAAGGGCTATGGCGGAAAAGCTCTTCAAGGAATACAATGTGGTAGTCAAGCCCCTCTTTAAAGCCCTTAAGGAAGACAAGCTTGCAGAGAAACTTGCGTGGGCCCTCTTGAGGCCCGACCAAGACAAGTACACCGCGTACGCTTACCTGTACGGGAAAGAAGCGGGCTACTACGTCTATGTGCCGCCAGGAACCAAGGTTCCCTTGCCGATATATACTTGTCTAAGCCTTTTTACCGAGAACCAGGTCCAGACAACACACAACATTGTATACCTTGACGAGGGCTCGGAAGCCATAATTACTACGGGATGCCTAGTCCCGCATGGCGTCAAAGGCGGGCTACATGTGGGGCTAAGCGAGTTCTATGTGGCAGAAAAGGCGAGGCTCATATATACGATGATTCATTCGTGGGGCGAAGGGATCCATGTGAGGCCTAGGACAGTTGTGAGAGTAAAGGAGGGGGGAGAATATGTCAGCTATTATTCTGTCTATAGCCCCGTTGCATCTATACAGACTTACCCAATGGTTCACCTTGAGAAGAAAGCCAGCGCAAAACTGGTCTCAGTCATTGCCGGCTCTGGCCCAGGAGTATATGACATTGGAGGAGGAGCAATCCTTGAAGGCGAGGGTAGCTCGGCAGAGCTGGTCTCTAGAACAATTTCCAGCAAGGGGTCCCGCATAATTTCTAGGAGTAGCATTGAGGCCCACGCAGGCGGCACAAAGGGGCACATAGAGTGCCTCGGCGTAATGCTCGACGACAGGTCGACGACAGAGACTATACCGATACTTAAGACCAGCGTTCAGGAGGTTGAACTCACGCATGAAGCCGCCATCGGAATGTTGTCAGGCGAGAAGCTCGAATATCTTCTCGCTAGGGGCTTTACCGAGGAAGAGGCCAGAAGCATACTCCTAAGGGGCTACCTCACCCTCGAGGTAAAAAGCATACCTCCATCTGTCAAGGCAGAAATAGACAGGATAACAGACTACGTTATAAAGCATGCACTAGGCTAGACAGGAAAACGTTTGGGCCCTCTGCTTTGTACAAATAAAAATGGATGCTATTTTTTGTCAAACTTGAAAGGACTGACCTTTTGCCCGTGCATTGCCTCTAGAGCTTTGAGCCTCTGGGTCTGCTTGTCCATTATCTCGAAAAATTCTCTGGGAGTGTCTGGGATAGTGGAATATATCTTTGTAACTCTCTCGATTTTTTCGAGGAAGCCTTTGACACGTATTGTGAACATTTTCTCGTAGAGGTCTTCTTTGAATTCTTTCCCCAGCTCCCTTGCGAAGATTTCCCTTAGATCCTCGTATGTCGGGATATAGCCTACAGGCGTCTCTATGGCCTGAGCCTCGCCGTGGACTCTCTGCTCCATCCATTTTAGCCAGGCAATCTTGTCCCTTTTCTCGGCTAGGAACTTTCCATCTTCACGTAGGAAATAGTTCACGCTGAATATCTTCGGAGGCCTAGCAAGCTTCTTCTCAAATTCAAAGTGAAGAGCTGTAAAGGCTCCAACAGAGATTGGCAAGAAGTCAAGAATGGCGTAGGGGTTTAGCTCCATTACACCTACCTGGCCAAGGACAGCTGCTGTCCTTTCGCTTTCAAGCGATGCGCCCATTGTTACTATTCCGTGCTTCCAGTCGAAGGCCTCCAGGACGGGCGGCAGAGTCGAGGGATCCCTGCCTCCAAAAATGAAGCCAGACACGGGGACGCCTTCAGGGTCGTCTATCCTTGGGTCAAGCTTCGACAAGTGCCTTATGCTGACAGTGAACCTCGCGTTTGGATGGGAGGGAAGTATTTCTTTTCCGTTTTCGTCCTTTTTTCCCGGCCACCATTCCCCAGCATAGTTGATGCCTTTTTTCGGCTCTCCTGGTTTCCCGCGCCACCAGATATTGCCGTCCTCCATCAGCAGGACGTTGCTAAATATTACTTCTGCAGAGGGGTTTACAAGTATGCTGTAGATTTCTGGGTCGTCCCGCGGATTCACATCATCTATGATTCCGAACATGCCAACCTCTGGGTTTACAGCCCTAGCCTCACCATTCACCGCATGTATTATTGCCAGGTCGTCTCCAACTACAGTGTCAGCAATCATAGCTGTAGAGGTTTTACCGCATCCTGCAGGATAGGCTCCCGTGAAGTAAGAGATTCTTCCACCCCTCCCCTTCACTCCAACAATGAACATGTGCTCTGCAAGCCAGCCTTCCCTATAGCCCTTGTAGACAGCAAGCCTAAGCGCGAGCTTTTTCAGGCCAACAGTGTTGCCGGCGTACTGCGTGTTGACACTGTATACAGAGTTTCCCTCTAAGTCAATGAATATCCTCCTGTTTTCAACGTTCTTGCTCCAGCCGTTCTCGTCTCGCTCGCCGGCAGAATGAATAAAGAGCATATATTCCAGTTCTTCACCTTTCTCTACAAAGTCCCAGTAGCCGTTCCTGTAGAGAATTTCCTCGCTGTGAGCCACATAGGCAGAGTCAGTTATCTGGACACCGTAAAGAGACAGCTTGGAGTATCTAGGACCATAGAGGTAGAAGGACACAAACATTTCTTTTCCACTCATCACTCCACTTAACAGCTTTCCTATCTCCGTTAGCCCAGCGTCCCGGTCAAAGGTGTTGATGAGGGGGACCTGCCTGCCTCCAGGATAAAGTATCCTCGTATTCCCCTTGTCACGTGCAAGATCCTTTGGCCCATCAAAGTGCACTGTATGCATGGGATGCACTGTAGGATATTCCTCCCTGTTCTCAAGTGCCCTCTTACGGATATAGTCCTTGTCCTCGTCGCTACCCGTATTTACATATATGCTTGCAGGCCTAGCTACCAGCGCCACCTCCGCTATGTCTCTCCAGAGCCTCGGATTCTTGATCTCTTTGAGCCTATCTAGGTGCTCCTCACTGCAGAACGTTGCAAGTAGACGTAGAGGATCCTCTAGGGACTCCTTCTCAATTAAACCTGGGAATCTCACATTTACCTATATCAAGAACCTATTAAAAAATCTTAACATTGAGCGATATGGGATTATCTTGGAAAGGCAAAGGCTATACCTATCCTATAGGAAGCCATAAAGCGTAGACAAAAAATTAAAATATTCTCGTGACACTATATCCTGATGGGAGAAACAGCCCCTGTCGAATTTTTTGACGATTTTAATGGAGAAAGTGACCACTGGAACTATAGGACAGATAACTATGCATCGATTAGCCAGGAAAAAAGCATCCTAAGACTCTGCAGTGGCCCGACAGAGGCACTTTACTATTCAAACGCAGAGCTATCGGACGGGCTATTCGATGACCTTCCCTGGGTCGAGAAAACCTTTGAGGCAAAGCTAAGGATGACTGGGATCCATTATGGTAGCGCTGGCTGGGGCTTCTGGAACCACACGATGCAGTTCGACAAAAACATGTGTATGTGGTTTATCCACCTGCAGAGCAGGGGCCCATACATGTTTCAGGGCTTCTTTGCACAGGTAGGAAAACACCTCTATCCCATAAAGGTCTATAGGGGCAACATTGCACTTCTCAGCTATGCATCACGCTTGACACTTGGAAAGCTAGGTGTCCTCATACATTCCGCTAAACCGTCACTCCAGACGCTCGACCTCACTGAGTGGCACATCTACAAGGTTGAGTGGAGAAAAACAGGCGTAAACTTCCACATAGACGGCAACCTAGTTGCAAGGCTACCTCCGCCAGCCCAGGGGACAAAAGCCAGAGCAGACATCTGGATAGACAATGCTGTATTTGGCTATAACCCGAGGGACGCTGGAAGAGTTTATAGGCACCTGACACAGGAAAACAGGAACACAACATGTATAGAAGTAGACTACGTGAAGATCTACTAGGAACAAAAATGACTCCCTACCACCTTATCCTCCTGCAAAGAGAACATATCTCGCTCAAGACGAGACACGGGGATGAACTTGCAAATAGATCACTCAGTCATCCCAATCGTTAAGATATACGTTCTGAGGCTCTCCAGAGAAGCATACCTAGACCTTTACAACCACATATCAGAAAAGTACCCACTAGAGGCTTGCGGAATACTCCTCGGAAAAATAGAAAACGGTATAGCGATAGTTACGAGGATACTCCCCCTCAGAAACATAAAGGAGTCAAGGACAGAGTTCTGGATAGACGAAAAAGAATGGATAGGAAAAATACTCGAAGCACAGAAACAGGGCCTAGAATACATCGGCCTGTACCACAGCCACCCAGACGCAGAGCCCCTGCCCTCGCCATCCGACAGGCACAGGATGCTCGAGTGCCCAGGAGAAGTATGGCTCATAGTGGGCTACTCCCCCTCTAGCCTCACTATGGCTGCATTCAGGGTCGGAGATGACGGCTATTCTTTGCTTTCGTTACAGGTTCAAAAAAGTATCTAGCAAAGGCTCTTAGACACATTTGGATTTGTGAAGTCAATTACCATATTTACAAATAAGTTTTTATTCCAATAGATTTTGACCTATCTATATAGCAGTCTAAAGATAGCTCTCAAGTATAGATAAAAAAAGTTTTAATTCTCCCATTAATTCCTTTAGCTGAATCGTCTTCGAGGGAAGAAGAATTCCTAACCTAAAGGGTATAGCATATGAGCCGTCACAATCTCGAGAATTACAGGGAAAAAGTGCTTGAAGGGTCTGTAATAGTTACTTTGCTGAGTCTAGGAGCCGGCCCGATGGTTGCACAGCTGGTTAACGTCATGTATAGTGTCTTGAATTCTTTTTGGCTTGTTCTCTATGACCAGTTGACTGTAGCTGTTCCAAGGCAGGTTTTCCCGTTCAGATGCTTTTCGGAGCATTGAACTCTCTTGTTTCAACTGCTGGGGCGGCTTTTGTCTCGCAGTATATGGGTGCAGGCATGTATCGTGAAGTGAAGAGGGAATTCTCTAGGATTTTGACAGCGTCATTAATAATTGGGGTCTCAGTTGCTACGTTATTCTTGGCTTTGCGGGACTACATTTTCACTTATATCGTGGCTACCCCGCCCGAGATAAGGGATGAAGTTATGCGCTACACGCTTGTCTCAGGGTTTAACATTATTTTATCTAGCATCTCAATGTCTCTCAGCCTAATTGTAAACAGTATTGGTGAAACTAGGCTTCCCTCCTTGATTAACATCGCCTCTATAACTGTGAACACGGTTCTGGACCCCGTTTTTATCCTTGGTATTGGCTTTGTTCCTAGATTCGGGGCAATGGGAGCCGCTCTTACTGACACTATCGGCTTATCCTTGTCGATAATTGGCCTTTACACGTTGATTAAAAGGAGGATACCCGAGGCTATGCCTTCGCTGGTTCTTGATTTTCCAAGGGAATGGCTTGTAAAAGTTCTCCGTATAGGTGGGCCAGTCACGCTTTCAATGTCTACAAATAGCCTTGCATTTATCATCCAGCAGAGAATGGTGAATGAGTTCGGTGTCCTAGTGACCACGGCATATTCTATAGGCATGATAGTTCTAGACTTGGCGGACGGGATAATGTGGGGCTTGCTGGGGTCAATAGCCATAATCGTTGGACAAAGCCTTGGCGCCGGAAACATAAAACGTGCAAGGGAGGCGGCAATTAAGGGAACACTCTTCGTAGCGTCTATTGTTGCCCTAGGAGTGACAGTTATCTACCCCTTCAGGCTCTCCATAATAAGTGTATTCACCTCCAACCCAAAGGTACAATCGCTTTCGATGGAGTTTCTAGACACTATACTTGTTGGGCTTCCCTTCTTCGCAATGTTTATTGCCGGGATGAATATTGGGAGGGGCTCTGGAAGCACGCTTATCCCCACAGTCCTCGGGATGTTTAGGCTGTGGGCTCTCAGAATAGCTCTTTCATATCTACTTGCATTCCTAATGGGTATGGGTCCCAGGGGCCTGTGGATAGGCATAATGCTTAGCAATGTCGTTGGTGGTCTTATCATGCTTGTCTGGGTAAGCCTAGGAAAATGGGCAAAGCCAATAATAAAAACCCATGGCAAGACTCCCGCTGAGACCTAAAAAATCAGTAAACTCTTTTCATCAGTTTTTTGGCGCCAAGCTTCTTCCAGACAATATAGGACAAAAAGGCTCTCCCATACATGTCCGTGTTCTGTGTGACCCATGCACCGACAGCTCCAAAATAGATGGACAGAAGCTGTGCGGGCAAAGCACGCAGGAAGATTACCGAGAAGCTACTAAGTATGAATGGTATCCACACGCTTCCCATCCCCCTGATCGCCCCGAAGTATGCCTGGCTTATCCCGAAACCTATCTCGCTTATCGCTGCGAGCACCAGGTAGATAGTGGTTAGACGGGCCACGTCGGCGTCGGCTGTGAAAAAGTTTCCAGCAAAAGGCGATATAGCTATGAGGATCATGGTAGCTATTCCCATCCAAGTGGTAGCTAGCTTCACACCTTCCCGCAACACGTTGTTTGTCATATTTTCGTCGAGCCTTCCCGTGCCTTGACCTGTTTTTATCAGAGTCGCCGTGCTGACTGCAAAGCTAGGCTGAATAATTAGGTTTTCAATAGTTATCCCAATATTGTGTGCGGCGAGGGCGTTTGTCCCACCCCTGGCTACAGCGTTTATGTATATGTTCTGGGCTAGGCTCGCAATAATCCTCTCAGACGCGATTGGTAACCCGACATATAGGACGCGCAACCCAGTAGTTGATGGGAGGCGGGGCCTCAGAGAGACGTTAAGAGGGAAAAACAGGTACGCCAAGAGACCAGATAGACTTGCAACGCCGGATGCTAGACCCGCCCCATACACTCCAAGGGGCTGTAGACCAAAAAGTCCGAGAGTTAGGGAGGGTATAAGTATTGCTCCCGCAACTAGGCTTATTAACGAATAGATGCTTGGCGGCCATGGCCTGTCAAGGCTCCTATACACGGCGCCAAGAACCGAATTGATGAGTATAGCTGGCAAGCCAAGCAGTCTTGCATACGTGTATTCATAGCCGGCCTCAGCAACATCGGGGTTACCCTGAGATACAAGGTAAAGGTAGCCTTTTAGCCAAAGAGGCAGGCTCGCGAAAACGACAAGTGTAACTATCAGGGCTATTGTAAGTGTCTCTCCCACAGCCTTTTCAAGTATGTCGCGTCGACCACTCCCTATAGCCTGGGAGCATACAACCATCACTCCGCCTGTAAAGATCATCGAACCAGCATTGATTATGAAGAAGAGGTACGACGCTAGGCCAGTTGCGGCCACAGCTGTCTTGGAGAGCCTGGACACGGCGAGTAGCGATATAAGGCTGAGGATAGAGTCTGCTATAACGCCCACAAGCATGGGGTAGGCAAGCCTGCGTACCTCGCTAGACACGCATATACAGGCAACACTATTTTTAAAAATTTTAAATTTGTTTAGCCTTGAGAAGACAGATGCCAGAAACGATACTGGTAACTGGAGGCGCCGGCTTCATCGGGAGCCACCTCGTAAAAGAACTTGTCAAGTCTGGGTTCAGCGTACGGGTACTTGACAACCTGTCAAACGGATCCCTTGAAAATATCAGAGAGGTCTTCGGCTCTATAGAGTTCATTAAGGGAGACATAAGGGACAAAAATGTCGTGGAGGAGGCTCTCAAAGGGGTAGATGCTGTGGTTCACCTAGCCGCCCTAATAGACGTGGCTGAATCTGTAGAAAAGCCTGAGCTATACCTAGACGTCAATGTAAACGGGACATTTAACGTGACAAGAGCCTCTAGAAAAGTCTCGGCATTCATATTTGCATCCACGTGCGCAGTATACGGCGAACCCGTCAGGATCCCCATTGGGGAAGACCACCCCTTAAGCCCCAAGTCTCCCTACGCCGCCACAAAGATAGCTGGCGAGGCATTTGTACAGGCATATGGAAACCTCTACGGCTACAGGCCAGTCATCCTTAGGTTCTTCAACGTGTATGGGCCACGGCAGTCCAAGGCTTATGCTGGAGTAATCACAGAATTTGTCAAGAGGGCTACAAGTGGCGAGCCGCCCATAATATTTGGGGACGGGGAACAGACAAGAGACTTTGTCCACGTAAAAGACGTCGCAAAAGCCATAATCAAGGCGCTTGAAACTGACAATGCATCTGGGATATACAATATTGGGAGCGGCGTAGCTATAACCATAAACGATCTTGCACACTTGATTCTAAAACTCGCAGGAAAGGAAAACGTCGAGCCAATACATGGACCTCCCCGGCCAGGGGACATAAAGCACTCACAGGCAAACATAAACCGCGCCAAGATGGAGCTGGGCTATAATCCTTCAGTGAGTCTAGAGGAGGGAATCAGAGAAATATTAAACCTAGGCAAAAAATAGCTT
>NZ_JAVZIC010000015.1:0-10078 GCF_038871435.1 Thermofilum sp.
CGCGCGTATCACCCGAGGAAGAGAGCACGCAGTATAGTTGGCAGGGTTAGGAGGTGGCCTACTGGGCGCGAAGGCTTCTTGGGGTTTGCAGGCTACAAGGTCGGCATGCTCCACGTGATAGGAGTCGAGACGCACAAGTTTAGCCCGTTCCAGGGACAGGAAGTAGTCTACCCAGCAACGGTGATCGAGGTCCCGCCTCTAAAGGTTCTGGCCGTCAGGGTCTACGGAAAGACGCCGGGCGGCAAGAAGGCCCTATGCGAGGTGTGGGCCAAGGACTTGCCAAAGGACCTTGAGAGGGTCTTCACTGTGCCGAAGGAGCAGGCAAGCCAGGAGGAGCAGATGAAGAAGCTGGAAGAGGTCAAGGACAAGATAGCAGAGGTAAGGGTCATAGTGGCTACGCAGCCAAGGCTCGCGGGCCTCGGCAAGAAGAAGCCAGAGGTATTCGAGATAGCTGTCGGCGGCCAGCCGGACAAGGCCCTCCAGCTCGCCCTCGAGAAGCTCGGCAAGGAGCTCACAGTGGCTGACGTCTTCAAGGAGGGCGACTATGTCGACGCCATAGCCGTGACGAAGGGCAAGGGCTTCGCCGGCTCGGTCAAGAGGTTCGGCGTAGAAGAGATGCCCCGCTGGCACAAGCACAGGAAGGGCCACAGCAGGATCGGTAGCGTGGGCCCACAGAAGCCCTCGATAATGTTCTACGCGCCGTTCCCAGGACAGCTTGGGTTCCACCAGAGGACAGAGTACAACAAGAAGATCCTCAAGATCGGCGACGCCTCGACAGTGAAGGAGATCAACCCGCCGGGAGGCTGGAAGCACTACGGCCTAGTAAAGAGCCAGTTCATAATCATTGAGGGCAGCGTCCCAGGGCCTACGAAGAGGCTCATAAAGCTGAGGCACGCAATTAGGCCAGGCAAGGTCACGCCTGTGCCACAGATAACCTATCTAAGTACTGCCCAATGGCAGGTCTCGGGGTGAATAGGCAGTGACGCAGACAGCTAAACTATTAGAGGTCCCCGTCTACAACTTGAACGGGGAGCCAGTAGAAAAGATAAAGTTGCCAGCCTTCTTTGCGTCCCCGATAAGGGTCGACCTCATCAGGAGGGTCTACCTGGCCCTCTTCACGTCTAGGCTACAGCCAAAGGGCACAGACCCACTAGCGGGCCTAAGGACAACCGCGGAGAGCCTAGGCGTAGGGCACGGCATAGCAAGGGTTGCACGCATAAAGGGCGGCATGAGGGCCGCACGAGTAGTCCAGGCGGTCAAGGGCCGCAAGGCTCACCCGCCCAGGGTAGACGAGGTCATACACGAAGAGGTAAACAAGAAGGAGAAGCGTAAGGCACTGTTGTCCGCTATCGCGGCTACGGTGGTAAAGGATCTTGTCCTCTCTAGGGGCCACGTTGTCCCAGACAAAGAGTTGCCCATCATCGTAGCGGACGACTTCGAGAAGATATCAACGGCAAAGGAGCTGAGGGAGGCGCTCGGCAAGCTCGGCCTCTGGGAAGACGTAGAGAGGGCACAGGAAAACACGAGGATTAGGGCTGGCAAGGGCAAGATGCGTGGGAGGAGATACAAGAAGCCCAAGAGCCTGCTAATCGTTGTTGGCGAGAAGCAGGGCGTAGAGAAGGCCGCGAGGTCCATGCCTGGCGTGGACGTTGTCAGGGCAAGCGACCTGTCCGTCCTGCACCTGGCCCCGGGCGGGGTTCCTGGGAGGCTCACCTTATATACTGTTTCTGCCGTAAAGGTTCTGGAGGAGAGGCTGAAGGACGAGGTGCTGTATAAATGAGTAGCAGTAACACGGGTAAAAAGGGAGACATAGGGGTAATAGTCAAGCCCCACCTTACAGAGAAGACTCTACAGTTGATCGAGAAGACCAACACCCTTACATTCATAGTTGACAGGCGTGCTACGAAGGACGAGATAAGGAGGGCCGTAGAGGCCATGTTCGGCGTAAAGGTCGAAAAGGTCAGGACACTGATAACTCCGCTTGGGCAGAAAAAAGCTTATGTAAAGCTCGCAAAAGAGTACTCCGCAATGGATATAGCGAGCAGGATGGGTCTAGTCTAGGGTGGTGATGAATGGGTAAAAGGCTACTCGTACAGAGGAGGGGCCGCGGCGGCAGCGTGTTTAGGAACCCCGGCTGGAAGAGGATAGCACCTGCAAGGTACCCGCCATACAACCCAGAAACATTCAAGGAGAAGGTCCTCGTAGGCGTAGTCAAGGACATTGTCCACGAGCCGGGCAGGGGCGCGCCACTAGCAATTGTAAGGTTCGAGGACGGGACAACAATGTACATGGTACCCCCAGAGGGCCTAGCAGTCGGCCAGAAGATATACTACGGCGCAAAGGCTCCAATAGTCCTAGGAAGCATAACAGCCATAGGAAACGTGCCAGAGGGAACAATAGTCTCAAACATCGAGCTGAGGCCAGGAGACGGAGGAAAAATCGCTAGGAGCAGCGGCGCATACGCCCTAGTCCTCGCGCACTCAAACGGTAAGACACTCATACAGTTGCCAAGCAAGAAAGTAAAAGAAGTAGATAGCGAGGCAAGGGCAACCATCGGCATGGTCGCTGGAGGTGGCAGAATAGAAAAGCCACTCCTAAAGGCAGGCAAAAACTGGCACAAGTCAAGGGCCAAGTCATTCAAGTACCCAACAGTACGCGGCAAAGCAATGTCTGCATACGCCCACCCAGCAGGCGGAGGATCACACCAGAAAGGACTAACCCCAGCCCCCAGAAACGCCCCACCAGGCAGAAAAGTAGGACACATAGCACCAAGAAGAACAGGAAGAAAGAAGGGAACATCAAGAACCCCCACACAGTAAGCCCCCTTATTAGACATTTCTCCCTTTATCCCTCCACCGTTTTCTTCAAATTACCCAACCAGATAACCTAGCCAAATCGCCAGCCAAATCCCACACAAAAACAATTGCTCAGCCAAAAACTGCATAGAAGCCCAAAGGATTCTCCTCCATGCCTCGCCAAGCATCACAACCAAAACATAGAAAATATACATGGCATTACGTCAAGTCCACCTAACTGTCTGACCTAAAAGTTATTTATGAAGTTTCTCGTTGGGAAGGTTATTTTAAAAAGAGATTACGGGAAAAATTCCCGACCCAAAACGGGGCATTCTGGGAAGCTTCCCTGGTGGGAAGTTTCAGAAGCTTCTAATGTGTAATTTTGAGTGCTAGGGCAGTTTTGCAGACTTCTTCAAAAAATCAAACGTTAAACATATAAACCCCTCATGGGCAAAACAATTCGGATGCAACTCAGAAAGAATTGAAAGTCCGAACGTGTACCTCTACTCTTCAACAATAAGACACCGTTCGATGCAACTCAGAAAGAATTCAAAGGTAGGAGTTTGTTGAGCCATCCACGTGTAAACGTGTCTGGATGCGCACTAGGTAGGGCTTTCTCTAGAGATTGTTTTGGTGGATCGCTTGTTTGATTTCTTGAAGAAATTAGGGGAGAAAATACATGGCGTAGAAGGTTGTTGGCTTATCTTGATATTGTTCTGAGTAGTGTGCTTTCTAGTTTTGTCGCTGTTCCTCCTCCTATTTTGCCCTTTATGTCTCTCATGACTACGGTTTCTATGAGCATTTTGCTTATGTATGGCATTTTGCCGAATAGTAGCCTGTTTTCCCAGACCATTAGTGCTGTGTTGTAGCCTACTGAGACGAGGCTTTTGGGCTTGGACGCGAGGAATATTGGCTGGTGTGTGTATGTTGGGTCTTTTCCTTCAAGCTGTTGGGCTATGTTTTTGGCTGCCGTCTTGCCCTGTAGTATTGCTTCTTCCGCCATCTTCATTGCGTAGTCAGAGTCTAGGGCGAAGTGGTTTATGTCGCCGACTGCGTATATGTTTGTGTAGTCTTGTAGCTGTAGGTTTGGCTTCACGGCTATCCATCCACGCTTAACCGTTTTCACTGGCTGGTCGAAGGCTATGCTTGGGGCCTTTACGCCTAGGCTCCATATCACCAAGTCGCAGTCCAGCGTTGTCGAGTCCTCAAGCTTTAAATGGTTGCTCGACGCCTCTACGACGCCGTTGCCCTTGATTATCCTTACGCCTTTCTGGGACAGGAACTTCTCTATTATCTCCGAGGCCTTGGGCCTGTTCAGCGTGGGCATCAGGTAGGGCATCTTCTCTACTATCGTGACGTTTTCTCCGCCAAGCACCTCTGCAAGCTCGCCGGCAACCTCGACGCCCGTGAGGCCACCGCCGGCGATGCACACCCTACACTTGTCTCCGTGCTTCTTCAGCTCCTCCTGTATCCTGAGGTAGTCTTCGAGCCTCCAGGAGGCAAGCGTCTGCTCGGCGCCCGGTATGTTGTAGTACTCCGTCGTCGCGCCAACAGCGATTATGAGGTAGTCATAGGGGACCCTGTCGCCGTTGCCAAGTACTACGGTTGACTCCCTTATCGAGACACCCGCGAACTCGCCCTGTATGAACTTGGCGCCCAGCCTCTTAGTGATCTTCTCAAAGGGCTCCGTGAGGTCCTCAACGGTCTTCTTTTTTGACAAGAGGTATGGCAGGGACGGCAGATACGCGAACATAGGGCTTCTGTCTATCAGTGTTACCTCGTGTCTCTTTGTTACGCCTAGCTCTGACAGTGTCTTAAGTGCATAGAAGCCGCCGAATCCTCCTCCAACGACTACGATCCTTTTTTCGCTCACAAATAGTTATAGCTAAACAGTAGAATTAATTTGTTTAAATAATGCGTATTATATATAACGTTTTATATGTTTCCCAGTTAACTAGGTAAGCCAGCCCCTCCAGGTCTTCCCCTAATAGCCAAAACCATGTCTCCATTCAGTGGCGCCTCAGCGTGCCTAGCCAGGAAAACAGTGGCTCTGCACAAAAAATTTAAATCACTAAAAAACATTTCCTTGAGGTATACGTGAGGGGATAGAGTTGGAAAGCAGTCTAAAGTTTACGTATCGGGGCTACACGATCGACGAGCTACGGCAGATGCCGATAGAGAAGCTTGCAGAGCTCTTCCCAGCCAGGCAGAGGAGAACACTCTTAAGGATCTTCAAGCAAAAGACCAGCGAGGAGCACCTCAAGCTTCTCGAGAAGATAAGGAAGGCCGAGGAGCTCGTAAGCAAGGGCAAGAAGCAGCCGACCATTAGGACCCACCTGAGGGACTTCATCATCTTGCCAGAGATGGTCGGGCTAACGATACACGTCCACAACGGCAAAGAGTTTGTACCAGTCGAGATAACGCCGGAAAAGATCGGGCACTACCTCGGAGAGTTCGCGTTGACGACAAAGAAGGTTGAGCACGGAGAGCCAGGCTTAAAAGCAACAAGGTCATCAATGTTTGTGGCCTTGAAGTAGGTAGCGGGTGGACGCCTTGTCGCAGAACACAAAGGTATTTAACTTCCTCGTGGACGGGGGCAAGGCAACAGCCGGCCCACCCATAGGGCCAGCCCTCGGCCCACTTGGACTAAACGTGATGCAGGTAGTCAAGAGGATAAACGAGCTTACAGCCGACTATGCCGGGATGCGTGTACCCGTAAAGGTCATAGTCGACGTTGAAAAGAAGACCTTCGAGGTGGAGGTCGGCACACCCACGACTGCCGCCCTGATCGTCAAGGAGCTCAAGGTTGAGAAGGGTGCCCACCAGCCATCCAAGGAGACAGTCGGCAACCTGTCCATGGAGCAGGTGATCAAGATCGCCAAGATAAAGATGAAGGACATCGGCGCCTCAAGCCTCAAGGCGGCCGTAAAGACTGTCGTTGGCACAGCCCAGAGCATGGGCGTGACTATTGATGGTAAGCCCCCCAAGCAGGTTATAGAGGAAATCGAGAAGGGTCTATACGACGAGCTTATAAAGAAGCATGAGGGTGAAGCAGGATGAGTACACAGGTTGTTAGCCACCTGGGAGACCTAAAGGAGGGCATAAAGCAGGCCCTAGCCTCCTCGCCAAAGAAGAGGAAGTTCGAGCAAAGCGTAGAAATGGTCGTCGTGCTCAGGGACGTAGACGTCAAGAAGCCCGAGAACAGGATAAACACTGTCGTCGTGCTTCCATACGCGCCCCCGAAAAAGCTCGCCAAAGTAGCCGTGATTGCCAGCGGAGACCTAGCACTGAAGGCCAAAGAGGCCGGCGCAGACATAGTCATAGACAAGGACGAGCTCAACAAGATAGCCAACGACAAGAAGGCCCTGAGGAAGCTCGCAAAGAAGTACGACTTCTTCCTAGCATCGACAGACCTTATGCCCCTCGTGGGTAGGATCCTAGGTAAATACCTGGGTCCACGCGGCAAAATGCCACAGCCGGTTCCGCCAAATGCCCCCGTAAACGTGCTAATTGACCGCGCAAAGAAGTCTATAAGGATAAGGATAAAGGACCAGCCACAGATCGCCTGCAGGATAGGCACAGAGTCCCAGCCAGTCGAACAACTGGTCGAAAACGCCAACGCCGTGCTAAGCGAGATACTCAAGAAGTTCTCCGCTTCAAACATTGGCAAAATATATTTCAAGCTGGCTATGGGTAAACCTGTTAAGATTGCTAGAGAGGGTGGCAAAAAGTGAGCATACAGAAAGCCGTAACGGTTAAGAGTAGCCCGGCACGCCAGAGAAAGGCGAAGCAGCTAGAAGAATACGTCAACGCACTACAGCAGTACCGCTACTTCCTAATAGCATCCATCACTGGGTTGCCGGCATCAGTCCTAAAGCAGAGCAAGAGCCTCCTCAGACAGGACGGCTCCCTCCTCAAAGTAGTAAAGAACACTGTGTTCCTCATAGCCCTCGAAAAGGCTGGGAAAAACCCAAAAGAAGCAGAGCAGTACCTCAAGGGCCAAAACGCCGTCATATTCACTAACAAAAACCCATTCTCGATAATATTCTTCCTCGACAAGCAGAAGATAATGCGCGAGGCCAGGGCAGGAGACGTTGCGACAAACGAGATCGTCCTACCGGCCGGAAACACGGGCATACCACCAGGCCCAATGATCAGCAACTTCAACAAGCTCGGCATACCGACAAGGGTCCAGGAGGGAAGCATCTGGATAGCCAAGGACACAGTCGTGGCCCGGCCAGGAGACGTTATATCGCCTGAGCTGGCAGAGCTACTGACAAAGCTAGGGCTGAAGCCCATCGAGAGCAAGCTACAGATAAAGGCAATATACCTAGACGGCCGGATAATCTCTCCGAAGGACGTAGAGCTAGACGTAAAGCTCTGGAGGGACAGGCTCTCCAGCGCCCATACACAGGCATACAACCTAGCGTTCAACGCCGCTCTGCCCTTGCCACAGGTGCTCCCAGCCATAATTGGCAAGGCCCACATGGAGGCCATCGCCCTCGCGGCGCAGGCAGGGTTCCCAGCCAAAGAAGCAGTCCCAATGATACTGGCCAAGGCAGAGGCACAGGCAAAGGCCCTCTACGAGAAGCTAAAGGCCATAAAGCCCGAGCTCTAAGGCATCCTATACTTTTTGCTCGCATATTTTATATATCTGTTCTCGGTGAGTCATAACTATGAATAAGGAAGAGTTCATCGACCTGCCATTCTTCAAGGAGAACGGCTGGATAAAGAAGACCTGCCCAGTCTGCGGGAGGACCTTCTGGACCCTTAACCCAGACAGAAAGGTCTGCGGAGACCAGCCATGCGAAGAATACGGCTTCATAAACAAAAGGGTCGGCACAAGGCCCGAGTCCCTCACAGAGGTCAGATCCAAGTTCATAGACTTCTTTGCCAGCAGGGGTCACACCCCCATTAAGAGGTACCCAGTCGTCGCTAGGTGGAGGGAAGACGTTTTCCTAGTCGGCGCCTCGATATACGACTTCCAGCCCTGGGTCACAGAGGGCCTAGTCCCGCCCCCAGCAAACCCCCTAGTCATCTCCCAGCCCAGCATCAGGCTGACAGACCTCGATAACGTCGGCAAGACTGGGCGCCACCTCACGGGCTTCGAGATGATGGCCCACCACGCATTCAACATAGGCGACCAGAGGGTCTACTGGGCAAACGAGACAGTCACCTTTGCCTACGAGCTGTTCACGAAGGTCTACGGGATAAAGCCAGAAGAGATAACCTTCATCTTCGACGTGTGGAGCGGCGGCGGCAACGCGGGCGAAGACTACGAGGTCATGGTCAGGGGCCTAGAGGTAGCGACGCTCGTCTTCATGCACTACAAGACGACGGACACAGGCGAATTCATACCGATGCCTAACAGGATCGTCGACACTGGCTACGGCCTAGAGAGGATCTACTGGCTACTCACGGGGAGCTACAACGTCTACGAGGCAGTCTTCTCTGGCATAGTCGAGAAGCTCAGGAAGCAGGCAGGCGTCTCCAAGCCGCCGGAAGACCTCCTATACTCGCTAGCAGTGAAGAGCGGCAGGCTAGACTACAAGAACCCCCTAGAAGCAATGGAGACCCTAAAGCTAGTAGCCTCAGAGATAGGCCTGTCCCTAGACGAGGTCCGCAGGATCCTCGCGCCAAACGAGGCAATCTATGCCATAGCCGACCACACGAGGACACTCACGTGGATGATCGGGGACGGGGTAGTGCCTTCTAACAGCGGCGCGGGATACCTGGCGAGGCTACTGATAAGGCGCAGCATAAGGCTCCTAAAGATGCTCCAGCTAGACCTCCCACTCAGCGAGATAATCTCGTGGCAGATAAAGTACTGGAAGAACGACTTCCCAGAATACGAGGAGATAGAGGACGAGATAAGGGACATCATAGACTACGAGGAAGAAAAGTTCGCCGACACCCTCAAGAGGGGAGAAAAGGTAGTCAGCGACCTTCTCTCGTCCCTCAAGAACCAGGGGGCAAGGGTTGTACCGGGAGACGAGGTCCTCAGGCTCTACGAGAGCCACGGGATACCCCCAGAAATGCTCAAAGAAAAGGCCGAGGCAGAGGGCCTACAAGTAGACATCACTGGCTTCTACAGCAAGCTCGCAGAGCTCAAAAACAGGGCAACAGCCGAGGAGAAAAAAGCAATCCAGCTACCAGTAGACCCAGCCACAGTCTCAAACCTGCCCCCCACCAGGACGCTCTACTACGAGGACGAGAAAATGCATAGCTTCGAGGCAAGCGTCGTAGCCATCGTGAACGGGAAATACCTAGTCCTCGACCAGACAGCCTTCTACCCAGAGGGCGGCGGACAGCTGGCAGACATAGGCCAGATAAGCCACAGCAAGGGCACATGCACAGTCAAGGCGGCCTACAAGGTCGGCAACGTTATCCTACACGAGTGCGAGGGACAGCTACCTGAAATAGGGGAAAAGGTCCACGGCAACATAGACATCGAGAGAAGGCTAAACCTCATGAGGCACCACACCTCCACACACATCGTCCTAGGAGCACTAAGAAAAGTCCTAGGCAAACACGTGTGGCAGGCAGGCGCCCAGAAGACCCCAGAATACGTGCGGTTCGACTTCACCCACCACAAGCCCATAACACCCGAGCAGGCGAGACAAATAGAGCTACTCGCAAACCAAGTCGTAATGGAGGACAGGCCAGTAAAGAAGTACCTCATGAACAGGACACAGGCAGAACAGAGGTTCGGCTTCACCCTCTACCAGGGAGGAGCAGTACCCCAGACAACACTAAGGGTAGTCGAGATACCAGGCTGGGACGCAGAGGCCTGCGGCGGCACCCACTGCGACAGGACAGGCGAGATAGGCCTCATAAAGATACTCGGATTCGAGAAGATACAAGACGGAGTAGTAAGAGTCATCTTCAAGGCAGGCAAGCCGGCCCTCCTACACATACAGGAAACAGAGGAAAAGCTGAGAAACATACAGGAAGCCCTACAGGCAAGCTACACCGAGGTAGACACAAAAGCAAAACAGCTAGCCAGACGTGTAGAAGAGCTAGAAAAAGAAGTAAAAAGGCTAAGAGAAGAAGCACTAAAAGGAAAGCCACAGCTAGCCCCAGCCGCGACCATAGGCGACATAAACATATACATCTTCCACTCAGACGACTACACGCCACGAGAAGCAGCCACAACCATAGCAAAAAACCTCACAAAAAGCATAGTCCTAGCACTAAACACAAACGGAAACTTCGCCCTCAAAATAACCAACGACCTACTAGACAAACTCGACGCCAGAACAATCGGCCAAAACATATCCCAA
>NZ_JAVZIC010000016.1:0-6395 GCF_038871435.1 Thermofilum sp.
GAAAACCCTTGGGCCCGTAGCGCAGTTAGGAAGCGCGGCGGCCTTCTAGGCCGAAAAACCGCGAACAACACAAAACACGAAGAAAGCCGCAGGTCCCGGGTTCAAATCCCGGCGGGCCCGCCATCAAGACATTATAGTATACAATAAACACAAGACCCACAACCAGAACCCTTGCAAGACCCAAGCAACAATATTGAAGCCTCAAGGCATCGGAAATCCAAAAAGTGTTCTCTGCGGTTTATTCCAAAAATTTTTCAATAGTCAAATTTTCTCTAGACCAGTTTCCAGACCTACATAAAATTTAACTATATATAATTCAAATTTACACTTGTGAAGGTTGTAACTTTTCTTAGCGTGAAGGGCGGCGTAGGCAAGACAACTCTGACAGTCAATACAGCTAACGAGCTGGCGACAAAAATAGGGGGATCAGACAAAGTACTCATAATAGATCTAGACGCCCAGGCTGGGGCATCCGTATATCTATTAGGGTACGATCAACAACAAGCCCTTGAAAAACAAAACCAAACAATCCACGAATTACTAGACAAGACAATAAACAACCAGGACCCCAACATCTCTAAATATATAATAAACCCGTATAAAACAAACCCATCCAGCGGTTGGAGTCCAAGGCTCGACATTATAGTTGGGGACTCAAGGATAATAGACCTTGAAAGAGAAATCATTTCTCGATCTGCCGCAAAAGGGTTCGGGTGGAGCCTCATACTGTACCAGTTATTGACGAAGCTTTCACAGCTCAACTATAGCTTCATATTCATAGACCCGCCGGCAACTCTTGGCGCCCTTTCAAGAATGGCGCTAGGCGCAAGCAACTACTTCCTTATTCCACTCATTCCAGACGACTTCGGCCGCGTCACAGTGGGCATGTTCACAAAGGACTTCTTCAACCAAGCATTCTACGAGATCGCACTCGCTGGACGACAAGACCGACCACTATGCGGAGGCATAGTCTTCAACAAGATAAAGACAAGCACCCATGCCAAAATAGCAGACGAGATAGCCGACGAGATACGCGGCAAGAAGCTCTACGACAAATACTCCATACCAGTCTACAAGACTAAGCTCTACGACAGAATAGCATACGTCAAATCACTAGAAGAACACAAACCCCTGTACAAAATTGGAGACAAAAAAGCAGAGGAAGAGTTCCAAAGCTTCTTCGACGAATTCTACGACTACGTGGTAAGAGACAAGGCAAAAGGGTGAAAAAACTGCAGGACTTCGCCAGTGAAGAGGAGGCCTACAAATACATATCCCACGTCTTGAGCGAAAAAGGCTACAAAGTAAAAAGAATAATGAGCGGGAAGGGAAAACAATCCCCAGATGCGGACATTGAGCTAGAGAAAAACAATGAGAAGATAGCCATCGAAGTAAAATACTTCAAAGACGCACCTAAATTCTACTTGGGACTGGATGAAGCGCTTGCGCTCCTTCTTCATGGCTATGACAAGGTCTACCTGTTGCACGTGCTCGACACAGCGCTAAGCGATAAATGCGAGAACCATGTTTCCAAAGCTCTAGCCATCATAAACTTAACGCCTATTGGTTACATGTTCATGATTGGGCGGGGAGACCCCAAGATCCTCAGGGAAGCCTTAAGAAACCCTCTAAAGATGGACCCCCACCTTCACGAGTCGCACAGCCAAAGCATTCACTAAAGGACATGCTTCGAGACACCCACGACATTATCTTCCATTGTAGCTCAGTGGACTCGTAATGATCGAAAATTCACGTTGATATTAGAGAACCACCAAACCATGACCCTTTGATAAACGCGTTACAAAACTCACTAAAAAACAGCCCCAACAGTGCCATTAATCCGCATACCCACCAGCCACCCACACAATTTTCAACCCATCCTCTCCTGGAACCATCCCCTAAAACATACTTCGCCACACCACTTATTCGTCTTTTATCCCGCTACACATTGCCCAAACAAACTAGACCCAGAAAAGCGACTCAAGAACAAAACTACATAATCCAAGAACCAAAAAGCAGAAAAGCCATAAAAACAAAGTTATCACATAGCATAATATCGTTATTATTTATGATAACAATGTTATTACATGTATTTTAAACAGAGAAAAACAAAAATAACAAAGTTATACACAAACATAACAAAATTATTACAAGCCAATTCACAGTACTCAAAAACAGCCCTGCGTCTTCACCTTTCAATTCTTTCTTAGTTGCATCTGCTCTTGATTTTCGGCTTCGCTATTTTCGGCTTCGGCTTCGCCTTCAATTCTTTCTTAGTTGCATCATCGGAAACACTTATTTTCTGGTTTATGTCCTTATTCATCCTTCAATTCTTTCTTAGTTGCATCAGGTGGCTCCGCGCCCTCGAGTCCCCCGCAGACACTCGTGTGCCTTCAATTCTTTCTTAGTTGCATCACACATATTCTTCACACCGCACGAGCTCCAGCCAGTGCTAGCACCCCTTCAATTCTTTCTTAGTTGCATCAGCACGTATATCCACCACATTTTTCTGCACCTCTTTTTTCAACCTTCAATTCTTTCTTAGTTGCATCGTCGAGCGCATGGATTATTCCGAGCGTCACGAAGAACAACCCTTCAATTCTTTCTTAGTTGCATCTCGATATCGTTTTCGACGCCCGCCGAACCCACACAGGACCCTACCTTCAATTCTTTCTTAGTTGCATCTAATCTGGGGCGTGGAATCTATGTAGCCACTTCGTTCACCTTCAATTCTTTCTTAGTTGCATCTACCATGTTTGCTTTTCTAGCAGGTGTAATTTCAAGTACCTTCAATTCTTTCTTAGTTGCATCAGAAGTGGCAGGGGAGGAATTGTATCCGCTTATACGCCCTTCAATTCTTTCTTAGTTGCATCGTAACGAGGCAAAGCACACAGCAATTGATTGCCTACATCCTCTTCCTTCAATTCTTTCTTAGTTGCATCACGGGATATATAGTGGCTACGATATTGGCTTCGTTACAGATACCTTCAATTCTTTCTTAGTTGCATCCAGACAGCTTAAGGAGTTCCAGTTGAGGATGGAGAGGCTCCCCTTCAATTCTTTCTTAGTTGCATCTCAAGCGAGTCTGGGTCACTTGCCTTTGCTTTTTCAAAGCCTTCAATTCTTTCTTAGTTGCATCAGGAGGCGTGACGGGAAGGAATACGAGTATGGCATGGTGTCCTTCAATTCTTTCTTAGTTGCATCAATGAATAGGCAAAGAAAGCTAGGAAAGCTGTTAAAGCAACCTTCAATTCTTTCTTAGTTGCATCGCTAGAATTTTCAAAGCTCGACCTATCCCTTACCAGCTTCGCCTTCAATTCTTTCTTAGTTGCATCTGTGGGAAAATGGTTCAACACCTCAAACTAGATTCAATCTACCTTCAATTCTTTCTTAGTTGCATCAGGATTGGCCTCTTGAAGAAAGCAGATGGGGAAAGCATCCTTCAATTCTTTCTTAGTTGCATCGGCGCTAGGACTTATAAGCATCACCTATAGGATTATCAAGTCCTTCAATTCTTTCTTAGTTGCATCGTTGGCTAATGGGGATGACCAAGGTATACGCGTATGTGACCTTCAATTCTTTCTTAGTTGCATCAACGCAAGGGTTGAGGAATATAGGGAAACACTGCAGTCAATCCTTCAATTCTTTCTTAGTTGCATCCACAGCTATGAAACCAGTAATATTTCTCGATAAATCGCCTTCAATTCTTTCTTAGTTGCATCTATTTCTGGCTTTTGAAGTTTCCAGAGATAAATAGCAATTCCTTCAATTCTTTCTTAGTTGCATCCGAAATGTTTTACTCGGGTGTGGTTTATATGTTTAATGCTTTTTCCTGCAAGAAGTCAGCAAAACAGCCCTAGCACACAAATTTACACATTGGAAACTTCTGAAACTTCCCAGTAGAGAAGCTTCCCGAAACACCCCGTTTGAAGTCGGGACGTTTTCCCGTAAACCTAAATTTAAAATAATCCTCTCGTTGAGAAACTTCATAAACAACTTTTAGTCTTCCTGATAGGAAAACATTGGCAAAAAGCGGCATGCGTTTGCCATAAAAGGTGGTCGTAGTGAAGATTTTCCCTTTTTCCATGTTTTATGTATTTGGTAACTTTCTCTCGAGTTTGGCCGCTCGAGCCCGCACATGTGGGCGCATGACCAGCAGCACTGAGTCTAGGCCCCCTGGGCAACGTGCACCCCCAGGGGCCAAGTGTACACGCCGAGCCCTAGGGATGACCCCCAAGAGTAGTATGCTCGGCGTGGGTAGGGGGGACGCCTATGGCTAGGGGTGGGGCCCGCAGAGAGCCGAGTAGCCTACGGTATGCAAGCCCGTCCGCCAAAAAACAAGTCTTTTTTTCTGGCCCTTTTTTCCCATTTTTTCTTCCCCCTCTTCCCCGCTCCGCCCCCACCCTCATATGGGTGGCGCCCCCCACGATAGGGGGCGGCTTCGACGCCCAAGCCGTGTATGGGAGACCCTGCACGGCTCTGGGCAATGAGGGTCGCGCCATGCCACGGGAGACCCTGGCAGGCGCGGCTAGGGGAAGGGGGTAAGGGGGCCAGCCACAGCCACCGACAGCCATGAACCACACAACTATACATCGCTTAACAAAGGATCCACGACACACGTAAACCTATGAACCCCACGCTCATGCTTACCCATCGCCCCTCACTATCTCCCATGATACACAGCGAGCTACCCGTCCCGCCGGCCCCCGGGGCCTAGCCGTATCCATGCCTCTGCGCGCCCTAAAGGGGCGCCCCCGGAGCCATGGATCCGGGGTGAGCAGGCATGGAGATGGGTACGGCTATAGGCCCCGAGGGCTGGCGGACGGGCTTCACAGGTTCCACACCTGAACTGCTAGCAGAACTATATACTAGAGTAAGTTTGGCCATTGACAAGTTAGATGTCTTCGACGAGTATGCCAAATACTTCCACGAGAAAACCGAAGCAATACTAAGGACATACGATTTGCCACGGGAACAAGAATACCTATTGCTGGACTTCACAGAAAAACTGATTATGTGTCTCTACAGAGCATACCCGCAGGCCGAAGCTAAACTCAAGAAACTTTGGATAGCTCTGGATAACAACACAGTGACTATACGTCCTCCCTTGCATGGTAAAAAAGGCTTATACATACAACCACTAGGCGAAGAATGGCATGTCCAGGCTAGCAGAACTGACGACGATTGGAAGTTCTTCTTGCCTATATATCGTATCAGTGAAAAGGCGACTTTCCCAGATATTTTGAACCTGTCCGGCAAACATTTACAGCATTTGCAGAGTGGATGGCGTGCCTCCGATGAACTCGATGACGGCGGCGCCGCTGCTATGGCCACAACTCAAGGATGGCAAGTTTTCGCTTGGTCAGCAGTGAGATTCGGTGCCATGCGTATCTATCTAGCCGGACTATCATTGAACATGTATGGTGCCACTATTAGGTGGAATCTTTCATCGCTGGTTTGGAGGCAACAATGGAGAGGAAAAGAAGGAAAAAAGCAGGCACAGAAGTTTGCTGATCGTCACTTGCTCGGATTACTGACGTGGTATCTCGGAGATGGAGATGGAGGAATTGACTCAATCTCCTTCAGAATATGCATTGGTAACAAAAAAGTGACAAAGCCAAAAGAAATAGTCCCACAAATACTCAAGGCCGCATACAGAATAGGCTACGGACAATATCTCGACATTCTAGACTTCCGAAAATGGAAAGTATTCAAGCAACTAGCAGTGATAGAGCAACACCCGGTTCGTGCAGAACTGAAAGGCTATACATTTTGGTTGACTTTTTCGCGCACACAATATTCATACAAGATCCATGCACGCACAGCACTTAAAGATCCCGCCGAAGCAGAAAGACTAGCAAAATCCATTGCAGAAATCGGCATACATACGATCATATACACGTGGAAAGATTACTACATACTACAGATAAACACACGTGAAATACTAAAGCTCGTAGAGCGATACAAGGAATGGCGTAAAGCAATCAAAGCTTTAGCACGGAAACAAAACCTAAAGCCGAAAACACCTACACTACACAGGCTGCTCGAGCTCGCGGAAAACCCACCCCAGCCAAAAAAGTCCAGGAGAGGGGCGTCACCCATTATACCCCTTTTGAACCACCGTCCTCGGGGTTATGAGCCCCGCGGGATACCTGGCTTCCCCACCCCGCTACGGATTTTGATATATCAATTCTTTGATAGCGGGGGGTGGACTTTCAGGGGCGGGGTGACGCCCCTGTTATTAGTATTATTATTGGGTTTTTTAAATGTTTTTTGTTATTGGAGTGGTGAGAGTACTGGTGTGGGTCCGAATGGTCCTAGGTGGATGTCTTGTCCTTCGTCTGCTGGGGCTAGGATGAGTCTTAGTCCTAGTGGTTTGTTTTTGGTTGTTTGTG
>NZ_JAVZIC010000017.1:0-5089 GCF_038871435.1 Thermofilum sp.
AATGTCGGGCTTAATGTCTTTCAACTTGTCCTTTAGAGAGACTTTATCCATTTAAACCATCTCGGACAAATATCCTTAGCAGGCCATCATTAAAAAATGTAGCGTCCAAGGGAAAAACAAGGGAAAAACTAAACCGCGTTCAGCATGGCCGGAGGGCCTTTGAGGAAGAAAGCTGCCGCCTCACCAACATTCACGTTTGAAGCCCTGGCTATTGGTCCACACTTAGCCATCAACAGGACAAAAACGTTTGCGGCTGGCTGGGCATACATGAAGGACTCGAAGTTCGCCATCCCCTTGGATATAACGATGTCTGCCCATTCCAAGGCCTTGACAGCTTCCTCGGAAACATGGCCCGGAACGATGCCGGGAAAATCTGTCCCAGTACTCACGAGCTCGCCGTACTCCTGGAGCCCTAGCCTCAATGCCTCCTGGTATGTGATGTCGTTCTGGTAAGGCTCGCCCCTAACTATGATCTTTAGCTTCAAGCCCATCCTCCTCAAGTCACGTATAACCAGCGAGTCAAAAACAGCCTCCCCACAATTGTCGAGAACATAGGTTACCTTAGAGCTCTGGAGCAACAACAAGTAGAGCCTATCAGTCTCGTCGCGGCCAAACCTAATTCGAGAAGCCTTCTCCCAGAAAACCTCTGGATCCAGGCCATTTGGCGAGCCCGGGTCGAGGAGGTTGGCCGCAACACTTAGACCAACAAGGTACCTAAACCTCTCGTAGCCGCTCAGCTCCTCCAGCCTTCCCTCAATGCTCCTAGCTAGTTCAAGAGCTATCCTATGGCTCCTCTCCTTGTATTCCCTGTATGGGTCAGTTTCCCTTAGTAGCTCCTTTACTTTTCTGAACCCCTTCCATGCAACAATGACAGTGGAGGAATCATCAATCAAGTCGCCATAATATTTTGTAAAGTCCCTGAGAAGCCTGAGCTTTTCGCCATCCGGCAAACCCGAAGCCAAAATCTCGCTAGTCCTAGTCCTATAAATGCACGGCACACATTCGGGCGACAACTTCATGTGAGATCCCCAACCAAATATTAAGCCACTATAATAACCTTTACATCCTCCAGCAACAGTAACCATCTACCCGCTAAATTAAACAAGCATCAAAACGCCAGGACACGCGCGCTCAGCTTGAGGAAGCTCCTTTATTTTGTAAACTCTCTAAGCATGGATGAGAAGAAATTGTTATCAGAGGCCGTAGAGAACCCTGACACACTCTATACTAGGGATCAAATCCCGCTACTCGACAAGCTAGTAGGGAAAAACCTTGTCGTGGACGACATTCCGCCTCGAAGCCCAGACTTGTGGATAGATGCCCCTCCACCTGAGAAGGATACAGAGCTCGGGATAGGAAAGCATGTCGCGTGGCAAACACCTCTCCACCGTGAAGCTGTAAAGCTCGCCTTAAAAGCATCCACGTAGCATCTTTATAGGCAGAAAGAGATCCATGCTATAGGTAAACATAGTGGGCACGAGTAAATATATGCCTCAAAAGAAAGAGACGCCAACTGTTGGCCGCCCTACTCTGAACCCCGAAATCAAGAAGCACCTAGACCTGGCGCTAAGCTTCCTCGAGGAAGGCAAAAGCTTCGTAGAGAAGAATCCTGTCCAAGCCTCTGAAAAACTCTACAAAGCCGCAGAAGAGTCTGTAAAGCTACTTGCCCTCTACCTAGGCGTCTCGGATGTGCTCGCACAAGTAAGGCAGAGAAACAGGTGGACAGTAACAGACCTCGAAAAAGCTGTCGAAGCAATTAGCCAGAAACTGGGAGACTGGTTCATGGCCTCCTGGGACACTGCATGGGCGCTTCACGTCTGGGGGTTCCACGAGGCAAAATTCGACTCAGAAGCAGTTAAGATTAGGCTACCTTACATTGAGAAAATAGTCGAGGAAGCAAAGAAAATAGTATCTGGGGAGGAATAGACAGTTGTCTTAAGCTAGACATCTAGAAGGATCCTTTATGTTTCAAGGAGACTAGAGAGCACACTTTGTCCGCTAGCTCCTCGACACTCTCGTAGAACCTCAGCTCCGCCAGCCTCCTCGAATCAACGTATGGCTCATAGACCCTCATCTTGTCTGACGAGAGGCCCGTCCCTCCCAAGACAAATACGGGCTTGCCTTCTAAATATGCGGTAACAATCTCCATAATCGTGCCGGCCTCCCCGCCCACAGCGACCAACACGTCCGCCGTCCTAACGAGCACGACACTTCTACCCCTAAAACCCATGCCAGTCCTTACAACTATGGCTCCCTCTGGGAAACTCTCGTCCTCCCGCTCTAGTGGCGGGAAAATAAGGACACCCAAGCCCCTCCCCAAAGCCTCGTCGACAACAACCCTCATGAGGCCCCAGTAGCCACCAACAGCAACTACGAGGCTTGTTCCACACCTCTCAGCCAGCAGGCCTACAAGCCTCCTAGCCTTATCCGCAAGGCCGGCAGGGGCTTCCGTCCCCAGTGCGGCTATCCCCACGACCTTCACTTGTTCACCCCTTTGCTAGGTCCTCCATGAGCCTCTTGACCTCGTAGTAGACAGCACCGAGAGGCATGTCCCTGTACAAGACGAAAACCTGCTTCCCAAAGCCGTACTTGGCATAGGCAATACCCGAGCCACTACCCTCGGCTATAAGTATCCTCACACCCATATTCCTAGCCTTCCTCAAAAGCTCGGTAGAAAAAGAAAACGTGTCGAGAATGAGGGGAAGCTTCTCCCTGTCAACCTCGCCCACAATCCAGGTCTTCCCATCCTCCACTGCAACAATGCCCCTAAACCCCCTAACCCTCGCTAATGCAGAGCGAAGCTTCTCCTCGACCCCATCCATGCCTATCACCTAGTATTTTTCCCACAGCGTGGAAGCTTATCCAAGGACGCTAGACACACAATTAACCTCCATTCCTCCAGAAATCCCTCACCCTCTTATAAAGACTATCACCCGAGAACAAGTACTTCAGCCAATCAAGCTCTCCTCACCGCTCAGAACCAGAAACCATCATCAGCACCTTTACATGGTAAATCCCATATAAAAACCTTCATCGCGGCAAAACCTAAACACATCTACTATGTTCAGAAAGACGAGGCGATAAAAAACTTGAAAAGTCATCGTGTATTACCCATGTGCATGAAGAAAATAACGGTAAGCGACGAAGTATACAAGAAGCTCTTAGCACTCAAAGGAGAAAAAACCTTCACAGAAATAATCGACGAACTCATAAGAGAAAACGTGAAAAAACGTGCCGAAATGATAATCTCCTTGTCAACAAAAAGCCCGCCAGAAGAATATGAAGAAGCAATTAAATTCGTAAAGGAAGGTTTACGGGCCAGACACATCGAAAAAGATACTTGAAGCATCTTTCCTCTCAGAGGCAAAGATAGGAAAAGTCGAAGTAAAATCGGAAACAAGACAAGAATGCTTCAAGCATTTGGACAAAGGTTTCAACGGGACGCATCATGGGAAAAATTGAACTAAATTTCTTTTAAACCCGCAAGACATTCTCTTTCTCGGTGAGACACATGGCTGGCAACATAAAGCTAGAAATAACATTCGGGAACAGTGACCCCCTCAAAGTACAGATACAGGACGGGCAACCCCTCGAGCTACTCCTAGAAAACAATAGCGACGCCACTGTAAGTTACGAAGTGTTACTCAAAAAGCTAGAGGGGTACCTGACCTATACAATACTCAAACTAGAGCTGGACGGTAAGACGGCCTACCTGGGCAGAAGCACAAAGCCGGGAAAAATACTAGAAAAAGCCCTGCCGCCACGCCAAAGCACGACCCTAAGGCTTAGCGTCCTCTCCCCAAAGACAGTCGAAGACAGCGCAGAGATATCAATAGAGGTAAATGCAAAACCAGTAGTCGTTCCAAGCGTCCCCATAACAATATTTGAAGAAGTAGAAATAGAGAACTAGAAAAAACTAGCTTCCGTTTCTTCTAGGCTTATACATCACTAGCCCCAGAAGGGCAACAATTATAGTGCTAAGCCATACAATCCAGTCCCCAAAGCTTAGGGCAACAAAGAAAACAATCAACACGTTCGCAAGCACGGGCAAAAGCGGAAAGTCGCCAATATTCAGCGGAACCCTAAAGTGCCTCTTAAGGTCTTTTCTCCTCCTCAACGCAACGACGGAAGAGTTCACGAGCAGGAAGGCCAGGAGAACCGCTAGGCTCGCAGTCTTCCCGACAAGGTCTATCACCTGGTACTCCTGCCCACCGAAGCTCAGCCTCCACCCAGTTACACTCGGCAGATAGTCCGTGAGGAATATCAGCAGTATAGCCAGCGCCCCCGAAAGAGCCACAGCAACGTAGGGCGTCCTCCTCCACTTATCAACTTTGGCGAGCCCGCCCCACGCAACCCCCTCCTCCGCGAGCCCATACGCTAGGCGGGAAGAAGACACGAGAAAGCCGAGAACAGTGTTAGTCGTGGCGAATAGGGCTATAACCATAAGCAACAGGAACGAGCCCGGCCAAGCCCTAGAAGCCGCATCAGCCATAGGGGCCTTGCTCGCTCCTAGCTCCTCCCAGCCCATAAGCCTCACGACAGACACGCTTACAAGAAGGTAGATAAGAGTCGTAACGCTCACAGCAAGCACGATGGACTTAGGCACAACCCTCTCAGGGTTAAGGGTCTCCTCGCTAAGCGTAGGCTGGTACTCGAAACCAGTATACGCAAAATAGAAAACCGCGGCCCCAACCAGCACAGCCAGCACGGGGTCAGCAGAGGGGTTAAAAGACAAGTAGCCTGGACTCCTCTGCGGGAACAACAGGCCAAGCAGGGAAACAAACAGCAGGCCCCCAGCCTCTATAACAGTGAAGACGGCACTCAGCGCCGCGGACTCCTTTATACCCCACCAGTTCAGAAAAGACAAGGCAATGAGGAGCACAAACGTCACAGGCACAATCCACGAGTCGCCCAGCCAAAAAAGCCTAGCAAAATAGCTCGAGAAACCTAGACCAGCAGTCGCGGCCCCAGCAACACCCCCGAAAAACAGCATCCACGCCGCCATGAAGGCTACAAGCCTGCTCTTCGGGAAAGCCTCAGCCACATACGTATACGTGCTCGCCGCAGTCGTGAAAATCGAGGAGAGCTC
>NZ_JAVZIC010000018.1:0-4540 GCF_038871435.1 Thermofilum sp.
GACCAGTGCCAAGCCAAGGCTCAGAAAAACTAAGACCATGTGGATACTATTCCTATTCATTACTCTCCCCCAGCAAAGCGACAATTACAAGGTAAGGGGTCAGGCGCGATGGCACGGCCACATGTAAATGCCCTCTTTTAACCATCATCATCCCACGCATAGTATTTCCGTTCAGAGTAATTGAATTTTTCTTTAATCTCTTCTCTATTATTACAAAACAAAAAGTAATTCCTGAAGTTACACAAAAGACAAAAATAACTTCCAATAGACATCTACATCGAGCAAAATGAAATATGCTGTAGCAGTAGATATAGGGGCCACCCAGACACGCGTCGCCCTCGGAAACGAGGAAGGAGAAATATTGGAAATCGAAGTCTTCCCAACGAGAAGCTTTTCCAACCCAGACCAATACCTAGAACACATAGCAAGACTAGCAAAAACCTTTACACAAAAACACAATGTAGACATAGTAGGCATAGGCGTAGGATCCCCGGGACCCATAGACATGGAAAAAGGAGAAGTCATAAAAAGCGTAAATCTACCCTTCCAGAGGCTCGAAATAGTCCGCGTCCTCAAAAACCTAACCGGCAAAAAGATAGCATTTACAAATGACGCAGTCACAGCCGCTGTGGGCGAAAAATTCTTCGGAGCTGGAAGAGGCCACCGAAACCTCGTTTATGTAACGATAAGCACGGGCATAGGGGGAGGAGTATACGTCGACGACACACTATTGCTAGGCAAACAGGGAAACGCACATGAAATAGGACACATAGTAGTAGACTCAAACGAAGAAATAACCTGTGGCTGTGGAAAAAAGGGACACTGGGAAGCATACTGCTCCGGCACCGGTATACCAAAATACGCAAAGCTACTTTCAAAGAGACATCCTGATCTATGGAACCAAAGCATCCTCAGAGACAAGGAAACACTAGCAGCCAAAGACATCTTCGATGCGTATAGAAACAGCGATAGCTTTGCCAGGCTCGTGATACAAGGAGTAAAAAGATACAATGCTTACGGCTTCGCTGCAATAACCAACGCGTATGACCCAGAAATAATAACCATCGGCGGCTCAGTTGCGCTAAACAACTCGGACATACTACTTGCAAACATAGAGAAAGAAGTAGAAAACTACACAGTAAACACGGTGCCAAAAATAATACTAACACCCCTAGGAGACAAAATAGGCATAATGGGAGCCCTAGCACTAGGACTAGGAAAAGAACCTAAAGTCCCACTTAGATAGATATCTATATAGAAAACTGTTTATCACTGCATTCAAAATGTTGCTTACATTTTAGACCATAGCTAATAGGTCTCTACCTTTATTTCTTTTATTTTCAAAAAGGCTTCATCTCCTGTAACTATTTCAGTACAATTTGCATAGATCGCCGTGGCTATGTGAATAGAGTCTAGAAAAGAAATTTCGCATTCATTTTTCTTGTAGTACTTAGCTCTTATTCTGGCCGCCTGAATAGCTATATCTTCGTTGACATCTATAACTTTTAGCTTTTCAAAAGTTTGAACGAATAATAAAAAATCTTCAGCAGTGTTTTCAAAGCCTTTTCTCCTAAGATGATAAAGCACCTCAGTTAGGACAACTGTAGAAATGACACATCCTTCTTGCTTTGCTCTCTCAAGATACTTCTTGGCTCCCTCTACTCTTTTCTTTTCACCTGAGAAAAGATCCAAAAATACATAGCTATCAAGATAAATCACGTTTCATATCCCTCCTAAATTCCTTTACTTCGCTTCTTATATCTCCCAGTCTAACATTTTGGGCAATCTTTAATAGATACTCAACCGGATCTTCTGGCTTAGGGATGAGAAGAATTTTCCCATCTACTTTCTTGACTAAAATTTTACCGCCCTCTTTAATGTTAAATTCTTCCCTCAACTTTTTGGGTATTATTATTTGGCCTTTACGTCCAACTTTTAACTCTATAATCTTACTCATAATTATAAAGTCAGAAAGATGAATATTTAAATTTAACAGGCTTAAGAGCCTGTCATCTCTTAGGTAGAACAACTGGTTATGGTGAAATGCCAAGATATATACTCCTTTGTTTTGAAGTCATTTACTGGCAAGTAGCCACTTTGTTTTGTCTCCGTAGTCCATTAGCTGTATTCCTAAGGAGCTGAGCCTATTCCTTATGTAGTCCGCAAGCTCATAGTTCTTCTCTTCACGTAGCTTAGCCCTAACCTCGACAATTAGGTCGACGACCTCGTCGAAGGGGAGCATCTCCACAGCGCCTAGACCAAGGTCTTCATCTAGAACTCCAAGTACACGGTTGAACTCCTCAAACAGGGATAGCGCCCTGTACACTAGTAGGTAACTTGGCTTTGAGGAAATCTTGGAAAAAACTAGCCCCGAAAGCTTCATGACCGAGGCGAATGCCCCACTCGCGTTGAAATCATCGTCCATGTTTTCATAAAAGTCTCTCCGTAGCGTTGACATCTCCTTTAGAACCTCGATCTCGTAGTCCGAGACGCGTCCAGGGATCTCGACCTCGCGTGAAAGCTTCTTCAAAAGAGCCACAGAGGACTTCAAGCGCTGTAGATTGCTTTGGGCCTGCCTGAGAACATCGTCCGAAAACTGGAGGATGGTTCTGTAGTGGGCAGACGCGAGCCACAGCCTAACAACTAGGGGGTCGTACTCCCTGAAGAGGTCGCGAAGCGGTACGATGTTTTTCAAGCTCTTACTCATCTTTTCTCCCCCGACTTGGAGCATGCCCGTATGCATCCAGTATTTTACCCAAGGTCTTGTGCCGAAGAGTGACTCGCTCTGGGCCCTTTCGTTCTCGTGGTGGGGGAAAATAAGGTCGCTACCGCCGCCATGTATCTCGAACCTCTGGCCAAGGTAGCGTGAAGACATCACGCTGCATTCTATGTGCCAGCCGGGCCTTCCTGGGCCCCAAGGGGAGTCCCAGTACGGCTCGCCAGGCTTTCTGGCCTTCCAAAGTGCAAAGTCGTAGGGGTTCTTTTTCTCGGTGGCGAACTCCTCCTGGGTCCACATTTTCTTGTCTAGGCGCCCACTCAGCCTGCCATAGTCGTCATAGGTGTCTACGTCAAAATAAACGCTTCCGCTGGGAGCTACATAGGCATGTCCAGAGTCGATCAGCTTCTGTACAAATTCAATGATGTCGGAGATATGCTCTGTCACGCGTGGGTGCATGTCTACAAAGACTCGTAGCTTGTTGAGTGCGTCTAAATAGTCAGACGTGTACTCATCGACTATTTCCCGCCAGTCCCTCCCCTCGTCCCGCGCCCTGTTTATTATCTTGTCATCTATATCCGTAATGTTCTGTACATGTACAACATCGTGGCCCTTCAGCCTGAGATACCGCTTAACAACGTCGAAAGCAACGTATGTCCTCGCATGACCAACATGGGAAAAATCGTATACCGTTGGGCCACAAACATACATGGAAACCTTGCCAGGCTCAAAAGGCTCAAAGCCTTCCAGCGTCCTTGTCAATGTGTTATAGACCCGCAACACAATAGGAACCACCGTTAGACAAGAATGCTTATAGCTACATGCAAAAATACTTTACCTTTTCCATTCGTTTGAAACCTACAATGGACAAAGCCATTATAAAGGTCTCCAAGGAGCTACGCCTAGACCAGCTAAAACTAGACAATGCAGTCGTCATCATAGATGACTCAGGAGAACCTTATGCCGGAAAAATCTCTGCCCAAAACCAATACAAAATCGAAAAGCCAGACATAAAAGCCCTCGAAGAAATCCACAAAGAAATACATAGCCGGGGTAGCCCGAGCATCATCGCTATAGGCGGTTTATCCGCTATAAACACGGCAAAAATACTCTCGCTACCTAGACTGCCACACAAAAACCTTCGCGAAACAGTCTACGAAAACAAGCCCCCAGACCTACGGCCCCTAATCATTGCAACAGTCCCAGCAATGTGCACAGAGGCGACAAAACTAACTCTTTTCTTCGACCCAGTAAACCCCGTCTGGCTGATGCGACACACAGTGCCTCCAATTTTCTTGACCACTCCAGCTTTTCTAGAAAATGCTCTCCAGGACCCTAAAACACAGGTAGTAAACCACGATGTCTTTCTAATAAAGGAAGCCCCTGACCATAATCTATTTTCATATCTATCTCTTTGTGGTCTGTATGAGAAAATCGGCCCCGGACCCCTTACAATATTATTGTTGACACTTGCCTCGCTTTATTCTCTAAACATAGAGGAAGTTGCAAAGAATCTTGCCAAGCTTAACGTCCAAGATGCCTACAGCAGGATCAAAATAAAAGACGATCCACAAAGCTGGATAGAGGAAGAAGCTAAATTCAGGGAAAAAAGGCCCAAGCTATACAAAAAGATGGATCTCCTAGTTGAACACTCATGGACTTTTTACAGCCTACAACTTCGTAGATACGGGTTCAAGGGAAAAACAGACCTCTACAAATTCTACAGAAGCCTCCTTATTTCCTTATCAATTTTAGGAAAGCCTTAACTCTTTCAGTTGAGGGAGAATCCAGTATTTTGCTCGCAGGCCCTTCCTCAATGATTTT
>NZ_JAVZIC010000019.1:0-4538 GCF_038871435.1 Thermofilum sp.
TCCAAAACCACACCACCCCAAAAACACTCGTCATAGCAACATCCAGAAAAGGCACACCAATAAACACCCTAGCCACCCAGCTAAAAACAAAAATAGCCACAGCAGAAACACTCCTAGTACTCTTCGGCACACATAACAAAGGCATACAAGAAATCGCCACACAAGAAAACATCAACCCACAACACTACATACACTACACACTCAACACCGCACCACTACAAGGCACAAAAACAATCAGAACAGAAGAAGCAGTACTCACAACAATGGCAATACTAAACCTCCTAGACCAACAAACAACAACCTAGCCCAAAAACCACCACACAAATACCCCACGAAACCTCCCTCTATCCCCAAACACTTTACACACTCATACAAAGCTAGCAATATTGAAGAAAAGAGAAAAACAGAGATTTTTACATCGTGATACACGGTGGGAGGAAATGGTTCCCCTAAAAATCTCTGTAGAAACGTTTTCCACGGGAAAAGTTTGCAGATTAGGGGAAGAAGACATTTCTGAAAATACATTCTTCCCTGACCCCTCTTCTTGATCTATATCATTTATAAGTCACAATTGGAAAACTAAAACAAGATAATGTGTTCTATGGAAAACTTTGACATAAATACACTTTCACACAACAGAGAAACAAATAAATAACACCAATACAAAATAATCCCCAAGGAAACGGTATCAGAAAAGAATGAATTGAAAGAATATAAGAGTGCGCACACTATACGCAGTAGAAACAACAGACGCAAAAATCCAAATACCCCTAGTAATCATAGGGCTCCTCGACTCCACCGGCGACACCCCCTCAAGGCTACTAGCTAGCACCCTCGAATACGTGAAAACATTAGGCCTCAACATAGGGGGAAGAAAAAGCCCCGGCCTCGGGCTCCTCGCCCTACAAAAAGCAGAAATATACGCCTTCCAGCCAGGAAAAGACCAAGACCAGCACGGCGAGAAGCTTGCATTCCCATTCAGCGACAAACCCATATCGATAGAGGCCTTCATAGAAAAACTAAGATCTACGTAGCAATCCAGCCGAAAAACAAAGCCAAAAAATCTATAATATCTTTTTTAAATTCTGCTAAGTATTTTCAGATATTCTTGAACTTTGCCCCTATTATACTTTATCTTTGAGACCGTCCACCTGTCAGCTTGCCTCGAAACTACAACTTTTTCAATTATGGTGTAGGAGAGCCCAGCGTGTGCCGAAATGTTCCTAGCATTGTTCTCGTCTATTACCTCCTCCTTCTTGAAATTCCTAACTTTTTCTTCTACATCATTCAAAATATAGATGCACGGCAACTTGCTCTTCTTTTGTTCTAGCTCCTCAAATGCATGGAAAAGACTGACATCTACCTCGACCTCGTTCTCTCTCAAAACTAGGTGTTGGGCTATGCCCCCAAGCATGGCCTTATTTTTGTCGAACTCGTTTAGACAGTTCTGGAATGTCCCAATGAATGTGTCCAGTTTTTGTTTTTCACGCTTTGCTATTAACGATGCATACTTAAGCCCCGCCTCCTGGAGCCTCTCAGCAACACGTTTAAGGTATTCTGCGAGGTCGCTCTTCGCCGCATCCACGCATAAGCCATTACTTTTTCCTCTCTCGTCTTCGGCGAGCCTCCTAAGGACACTATAAAGGATGCACTCTAGCACCCTAGCTGTCTCGGGAGAGGGGTATGTAACGACTTTCTTTACATCGTCCTTCTCTGGCTGGTCTTCAATCTCGCTACAAGGGTCACTAGTAAAGCTTTCAAGGAAGCTGCACAGGCTGTAACCAAGCCTCTCCCCATTCTCGTCTAAGGCGCCGGGAAAAGTCAACGCCACCGCGGCGTTCTCTAGGAGCCTTGTAAACGTCTCAAGAGAGACAAGCGCCTCGGCAACCCTCTTGGAACCCTTTACTGATGCCTTCCTTAGCTCAGAGATACTCTTGGAGCGGAACAACAGGATGTCTCGAGCAGCCATTGCGAACTGAAGGGCATTCGACAAGAGTGTAACATCCAATATGCCCAGGCTCTGCGGATTAGAGGCCTGCTGGGAGGTAGCCTGTGGAACAGGTTGCACAGCGCCAAGCTGTGCTGGCTGAGGGGACTTATCAGTTCTCTGGGGCTTGGTAGGAGGGCTAGGCGGCTCGGAGTTAAAAATTACTAGGTTTTTTTCCTTCCCCGCAACGATCGCGCTAGTCATGGCCGCATAGAGAATGGCAGTCGTCTGATAGTTAATCCCATGAGTAATGTCTACGACTAGAAAAGTATGGTCGTCTGCCAGCCTTTTATATATCTTCATGAATGCCTGTGTGAAAATATGTGTTGGACTACCCCTGTACGATAGACCCCCATACGTGCCGACTCCAGGAGTAACGACAACTTCAATCCTCTCCTTTATCTCCTCTTTTATCTCCTCACAACACGTAGAACCCTTGACAAATTCCTCCAGACTATTGTCATAAACATTCAATGCATCGTTGCGAATATTTTGTGAAGAGACACTAGCAACAGTATCCAAACCAAAAACAACACCATGAACATCGAGCCCCGCACTAGACAACAGGCACAAAAGAGACACCGTAGAACTCCTACTCCTGCACTCTAGCTCCCTGGCCCCCTCGCCAAGAACCTTCCTCAAGCCAGGGTGCTCCAAGCTCTCAACAGACAGACGGTAGCTAACTTCATCCCACCTCCTCGGATCACCCCAAGAAGCAACAACAAGAACCTTGGACTTTTCACTCATACCTATATAATCCCATCAAGCCCTATATAAACATTCACAACAAACAATGGCAAAAAAGCCACAACCCAAGAACCAACACCCGACGCATTCGGCTCAGACCACCGACACCAGGGCATATCTATAATAAACGATCAGTGATAATAATAACGTTATCCTAAATAATAACATAGTTATCACAGTTATTTTAAACAGCGAAAAATAAAAATAACAAAGTTATTATCAATAATAACAAAATTATCATAAAATCACCCATAACAAGGACGCCAACATAGCTAGTCCAAAAACCAGCCAAAAACACCCCCACCGAAACCACCACAACCTCCAAACATCAAATAAACAGCCCCTTCATCAAACAGTAGGCCCAACCAAAGGCACACAGACACCCCTAGAAATTCACGTGTCGCTCCTATGAGTATAACTCAAATAATATTGAAGAAAAGTGAAAAACAGAGATTTTTCCATCGTGATACGGGGTGGGAGGAAATAGTTCCCTTAGAAATCTCTGTAGAATCGTTTTCTACGGGAAACTTTAACGCTTTACGGGAAGAAGACTTTTTGTAAAATAAGTTCTTCCCTAGACCCTCTTCCCATTCCATATCATTTACAGTCAACAATGAAGAAACTAAAGAAAAATTAATACTTCCAATGGGAAGACCCTGCACAAAAACACTTTCACACAAAACCAAAACAAATAAATAACACCACAACAAAATAAACCCCAAAGAAACAGTATCAGAAAAGAATGAATTGAAAGATATGCGATGAGACGTAAGAATCCACGGTGGGTTATCATCATAGTATCAGAAACGAATGAATTGAAAGGTGTAGAGCTTGACACTCTGCCTCGCCTTCTCAGCGAATTGTATCAGAAACGAATGAATTGAAAGTTTGTAGATATGATTTCATTCATTTTCTTCACTATATCGCTGTATCAGAAAAGAATGAATTGATAGGCTTTTTCCTTGAGAATCTTGTTCAGTCTAGATTTGTTCTGTATCAGAGAGGAGTGGTTTTTTGGGTTCTGGGGGGCTTATGATTTTGTGTTTGAAAGTTGCTTGCATGGGGGTGGCTTAAATTTCTAAAAGCTTGGGGGTGGAATTGTGTTTAAATCTGGGAATAGAGGTCTGGATACTGGGAGGGGTGGGAGCGTGTGGGTTGAGGGCATCGTGAGGCCGGTTAGGGTGTCGAGGTACTATGTTGGTGGGGCTCAGGAGGTCTTTAATGTCTTGTTGGGGGAGTTTAGGGCCCTAGAAACTATGTGGGCGATTGTTGAGGCTAGTTTTAATTCTGGCAACTAGTGGTGGGAGTACCACTTCGCGGTTACTAGTGGGGAGGACGGCTTGACAAAGGAGCTTGTAGGGGCTGTTGAGAGGATTGCCTGGAGGCACGGGTTAAAGTATGACTATGTTATTGTTGCCGATGAGAAGAGGTACGTGTATATGTACATAACATTCACTTCCCGCGAGTAGCTTTTCTAGCCTGGTAAACGTGTGGCTCCGACAAGACCACGTGAGCCTTCGATGCTTTTTCTGTGTAGCGTTGTTGGTGTTTTTCGTGCCTTGTGTCTGGTGGCGGCGTGTATGCAAAAAGCTTAATAAGTGTTGTTTATTGGTAGCTTTTTGTAGTCATGGTTGGTGATGTATAGTGGCTAAGGGGCATAGACCGCGTCGTGGTTCGCGCGCGTATCACCCGAGGAAGAGAGCACGCAGTATAGTTGGCAGGGTTAGGAGGTGGCCTACTGGGCGCGAAGGCTTCTTGGGGTTTGCAGGCTACAAGGTCGGCATGCTCCACGTGATAGGAGTCG
>NZ_JAVZIC010000020.1:0-4307 GCF_038871435.1 Thermofilum sp.
TTTGCTAAAGGCAAAATCATATACCAGAGACAATGTGGAGTCTCTCGGAAAGCTCCTTCAAATAGCTAATCCCCTGTCTTAGCACCTCTCTGCCCTGTTCAGTTATCGCGAAGTACTTTCTCCTCTCGACGTAGTGGCTCCTTATCAAGCCCTCTTCCTCAAGCTTCTGCGTCACAACGTAGAAGATGACTTTCCCAGCCGTTACCCCAAAGTCTTCCCTTATCCTCTTGATAAGCGAATACGGGTAATCCTCACCTCTTGATAGTTCAGCCAAGACGTACAGCCATAGATTCTCTACGCCTGTTTTCCTCTTAAGTCTCTCAAGTGGCTTAACGCTCCTGCTTACAATCATACCGTGTGCTTCAATAAGTTCCTACATTTAAATATCAACTTGCCGGCTTAACACCTTCACCACGATACCTATTTTAACGTTTTTTGCCTGTTTCATGTTTGTGAAAAAATGACTTTTCCCGTGGTTATCGTCGCTGGTGGCATTGCAAGCAGGCTCCAGCCCTACTCTCTTGAGAGGCCCAAATCTCTAATGGAGCTTGAGCCTGGAGTGACGATCCTCGACTTTATTCTTAAGAGGTTTACAAGGGCAAACCTGAGCCCAATATACTTGGTTACAAGGAAAGAAAATATTGCTCCCTTTAAGGAGAAGCTTGGAAACAAAGCAATAATTTTGAGCATTGATGCTGAAGAGTTTGGAAATCTCTACACAGTTTACACGGCGTTAAAAAACGTTGATCCTCCTTTTCTTGTAGCGATGTCCGACCACATTTTCGAGTTCGAGATGCTGAAAAAGTTGCTTACTCACTCCTCTAACAAGGCTTTTACTATATGTCTTGACAGGAAACCCTCACTTTCAGAGGTAAAAGAGGGCCTAAAGGTGAAGTTGCAGGGAGGAAGAGTCGTAGAGGTTGGCAAAAACATTGAGTCGAGGTATGGGATAGATACCGGCTTGATTATCATTCGAGAAAATGCGCGCCGATACATTGAGGAGGTGATCAATGAAAAAGGCATAAACGCATCTATAGGTGATGCCCTCGACAAGGCCGCAAAGGATGGAGAAGTTGATTACGTAGATGTCACGGGATTTCTGTGGAAAGACATCGATACGCCTAGCGACTTGCTCTATGCCAGGAAAATTTACAAGCAAATAAACCTACGTGACTATGGTAGAAAGACTTCTAGTCTGGCAACGAAAATACTCGTTAGGCCTTTAACAGGCTACCTTGCCGGCAAGCTAAAGAGAAACAACGCATCTGGAGCAATACTTTTGTCTTTGTTTTTACTTGTAATGTTTTCTCTTGTCCCTTCTCTATTCTTGGATGCCCTCAAGACATCATATATGTATCTAGCTGTATATGTCTATGTCCTAATCTTTCTTACAGACTTCATCGACGTCATTGTCTCTTTTCATGGTCTTTTCCCAGCCTATGGCAATGTTGCTTTAATTGGCCAGGCACTCGCTGAGATGAGTATGCTGTACTTCCTAGTTGCCAGTCTAGGGGAAATAAACGCAAACGTCTTTTACCTTGCCGCAGTTTTGGGAGCAACTAGTTCTATACTTTCGGTTATTTTTGAGCATGAAGAAATAAGGCCTCCCGCGTTAACTTTCCTTGCTGATCCTGCTGTAAAGCTCTTCTTAGCAATGTTACTCGTGATGATAAACCAGCAAATCCTAGCACTGGCATATTGGATTGCCTCAGGCATAGTTATCATGCTTTCTAGTGGTACTCGTATCGGCACCGCTAAGCCTCTGCGTTTAGCAGAAGAGTTCCCAAAAATCGCTGAGAGAAGGGGAATGATCGCGCGGAAACTTGAGAGAGCTGGAAGCAAGGGGTTCAAGCTAATTTTAGTCTTGATTGTGCTGTCCTATGTTAATTCTTACTTCGGCGGATATACGTTGCTACAAACTGGGTTGCTAAGCATCGACGTGAGCACAGCTGTATCAGCTATCACGCTACTAGCAATCGTATACTATGGCTACTATGTCCTGGACGGGGTAAGGGTGCTAGTAGACGCGTTAGCGGTAAAGATGACAAGTGTCCTCGGCATAACGGAAAGCGTCGCTGAACACATCGGGCTCGATCTCTTATACCTTGGAGTAACCCTAATTGCCCTTCTCTACGTCCCATCCTTGTTGAGGACAATACCCAAAGTAGGACAACTGTTGGAGTTGATTACCTCACTCGTCCTGCTATTTTTCCTATTGTTCTTTTTGTATGACCTCTCGAGAATTATCTATAAGGCTTTCGGGGAAGTTTTTTCTGAAATCATTAAAAGAATCGAGGGTGCCCTTGAATATGAGTCTCGGTAAGATACTGTTAGTTTTCCGGGAAATTATAGAAAAAGAAGGCGTAAAGACACCTGTAGCTCTCCTTTCACACTTTGGCACCACAACAATCGAAAGATGGATCCAAACTATAAGGGCGCAGGGCATAAGAGAAATTCAAGTCTTCGCCCCTAAAGAAACAGTTGCACAAATCAGGGATTACTTAGAGAAAATAGGAGAAACAAATGTAGATGTAAGTAGCATAGACGAACTACGATTCAAAACAACCGAGGGAGCAATTATAATTTCGGCAGATTACCTGGTTCACCCCGACGCAACTAGAACATTCATTCAAAGCAATTATACGGTGGGTACATGTAAACAGACAACCGTCCTCCAAAGAGTTGTTAGTTCCGAACATAAAGCCGTAGACCTTGATTCTTTTGTTGAACCAAGGCATAGACCTGCCTGCGTGTATGCTGGAGACCTAAAAACATCTAAGGCAACAATAGTTATGTGGTCTCAGAAGGGCATCCATTTAACTTCTATGCTGAATGCACCCCTCGAGAACTTTATCGTGAAAAGTATAGGAGAGATCAAGTGGATCACTCCAAATAGAATTACTATGCTTGTCAATCTATTAGCCCTGGCCGTGATTTACCTTTTCCTAAATGGTTACTTTTTCTTAGGAAGCGTTGTAGCCTACATTGCAGGGATATTCGACGGAGTAGATGGAAAGCTGGCAAGAGTCCGAGGCCGTTTCACGAAGCTTGGCCACCTCGAGCATTCACTAGATGCGTTATGGGAGCAATCAGTCTACGCATCGCTTGTCATAGGACTGGGAACTCACGGCTACGGAGTACAGGCACTTGTTACGGGAATAATTTTCCTCGTGATAGACAGCTTCACTAGGCATGTCTTCAACCAGTTCGCACTTATCACGGGGAGGAGTCTCAAGACATACTCCGACTTCGACAGGAAATTTGCAGTTATAGATGGCAGAAGAAATTTCTACTTAATCTATTTCCTCGTCTCTGCAGTGCTTGGGAATCCAATGAATGGACTATTCCTGAGCATTGCACACGCATCGCTCACAGCAGTCATCTATTTATCCAGGTCAATTCAACATCTAAGTAGGCTGGATAGGGAGAAATAACAGCGCGACATAACCCCTTATCCAAACAGTAACTCGAGGACGCACTGCAAAACTCATCCATACAAAACGATAGAGGGGTCCTTAAGCTTTCTGAACCTATCAAAGGTAACTAAAAAATGAAGGAAAAAACACTGATGATTAGTCCTAATCTCTTTGAGCACTCTTTTCGCTCCACCGCATTAACTTAAGCTAGAAGAACTGGCTCCTAGCCATAAAGGACGCCCATACTCAAGTGGGCTGTAAGCCTTCTACCAACTAGATACTTTGTGTTAACATTTCTTGACTTCAGCCTTGTGTCGAACATCTCCGCACTGAGGCCATAAAGGTCGTAAGCATCTGATGCAACGATAAAGTTCACGTTTGTAGCGAAGCTAGGTATCCACGCCCAGTATTCGGCTACGTGCTTAAAGTTTTTCTCTATGTTTTCTTTTACCTGTCTGTACTCTTTTGGGTAGAAATAGCTCGAGCCTGCCTGCGTCGCCATTACACCTTCTGGCTTGAGTATCCTTTTTATCTCCCTGAATGCCTCGTAGCTGTAAAGCGGCAGAGCTGTGGGGCCAGCATAGGGGTCTGTCAGGTCCATTACCACCACGTCGAAGGTGCCGTCGGCGGTCTTCTTAACGTATTCTAGCCCGTCCATTATGACGACCCTTGCCCTTGGGTCAAAGAAGCTTCCACGGTGCATGACCTCTAGGAACCTTTTAGAGAACTCCACGACCTTCTCGTCAATGTCAACCATGACCGCATCCTCTACTGTTCCATGCTTCAAGACTTCTCTAAGCGAGGCCCCCTCGCCACCACCTATAATCAGGACCCTTTTGGGCTCCGGGTGTAGGGCCATGGCCGGATGCACGAGCAACTCGTGGTAGATAA
>NZ_JAVZIC010000021.1:0-3789 GCF_038871435.1 Thermofilum sp.
ATCTGCACGGTCTCAACTACAATATACGGACTATTCTCCAGCGTCCACACAGTATCCTTCCAGATTATCCCGCCGACAGTCGTACCCGAGCCGCTGGAGCCCACGGCCTCCACCCCACCAAAAACTGTCCCAGAAACAGGAAAACATGAAAATAGGACAACAATAGCCAGAATCCCCAAAAAACTCTTGCACACTCTGAACATCATATCACATAAGCCTCTGCGGAAAAACAATACCGTTTGAGTAGAAAACTTATTTAAACATTATGGTCCTCCAGCCAAAGAAGACCTTCGCCCCAAAACATCCTACAGCCTCCCATCCCATGCCAGCCAACTCCCTCCCCCCTCCATGGTCGACACCATCGTCTCTGCAGCCTTCAGCAGCGTTTACCCTTTAACGGTGGAGGAAACAAAAGTTTCGTCCCAAACCAAGCTAAAGCACATGCTTTAGCAGGCCCAGCCCAGACTCCGCCAAACCTAACTTCCTAAGCGTGCCTAAACATTCTCATTGTAAGATTACATAATGCTAAAGCAAGAGACCTTTCAACCATACTCTTTTACATGCATGTTATCGCAAGAGACGACAACGTCCCCGAAATACTTGAGATTATACCTTCACCGGAGGAGGTTAGTGACATGGTACGCGAGAAGGGAGAATAGCATCATAGCCTGTCTTCTCGCCCTTTAGGCCGCATACTCGGCGACCTCAAAACTTTTATCCCATACAATTTTTCAAAAACTTCTGTCAAGACCTCCTTTTTACGTTTGACAAGCTCCCTTCTCGCCTCCGGATCCGGGATGCGCCTCAAAATTTTGTCGAACGCGTGGGAGGGCGCAAACTCTATGACAAGCCTAAACCTCACCGCCTCCACATCATCTCCGCAAACTTCTGGAACCGCAGCCTTCACAACATCCCCCCGTATACGATAGAAAAGTTCTTTGGAAAACTTTGCCTCCTGCAGACCATACACTTTCAAGCTCTCGAGATAAAGTTCGCCTAAAAAGGCATAAAACAAGCGTTCGCCTTCCCCGCATCCGGCGACAAGCTCTCGAACAAAAGGACTTCTCACCAGACTTGACACAATATCCTCTGACGCAACCTTGTCAAAAGAAGATGGTGACGGAATCACCCCCCTCCCCACCTCATCCAGTCTCCCAATCTCCTGCGGCAGCATAGCAGCCTCCATAAGCCGCATGTTCTCCGGCACACTGGCGCCTCCTAGGACGTCAAAGCCTTTTTCAGTCAAAACATATTTTCCCCCAGCATCCTTTTCAACCAAACCCATGCCCCGCAACTCTCTCAGATGCTCGCAAACCGTTTTCTCAGACACCCTCAAAAAACGCCTTAACTCACTCCAACTCCGCCCCCCCTCCAAAAGAAAACCTAGCAAACGCCTTTTCTGCTCACTTAAAATCATACTCTATCAGCCCACCCAAACATACAATCTCACATAAGCCTTCTCCAGCCTTAAAAGGAGAAAGGGGGGACAGCATACTCACCTCAGCCAGCAGCCCAAACGGAGGCCGCGGCAGCCTGCACCCCCCACATGCTCTTGGTCTGCCCCCAACATTTTTTGGGGAACACAATGTTCTGTCTCCTTTTAAGCGTCTGGACGGGACTGTGTTGGAATGGAATGTTGTATGCGCATGTTTGCCCAAGATGCGGTTTCGAAAACGTTGGACGCAGGCCTCTGATGGTCCTCGTGTGCAGGAAATGCGGTGCAATCCTTGTACCCTATGGTGTGCCAGAAGACTTTTGAACACTTTCTCTTCCTCTTTTATAGCATGCCCTGTACCAAATGTAGGCTGCACAGTCTATGCCTTCTGGAACGCTTAAGATGCTGGAAGACTATCTGGAGGATACAGTGTTAAACAGTCTACCGTACGCTCTCGCTAAACTGAAGGAGAATCCGCTTGTCAAGGAGGCTGAAGCAAAAAATGTTGTCGGCAAACTCTGTGAGCTGAAGACACTGCTGGCCCTGCTCACGATCCTACCGGAAATCATGCCAGAAGATGGTATACTCTACATAGAATACAACAGCCAATATAATAGGAGAAAATGGAGGCTCAAAGAGAAGCCCAACGACGAAGGCGCAGACATCCAGATCGCGTCAAAAAACGTTCTAGTAGAAGTTGAGGTCAAGCACCGCGGCAGCGGGTACACGACAGAAAAAGAGTTCACCGAAAAAATTCTGCCAAAATATCATCCGCGCGCAAAAAAAATCCTTGTACTCTACACCGGCTACACGGAACAAGAGAAAGAGAACATTAGGAGACTCTGCAACAGACACGACATCACCCTGATCGTGGACAACCCAATCCAGTACACAAAACATGAAAAAGGATACGTGTTCAACGCACTCGAAGCCGGCAAACACGCCGCCAACATCGCAACCGTGGCAACAAAACTATCCTACCACCTAAAAAAACACCTAGCCACCGCGGCAACAAAACAACCATCTTCTTCTTCCTATATAATACATAGTAATCTATACTATACAATGGATTATAGTAAAACGGATTATAGTAGAGCATACTATAATAGTAATGTTGACCATATAATGTTTGATTGTATAATGTTTGATGATATGATGTTTGATGATATGATGTTATGTTCTGGTATAATGTCATGTTCTAGTGTCATGTCCTATGCTGATGTCATGTTGTCTACTGTTCCATGGGACACTCTGTCTCCTGATGGTATAATGTATTATGCTAGCATAAAATGTTATGGGGCGAGAATGTTGGAGGAAACTGGTGCCTGCGGAGGCTGCAAAAAAATTGATTTTTTTGACATAATATTATAATACACTGTTCCAGCGGAGGGGAAAATGTATCGGGGGCGAAAAAAGAGAGTAGACTAGGCTGAAGAAGCTTGCGTGATGTTCACCCGACCACCCTTCCCCTGGCCTGCGGAAGAAGACGGGGAAGCCGGACTCTCCCACCACCTTCTTTCACACGCTGGAAAAAGGTGGAGAAAAAGGAGTGTGGAAGGAGAAGGGGAAAACAGTTAAATGGGGGCGGAAAAACATTCTGCCACAGAAGAAAATGTCATCCCGTCCAGAAGACGGTAGAAAGGCGTCCGAAAAGATCCTGTCCACAGCATCAGCAAACGGACCTAAATCTTCTGCCAAAAGAGAAAACAGGATTGTTGGAAAAACCATTCTGGCAGCAGCAACCGTGTTCGGAATCCTCCTCCTAACAGGACTTCTGATGGAGGCAACGGCACCAGAAACTTTGACAGCATCGAAAACCGCTGCCGCCACCAGCACTGTAGCCGAAACAGTCTACGGGGCAGGAGAACCTGTCATCGCAGGAAACCTAGCGTACACGGTCGAAAAAGTTTACACAGCAGACCGGATCGCGTTCGCGAAAGCAGACGGCGTATACGTGATAGTCTCCCTCACAATAGAAAACGTTGGCAAAGAAACCGTCACAGTAGACAGTGAAATGCTAAAAATAGAGGACGAACAGGGCCGAACATACAGTGCAAACGATGACGCAACAGTCTTCCTCGACCGCGGCTTAATCGTGAGACAGTTTCAGCCAAACATCCCCTCCAGAGCAGACATCGCATTCGACGTCCCCAAAAACATAGGCAGAATCAGCCTAAGAGTCTACTCTGACAAAAACTCCAAAGAATACAAGCTCATAGACCTGGGCACAGCAGCAGACTAGGCCAGCTTACACTCAACACTCCCCCAAAGGATAGAACATGTAATATTCTGGAGCAACATTAACCATGCCATAGCCTGGCGGAAAACATTTCCAAAGCTTACCCGGATCATCC
>NZ_JAVZIC010000022.1:0-3419 GCF_038871435.1 Thermofilum sp.
TGCACAACGACACAACTGTACTCATAGAGGTCAAGTCGAGGGCGGAGCTAGAAGACGTCGAATGGTTCCTCGACAAGGCAGGAATAGTGGAGAAGATCATCGGCAGAAAAGCAGACAAGCTCATCATTGTCGCTGTAAACATAGACAAGGACGCATATGAGAGGGCCCAAGCCCTAGGCATAGACGTAGTCGCTGGTGCAGTAATCGAGTAGGTTCCGGGAAGGTTTTCCCACAGCCTATAGAAGTGTTTAAAAGTAATTGTCTTGTTGTGCAACAAATATATAGAAGCTTTATGAGTGAGTTTATGTGCCTAGACCACGATTGCTTGAGCTCCAACTGACGGTTCTCGTGGACGATTATTCCGGCAAGACGAGGCTGCTTGCAGAGCACGGTCTAAGCATCCATGTCAAAGCAGTCTACGACAATGGGGAAACATATAGGCTCCTCTTTGATACTGGCCAGACAGGAGAAGTGTTGCTCAGGAACGCACAGGGGCTAAAAATACTTCTCGAAGACATCGATGCAGTTGTCCTCTCTCATAGGCACTACGACCACTCCGGCGGCTTGTCCCAAATACTAGACAAGATCAAAGCCAAGCCCCTAGTCGCACACCCAGACGTCGTAAAGCCCAGCTACTCCTCGCGAGAAGGCTTCATGCGCTTCAACCTGGCCCTCACTAGCACCCAGTGGGAAAAAATAATCACCAGCCTAGAGCCAGTCCTATCCAGGAAGCCCCTCGAGCTAGCTCCAGACATATGGTTCCTAGGAGAAATACCCAGGACAAGCGACAACTCCTACGCGACCAGGGGTTTCTATACACAGGAAGCCGGGGAAGTAGTCCCAGACAAGCTATTGGACGACACGGGCATAGCCATAAAGCTCCAAGACACGGCAATAGTAATAGCTGGATGCAGCCACTCAGGAATAGTGAACATAGCCCAACAAGCAAAACAACTAACAGGAGCACAGCAAATAGCCATAATAGGCGGACTACACACGGGCCAAGCCACAGACCAAGAACTAGAAACAATAGCAAAGGAACTCGCCTCGCTCAATACAACCGAAGTCCACGCAGGCCACTGCACAGGCCTCAGAGGAGAAATAGCCCTCCAAAACCAATGGAAACAATCAATGCACAGGATCCACAGCGGCTACACAGCCATCTTTAAGCTACAAGAGAGAGAAAAATAAAAACAGACCCCCTTACATACCAAAAATGCCCTTCGAGACAACTTCTGAAGATGCACGGTATTAACTTAAATCTCCAGAACAAATCCCCTCAGAAGCTTTATTTTGATATGTTTCCACGTCTCAAAGACAAGGTAGCCCATTCGCCTTGCTAAGTTTAAAATACTACTTTTCATTAAAAGTAATGGTAAGAAGTTTGAGCTTCACCGTTGTCATCGAAAAAGACGAGGATGGTTACTATGTCGCCTACGTCCCAGAGCTACCCGGCTGTCACACGCAGGCTAAAACCCTAGACGAGCTCCTGGAAAGGATCAAGGAAGCAGTCGAACTTTACCTATAAGTTGAGGGGTCTTCTGCGGAAATTAAGCGAGAACTGGTCGGCATACAGTTCATTGAGGTCGGTGCCAATGAGCATAAGACCATTCCATAAAGGCGAAGAGATCGGACCAGGCTTGCTCATCCGAATTATTAAAGAAGGTCTAACCAGAGAAGAGTCTCTCAAATTATTGCAGGAACCTGAACCTATAAAAATATCCATGCAAACATCTCTTGATAATCGTCCAAGACTATTTATACGTGACAAAGTCACTTTACCATGTGCATAAATGGATTTTTCCCATTGTAATTCTTATTGCATGCATAGGTGTCTTTGGAGCCCTACTCTACATGCTGGGAAGAGTCTCCAAGGTTCCCGAGAAACGTGCTGGCAACGAGTCTCGGGAGTATGCCGGGTATGTGCGCCTAGTTGTCCTCGTAGATAACAATCCCTACAAGGAAGGCCTAGAGACTGTGTGGGGCCTCGCAGTCTATCTCGAGGCGGATCAGACCAAGTTGCTCTTTGACACGGGGCCGGACCCCGGCGTACTCGAGAGAAACGCCGAGAAGCTAGGAATAGACCTAAGCAAGATAGACTTCATAGTTATCAGCCACCCGCACGGAGACCATACAGGGGGCCTGAGGCTCTTTTCTTCTATTAAGCCCGAGCTCCGAGTATACATACCGCCAGACCAAAGCCTCAAAAACTACGTCCAAAGCCTCGGTCTGGTGCCCATCCAGGTAAACAGCACTGTCATGGTGGCGAAGGGGGTATTTGTCGTCAAGCCCCTCTATGGACCACCCGTCGAGGAGGCGCTCGCCGTCAAGACTAGCAAGGGACTAGCCATACTGGTCGGCTGCAGCCACCCCGGGGTTGTGAACCTCGTTAACCAGGCAGTTAGGGACCTAGGCATGAAGCCATACCTCGTGCTCGGGGGATTCCACATCTTCGGGGCTTCTCTCCAGGATGTTAAAGAAGTTGCTTCACGATTAGTGGAAATGGGGGCAGAGAAGATCTACCCTATACACTGTAGCGGCGACACAATCAGGAACTACCTCGCAAACAGCTACAGGGACAAATACGGCGACGGGGGAGTAGGGCTAGAAATCGTTATACAGAGATAGCCCGGACATAAAAACAGCATCCGAGGCTGAGAAAAATATGATAATGCAAGAAAAAAGGAGGAGTGGAGAGGTGAATAGAATATGGTAATAACTTCTCTCTTAGATCTTGATTTGAGTAAAATACTAGACCTTATTGAGAGGAAGTACAGCATTAAATTGCCAAAGAAGGTTATAGAGGTCTACCTAGACGACACCCATGACCTGCTATTTGTAAGGTTCAAAGAGCCCCAAGGAATCGAGACCGGCGAACCCCTCCCAACAAGAGCCATAGCAACGATATTCATCGAAGAGAAAACAGGCGAAATAACCGCCCTCGAAATAGTAGGATTAAGCGACCTACTACAAGAGCTAGCAATGGCATAGCTTTTTTCTCCTCAGAGTCAGCACACGAGGTTTTCAACATACTACAACATACTAACCTAAAACCTTACTTGTGGGGCGCCTACCCTGCCATATTTCCTTAAATTTTCCCCGGAGCTCACATTTAACCCAGGTATATTCCCTCAAAGACCATCGGTCTCATGTTATGGGACATCCAAAATGAAATGAAAAAATTTATAGTCTAGACTATAATAGTTTAAACTATAACATGAAACCCCTAATTGACAGGAGGGAAGAGCTTAGGGCCCTTGAGGAGTGGTATAACAAGGGAAGAGTAGCCCTCATATTTGGAAGGAGGCGAGTCGGAAAAACCAGGCTCGTCCTAGAGTTCATAAAGAATAAGAGAGCTGTCTATCTCCTAGCCGCGGATTCGACCCTCGAATACAACCTTGCAAAGTTTTCCGAGGAAT
>NZ_JAVZIC010000023.1:0-3219 GCF_038871435.1 Thermofilum sp.
GGGCCCCACAGCATATCTAGCCTCCATACCTACACGCCGGGTCGTCGAGAGGCTGAAGGAGGAAGGTATACCTGCAAGCCTGTCGTATAGTGCAGGTACTTATCTCTGTAACTATGTTATGTATACACTGCTAAGGCTTTCAGACAGGACCGGGTATCCTAGGAGGGCTGGATTTATCCACATCCCATATACAATAGATATTGCATCTAGAAAGAAGGGGTTGCCTGCAAGCCTTCCCCTCGATGTCTTAGTAAAAGGGGTACTCATAGCTGTAGAGGAGACGATAAAAGAAATAGAAAAAGAGAAATAAATTTCTTTATTGTTTTTCTTTTAGCTCCCTTATCCTTTTGTCTAGTTCTCTTATTTGTTCTTCGAGCCTCGCCCTAGCATCCTCTAGCCAATTCTTGTAGGCCTCCAAATCTGATGCAGTCAAGCCTGGATACGTATAGTAGGATACCCCAGGCGGAGGCGGTGGAACCCTCGCGCCATAAAGCCACCAGCATGCTCCTGGGCCGTAGACCCATCCGGGCCTCTCCCATGGAGGCAGGTATGAAAATGGCCCGTTTCCTGGCCATGGTCCTCTTGCCCATCTACCTTTTCCCCACCATCCCCATGCCATTGTTTTTCACCAAAAGTGAAATAGGTTTCATATATTTAAGCTTTACTCTGTCTTTTCCATGGATGCTTTCTCTGAGAAAACTATCTTTATAGGTCTCAGTTGCAGGATTGCTGTAACCATCTTTTTTCTGCCAGAGTCGAGCATCCTCCAGAAGGTCGCCTTGGACAAGCCTAGCCTCGCTGCTGCTTCGTCGACCTCTAGGTCTTCTGCATAGACAAGCTTTAGCGCCAATAGCTCTTCGGGGTATAGCTCGACAACTTCCTCTGGACTAAATATGCTTGCCGGCGCACTAGTCGGTATAAAAAATATCTCCTTCAAGTTTCCAGAACTAGTGGTGGCTTCTTTTCTCCACACCGAGCGTCTCCATCGTCGCCGCCTGGGACAGCCCTCCATAGATACCTTGCCGATAAAGACTTACACTTATAGATAAGTGATTCGGTTAGGGTAACCAGTTTCAATTAAAATATTAAGTGCAAGAGACATTTGAAAAATTTCCTTGCTAGTTGGGGCAAGGCATGAGGCACACAAAAAGGGATAGATTTTTTTCCCTAAAGTCCCCGAAAGCATTACTATTTAGCTTATTTTAGATAAGGTGAAATGGAATGCAAATTGAAACTTCTCTTGAGGGGCAAGTTGCCTCACGCTTTACTACTGTTAGTTTACTCTCTGGGAATTAGTGTTGAAAACTAGAAGAGGAAAATTCTAGGAAGCATCAAATTGTTTTTGGAATTTCAGTCTCAGAAAATTATATATATTTGTTATAATGACTATAGTTGACATGACAACAACAATATCTGTAACTGAAGATGTCAAAGAAGCTTTGTTAAGAGTAGCTTCAGAGCTACAGCTTAAGCTGGGAAGGAGGGTTGATTTGAACGAGGCTATTAGGTATTTGTTAATAAAGAAAAGAAGACCTGAGCTTCTCGAAGAGGCTTGTAAACCTGTTGCTGGCTTTGAGGAGGCTTACCGAGAACTATTAGAGGGGAGGAGAAAAGATGAAGAGAGAACTCGCAGGAAGTATGGCATTTGACACTAGTGCTCTTCTAGAGCTTATATTTTCAACTCCTCCTGGGATAATGCTTAAGGAGAAACTACTTGCAGAAAGCATCCTAGCTCATACTTCAGAGTTCAACATTTTTGAACTAAGGTATGTTCTATGCAGGAGGCTTGGTCGAGAGGAAGCAGAGAAACGTGTAAATGCGTTAGTCTCTTCAGGGTACTTTTTTATCCATAGGACGTCGAGACTCATAGATAAAGCTTCTTTATTTAAGTGTAGGTATGCTATCGCGGCGGGAGACTGTTTCACATTGGCTGTTGCTCAAAGAATAGAGGGCCCCGCACTATTTGCAAGAAGGGAAAAGGAATTAATGACAGAACTTGAAAAAGATAACGTTGAGGTTGAGATACTATTTCTTGAGGACTTTGTTTAGGGCAAACATTTTTACCTTGCTTTTAGTTTGTTCCTTAGATCTATTTGCTTCTGGTTGGCTACGAGAAAATATTTCAGGAAGGATTCTAAGTCATATTGGCTTTTTGCTCTTCCTCACTCATTCTCTCTATTTCTTTTAGTATCGTTTCTGCAAACTTTGAACCCTTCAAAGCAAGCCAGAAGGAGTTAGATAGAAATCCTTAAAAAATACAATATTGCGACTATTAATTTTTCGAGGAAAAGATGGTCTTAAAAGTTCTACCTTAGAGATTCCTCAGCTTGTTCTTTAGTTCGTGTCTGGTGGCGTACTGGATTTTGTCTGTGAAATTTATCTCTGCTGGGTCAGCGATGGGGGTAATGTATTCTCGGATCAGCTTCCTTACTTGCTCAGCTTCGGCCCTGCCCTCAACGATGACTACAGGGGCTTCGAATTTCTGGGGGTCCGGCTTGCCTGCAACAAGTGTCCTCTTTACGCCGGGCAATGTTTCTATGGCTTTCTCGATCGCCCCGGGGCTTATCCTGTAGCCGTTTATCTTCATGACTGTGTCTCTCCTGCCGAGCACCTGAATGTAGCCGTCGGTCGTGTGGGTGGCTAGGTCGCCTGTGTCGTAGAAGCCCTCTGACCATTTTTCATAGTATTCTTGAGGCGCCTCGACTGGCATGGCTGGCCACGGGTTCTTGACGACTAGCCTGCCGTCACTGAGTATGTCAAGGTGGAAGCCGGGTATCGGGGGGCCGTTGGTTCCTGGCACTATGTGTGGGAACGTGTAGCTTGGGAGGTTGCCTGTAGCAAAGGTTGCTATCTCGCTCTGTATGTATAGGTTTACGACTGGTATTGCTCCTGAGAGTACAGTGGGGTCCGAGTCTATTATTGGTCTATTGAGTGTTCCTAGTTGCCTGTAGGCCCAGCTCCACGTGTCTGTGTCTAGTGGCTCGGCTGTGACGAGTATGGCTTTCAGGGTGTCGTAGTCATGCTTCCTGTAGGTCTCTGGGTTCTGCTTTGAGAGAGCCCTTAGCGCGCCAGAAGTCGTCAGGAATATTGTGACAGCGTATCTTTCGAGTATCGTGAACCACCTGTCCCAGCTTCTCCAGTCTGGGGCCCCGTCGTAAAGGACAATTGTCGTGCCCGTCATTAGGGGTCCGAATAAGAGGTAGGTTACCCCCGTGATCC
>NZ_JAVZIC010000024.1:0-3122 GCF_038871435.1 Thermofilum sp.
GCTCCGCGATAAACCTCAAAGCCGTCAAGTGCTGGGGCCTCAGGCCCGGCGGGTCCCTCTTAGCCCTAATATTGTAGACCCTCAACGGGCTACCAATAAGGGCAGCCAAAGCAATGCTATACCTGAGTAGCTGTCCGCCCCCCTCTCCAAACGACCCGTCAACCTCGATCATACCCAAACCAACAATACACACAACAAGGGGGCCTAATAGCGTTTCGCCCATAAACAGCAACAACCAACACACAAGCAGGAACACTTTCAAGGACACAACGAATACACTAAAACGACCCACAACTAGAAAAGTTCACAGCGATACTTCCAAGGTTGCACCATAAGAACTATACACATCACTGCCACCTTGAGCCCGCCGTCCTTTCAATTCTTTCTGAGTTGCATCACAAAAACAGTAGAACAAGTAACAGGCTTCGTCACAGCCACTTTCAATTCTTTCAGAGTTGCATCAGCGATGCATTCTATCATTTAGTGTTGTCCATAGATGTAGCCTTTCAATTCTTTCTGAGTTGCATCTTATGTTCATGACTCCTAGCCTAGAATAGTAGAAATCTCTTTCAATTCTTTCTGAGTTGCATCCACGGTGTAGATATATGAGGATGATGTATCACCCGAACTTTCAATTCTTTCTGAGTTGCATCAGACATAGAGGAGGGCGAGAAGATACAGGAGCTAAAGGCAACTTTCAATTCTTTCTGAGTTGCATCAAAAGGCAAGGTAAAGGCATAGTTTCGGACTTATAGCGTACTTTCAATTCTTTCTGAGTTGCATCTGAATTGTTTTACCGAGGAGGGGTTTATATGTTTAACGCTTGATTTTTTGAAGAAGTCAGAAAAACTGTGCTAGCACTCAAATTTACACATTGGAAGCTTCTGAAACTTCCCAATTGGGAAGCTTCCCGGAATAGCCCGTTTTAGGTCGGGATTTTTCCCGTAATCTCTTTTCAAAATAACCTTCCCAACGAGAAACTTCATAAATAACTTTTAGTTTTCTTGTGATGTGTGATTATAAAAATTAGGCTTTAATCTGGTTCTTTGCATTGGTTTTGGGAGAACTTATGCGCTGGTTGGGGCGCGTGTTAGGGTTTTGTATGCGTGGGTTATTCGCTGTGCGACTGTGTAGTATGTTGCGGCGACGAGTGCCCAGAACAGTATGTATGCTGGCGTCCTGTAGTTAAGGGCTAGCAGGAGGTATATCGCGACCTTTGCTATGAGCCTTTCTGCCCTCTCTGCTAGGCCTACTCCGGCCATCTTTACGCCTAGGGACTCCGCGCGGGCCCTGGTGTAGCTTACTAGGAACTCGCCAGTGACGAGTAGGAGTGCCTCGTAGGTGCTCGTGAGGCCTGCCGTGTAGAGGGGCAGGACTGTCAGTGCGTCTGTGGCCCTGTCGAGGGTCGAGTCTAGGAAGGCGCCGAAGCTAGTGGCCCTGTTCGTCTTCCTGGCGACGTAGCCGTCTATGGCGTCCATTAGGCCTGCGAACGCGAAGAGGCACAGGAAAACTGGGAAGGAGCCCGTGAAGGCGAGGGTAGCTACTGCGACTGTGCCAAGCAGGAAGCCGAGGACGGTTATTTGGTTGGGGCTGAGGCCCAGGGCTACGAATAGGTTTCCGAGGGGCTCGACTATTTTTTCTAGTCTCTGCTTTATCCTTGTCAACACGTCTGCAATGACTAGTTCATAGACAAAAACCTTGCTGTGCCACGCAGGTGGAAAAAAGAGGCCTAGGCCTTTTTCTGGCTGAGTAGCAGGATTGCCCTAGCTATGTCTCCCCCGGCCTCGATGAGGGCCTTCCTTGCCTCTTCCTGGCTGGCGCCCGTCTTGAGTACGACTAGCTCGACGTCTTCCTGCGATATCTCTGGAACCTCTTGTTGCGCCGCGGCCACCTCTTCTTCTATGCCCGACACGTAGTATATCCTGGAGCCGCCCTTGATCTCGATTACCTGGACTTCCGGAGACCTGATAACTATGGTCTTGCCCTGCATCTTGAGCTGTACCTCCTGGACGCCGTCAAGGGGCTTAAAGTTGAGGCCCATGCGTTCCAGGAGCCTCCTCTGCTCCCTATTCAGCCTAAACATACAACCACCACGAAGAAAAACCACAAAGAACTATATAATTCTTAACACCCGCAAACAAGCACGAAAAACCCCATACCCACCCCAAAACTCACTCTATTCTTTCCCGACATACAATGGCTCCATATACAAACACATATAGATAACAAGCCCCAATTCATTCGTTCCTAATACGAGAGGATCGGTATCAGCCAATCAGCCATGAGGATCTTGCCTCAATAGCTTTCAATTCATTCTTTTCTGATACATTTGGCACGGCTACAGGGCAGGGATCATGGTGACCAACTTTCAATTCATTCTTTTCTGATACGAGATCGATAACTGCGAAGATTATATTGCCTTTCATCATCCACTTTCAATTCATTCTTTTCTGATACAAAATAATGAATGAGGCTGAGGAATTGCTCTCAACATATCTTTCAATTCATTCTTTTCTGATACTGTTTCCTTGGGGTTTATTTTGTTGGGGTGTTATTTATTTGTTTCTGTGTTGTGTGAAAGTGTTTTTGTGCAAGTGTTTCCCATTTATCAATGTAGGATTTCTTTAGTTTTCTCATTGATGCCTGTAAATGATATGGACTGGGAAGAGGGGCCAGGGAAGAACATTTTTTACAAAAAGTCTACTTCCCGTAAAGCGTTAAAGCTTCCCGTGGAAAACGATTCTACAGAGATTTTCAGGGGAACCATTTCCTCCCACCCAGTATCACGGTGGAGAAATCTCTGTTTTTCTCTTTATCTGTTTTTTGCTGTTTGGTGTTCTCATGGGAAAGGGGTTGAGTTGTTGGGTGTTTGGCGGGGTTATTGTTGTTGGAGTGTTTTCTTTACTGCTTGGATTAGTGCTTCTTTTATGTTTTGGGTTTCTGTGATGTGTCCTTGGTATAGGTCGTTTACTCCTCCTCCTTTTCCTTTGAGGGCTTGGGATATGTTTTGGCCGATTGTTCTGGCGTCGAGTTTGTCTAGTAGGTCGTTGGTTATTTTGAGGGCGAAGTTTCCGTTTGTGTTTAGTGCTAGGACTATGCTTTTTGTGAGGTTTTTTGCTATG
>NZ_JAVZIC010000025.1:0-2802 GCF_038871435.1 Thermofilum sp.
AGCAAAATGAATCGTGCAACTCTGGTTTTGAAGGGTCTCCACAATGCAGACCCTAAGACGGTATACAAATCATTGATGCGGTTTATTGCAAGCAATCACCCTGCAGACCTAGTTATCTACCTGTGTGATGAGGGGGGAATCGAAATGTTGGGAAAACTGGCCGAGTTTATAAGCAACAATATATCGATAGGTCTCGAAATATATTTGAGTTGCCCGGAATCGCTGGAGACAGGCTACGAGTTGTTAGAGTTGGGTAAAACATCTAGTCTCGAGGGGTGAATAAGGAATGTTCGAGGTGGTTTTAACAACGGACAGAACAATGATGAGCGACCATCACGGCAAAGAATTTATCGGTTTCATGGCTACCGGTCCAGCTATAGGAGTACCAGAGCAGTTGTGGCTATGGGCTTGTTGCCCCAAGCCGAAGGTTGACAAGCTGGGTAGGCCCTTAATTGCGCCGTATGGCCTTCGAAAAATAGAGGCCAAGCTACAGGACGCGGGCTACAACGCGGCCATAGTTGACCCCGACCACCTAGGCAAGCATCTAGACACAATGAAAGTATTGCTGTTAAGTCATCACGACTACTTTGCCTACGGCCCGCCGAGTAGCGAGTGGTGGCTTATAACAGGCCAGGAGCCTGTTAACAGGAGGAGCTTCATAAGACTTATGGAATCTCCCGTTGTTAGAGAAGCCAAGAAAAGGGGCGTAAAAATTATTGCCGGGGGTCCAGCGGCTTGGCAGTGGCTGTGGGAGCTTGGTTTGTGGGAGAAGTGGGGAGTAGACACAGTTGTGGATGGTGAGGGTGAAAGGGTTGTAGTCGAGCTTGTTGAAAAGGCTCTTAGGGGCGAAGAGCTACCAAGATATGTATATGTATCTCCACGAGAAGCCCCAAGAATCGAGGAGATACCCACAATTAAAGGTGCAAGTGTTAATGGGCTTGTCGAGATAATGCGTGGCTGTCCAAGGGGATGCAGGTTCTGTAGCGTGACACTCAGGCCGCTTAGATTTATTCCCATAGAAAAGATTCTCCAGGAAATAGAAGTTAACCTGAAGGCTGGCATTAAAAATGTGGTGCTTCACAGCGAGGACGTTTTGCTGTATGGGGCTGACGGGGTGAAACCACGCCCAGAGCCCTTAATCAAGCTGCATCAAGAGGTTTTAAAAAAGATTCCTGGGACGATTGCTTGGGCGCATGCGAGTCTTTCGGCCATAAAGTATTCTGAGGAAAACTATAAGCTAATCTCGACGCTCATGGAAATGATTTCAGAAAGACAGAAAATGTTAGGCGTAGAAGTGGGAATAGAGACTGGAAGCGTCAACCTTGCTAAAAAGATTATGCCTGCAAAGGCTTCACCTTACAAGGCCGAGGAGTGGCCCGAAATAGTAAAAGATGCCTTTGCAATCATGCATGACAACCATGTGATCCCCGCAGCTACGGTTATTCTTGGACTGCCGGAAGAAACTCCCGACGACGTCTTAAAGACAGCCGAGCTCATCGACGAATTGAAGAGCTATAGGAGCCTTATTGTTCCAATGTTTTTCGTGCCAATGGGCGCCTTGAAGAACATCGATAAGTTTAGGCGCGAATCGATTACCCGTGAGCACATCGAAGTTATGAAGGCCTGCCTGCAACATGACTTGTACTGGGCAAGGGATATCATGTCAAAGTTCTATTTCGAGGGGCTACGCTACGCACCTCTGAGGTTTTTCTTGAATTCGTTTATCTCATATGTCGAGCGTAAAACCGCCAACATAGATACGGTCATCGAAGAGTTCCTCAAGGAAAAGACAGAAAAAGAAACTGCCGCAATACCACTCCAAAAGGCGACGGGTGGTTAGTCCCTAAAAGTTAAATGTTATTCTGTATAATCTCTCCGAGACTTAGCGTCCTGTTTTTACTTGGGTTAGTTGGATTCTTGGCTAGCCTCTTCTCTAAATATTTCCAGCAAGACCTTATAGACATCGATTACTTTTAGTGTTGCTCCGCAATAGGGACACTTTACTGTGTCTCCCTCCTTTGGTAGCTCGATGCTTGCGCCGCAATAGGGGCACCGTACCTCTGCTACAACGATTCCTTTCGAGGCGAGAAGCTCAGCCAGCTGGGCGAAATCTGATATGTTCTTTGACTGGGACTTTAGCTGGGCAGAAGCGTCTTCTACAGCGAGCCTAAACGCCATAATAATCTTTTCGTATACCTCGGCCGCTATGCTACCCCTCATCACTGGTGGCTTGCCATGGTATCTGATCTGTACAACCAAGTCGCCATTTTTGTCCTCAAAGAGTGCTTCAACCGTAAAGGGACCCAAGTTCACGCTTCTTGCATAGGAGCCATATTGAGAATGCTCAATTACACTTGTTTCTAAATTCAGATTGATGGTAAGCTTGTTACCGGAAATGTTCCATGCAATATTTTGCAGGGTATATCTTTGAAAAAGCCTTGGAACATCCTCGGCTATTTTCCTCCACTCTCTGCCAGCATTCTTCACAGTTATTGTCTCTTGGTAAATCCAAGGCGACCTCTCCTTTCCTATCAGGATAACAAGACCAATTATTATGAACACGTATAAAAGAGCACCAATAAAGCCTAGAAAAACCACAGGTAAAACTAGGATAACCAGCAGTATCAACAAGAGACTGTTTTCATTCTCTGCCTTTCGAAGCCTCTCGAGGTAGAACTCTAGATTATCTTCTTGTGGAGCCTTCTCCTTTTGAGCTCCGCCCATAACAATTTTTTGGATACGTAAAATAAAAAGACTTCTAAGAGTTATAGGCGTATTCTTTGTGCCAATACTTGTATAGGA
>NZ_JAVZIC010000026.1:0-2792 GCF_038871435.1 Thermofilum sp.
CATAGCAAAAAACCTCACAAAAAGCATAGTCCTAGCACTAAACACAAACGGAAACTTCGCCCTCAAAATAACCAACGACCTACTAGACAAACTCGACGCCAGAACAATCGGCCAAAACATATCCCAAACCCTCAAAGGAAAAGGAGGAGGAGTAAACGACCTATACCAAGGACACATAACAGAAACCCAAAACATAAAAGAAGCACTAATCCAAGCAGTAAAGAAAACACTCCAACAACAACAATAACCCCCACCAAGCACCCAACAACTTAGCCTTCTTCCCATGCAAGCACCAAGCAACAAAAAAGATAAAGAGAAAAACAGAGATTTCCCCACCGTGATACGGGGTGGGAGGAAAGGGTTCCCTTGGAAATCTCTGTAGAAATGTTTTCCACGGGAAGCTTTAACGCTTTACGGGAAGAAGCATCTTTGTAAAATACATTCCTCCCTGGTCCCTCTTCCCAGTTCATATCATTTACCATGCACAATGAGAAAACTAAAGAAATCCTACAATGATAAATGGGAAACACTTGCACAAAAACACTTTCACACAACAGAGAAACAAATAAATAACACCCCAACAAAATAAACCACTGGGAAACAGTATCAGAAAAGAATGAATTGAAAGAAAGTGTTTTTTAAGATGAAGATGACCGCATTGAAATCGTGGTATCAGAAAAGAATGAATTGAAAGTGTTGTTACGCTTTACACTGACAATTAATGGGATTTGTATCAGAAAAGAATGAATTGAAAGGTTGCAAAGACGACAATACGACTGAAATATTTACGCAACATATCAGGAACGAATGAATTGAAAGAAAATAAGGACAACGATATCTAAGATATCGGCAAAAAGGTATCAGAAACGAATGGATCTGGGCCTTTTACCTTTATGTGCTTGTCTATGGGACTAGATGTAGTGGGGAAAGGAATAGAATGAGTTTTTGGGCTGGGTGCGGGATTTTTCGTGCTTGTTTGCGGGTGTTAAGAATTATATAGTTCTTTGTGGTTTTTCTTTGTGGTGTTTGTATGTTTAGGCTGAATAGGGAGCAGAGGAGGCTCCTGGAACGCATGGGCCTCAACTTTAAGCCCCTTGACGGCGTCCAGGAGGTACAGCTCAAGATGCAGGGCAAGACCATAGTTATCAGGTCTCCGGAAGTCCAGGTAATCGAGATCAAGGGCGGCTCCAGGATATACTACGTGTCGGGCATAGAAGAAGAGGTGGCCGCGGCGCAACAAGAGGTTCCAGAGATATCGCAGGAAGACGTCGAGCTAGTCGTACTCAAGACGGGCGCCAGCCAGGAAGAGGCAAGGAAGGCTCTCATCGAGGCAGGGGGAGACATAGCTAGGGCAATCCTGCTACTCAGCCAGAAAAAGGCCTAGGCTTCTTTTTTCCACCTGCGTTGCACAGCAAGGTTTTTGTCTATGAACTAGTCATTCCAGACGTGTTGACAAGGATAAAGCAGAGACTAGAAAAAATAGTCGAGCCCCTCGGAAACCTATTCGTAGCCCTGGGCCTCAGCCCCAACCAAATAACCATTCTCGGCTTCCTGCTTGGAGCCGTCGCAGTAGCTACCCTCGCCTTTACGGGCTCCTTCCCAGTTTTCCTCTGCCTCTTCGCGTTCGCGGGCCTAATGGACGCCATAGACGGCTACGTCGCCAGAAAGACAAACAGGGCCACTAGCTTCGGCGCCTTCCTAGACTCAACCTTCGACAGGACCACAGACGCACTGACAGTCCTGCCCCTCTACACGGCAGGCCTCACGAGCACCTACGAGGCACTCCTACTCGTCACAGGCGAGTTCCTAGTAAGCTACACCAGGGCCCGCGCGGAGTCCCTAGGCGTAAAGATGGCAGGAGTAGGCCTAGCAGAGAGGGCAGAAAGGCTCATAGCAAAGGTCTCAATATACCTCCTGCTAGCCCTCAACTACTGGACACCAGCATACATACTGTTCTGGGCACTCGTCGCCGCAACATACTACACAGTCGCACAGCGAATAACCCACGCATACAAAACCCTAACACGCGCCCCAACCAGCGCATAAGTTCTCCAAAAACCAATGCCAAGAACCAGATTAAAGCCCAATTTTTATAATCACACATCATAAGAAAACTAAAAGTTATTTATGAAGTTTCTCGACGGGAAGCCTATTTTTAAAAAGAGATTACGGGAAAACTTCCCGACCTCAAACGGGCTATTCCGGGAAGATTCCCAATTGGGAAGTTTCAGAAGCCTCCAACGGGTAAATTTGAGTGCTAGGGCAGTTTTACAGACTTCTTGCTAAAACTAAACGTTAAACATATAAACCCCTCCTCGGTAAAAAATTTCGGATGCAACTCAGAAAGAATTGAAAGGTAATATAGTAGGATTGGAAAGTAGCGTATCCTGTCCCGATGCAACTCAGAAATAATTGAAAGGTCGGTGGGCTCAAGGTGGCACTGATGTCTATGGTTCTTATTGTGCAATTTTGGAAGAATCGTTGTGAAGTTTTCTAGTTGTGGGTCGATTTAGTGTATTCCTTGTCTCCTTGAAAAGTGTTCTTGCTTGTGTGTTGGTTGATGCTGTTTGTGGGCAAAATGCTATTAGGCCCCCTTGTTGTGTGTATTGTTGGTTTGGGTATGATCGAGGTTGATGGGTCGTTTGGGGAGGGGGGCGGGCAACTGCTCAGGTATAGCATTGCTTTGGCTGCCCTTATTGGTAGCCCGTTGAGGGTCTACAATATTAGGGCTAAGAGGGACCCGCCGGGCCTGAGGCCCCAGCACTTGACGGCTTTGAGGTTTATCGCGGAGC
>NZ_JAVZIC010000027.1:0-2746 GCF_038871435.1 Thermofilum sp.
ATTCCTCTCCCGCCAAAAATGTTCTCAAGCTCTCTTCCGAGCATTGACCACAGATTCCTATCAGTAACCACGACGATGTTCGTGCATCCCAGAGACTCTATGATCTCGGGAAGCGAGTCCTTTGCCCCCGGCTTAACGACGATTTTTCCGGGAAGCTCTGCACGGATATCCATAGGAAAAATACCTGTGCAAAGATATAAATCTGTAGCGGGCTCAGTAGCAGGTAGTCCTCATCACTTATCAGCTCGTCTCTTCCTCAGCACAAGGATATAGACCTTTGCATCAATATATTTTTGTTCTCTTCTTTCTGGCTTCTAAACATAGACTTAAGATTGGGTATCCGGTGCAAGTCTCGGCTTTATCGCAAAATTTATCCAGAAACCAATGAATTATCTATTCATGATGCGTGTAGCACTCCATCAACTAGTCGTTTCTGGAAACAAGGAGGAAAACTTGAGAAAAGTACTGGAAAAGATAGACTCGTTTGACGCGGACCTCCATGTTTTCCCAGAATACCTAATGGGTACAAGGGACGGTAACGTGACTAGGGAGCTTGTCTACAGCTTCGGTGAACCACTTGGAGGGGAATTCGCCTCAAAGATTATCTCAAAAAGCGAAGAATACGGGGTAGGAGTCGTCTTCAGCATGTACCTAAAGGACACCAACGGAGTTAGCAACGCAGCAGTCCTAGCGGTAAACGGAAAAGTCAGTGCAGTCTACAGGAAAATCCACCTCTTCGATGCATACGGCTACAGGGAATCAGACGTCTTCGCGAGGGGAAACGAGGTTGCCACTGCACATTTTAAAGGCTTCACGATAGGTCTAGCAGTCTGCTTCGACTTAAGGTTCCCAGAGCTCTTCAGGGCAATGATGCTAAGAGGAGCAAACCTCTTCATAGTCCCATCAGCGTGGTACAAAGGCCCCCACAAGGTGGACCAGTGGAAGTCGCTCACATCCGCTAGGGCGCATGAAAACGTAAGCTTCCTCGTAGCCGTAGACCAGACCGGGGACCACTTTGCCGGCCACAGCCTAGTCGCAACACCGATGGGACACATCTTGGTCGACCTCGGCGAAGCAGAGAGAAGCCTCCTAGTAGACATAGACCCAACAGAAGTAAGCCAGGCTAGGGAAAAAATACCCATTGATAAACTTCTTAGACTCGACCTGTATAGAGAGTGGATCAAAGAAGGAAAATAGAAAGTTCGGGGAAAGTGAAATTTGAGACGATTTTGAAATGATTATTCTTGAATTGTAATCTGGGCGCATGCATCGTTTTCTATTCGTGGCATTTAACTCAACTCATCGGTTGCGTCCTTTTCGGCAACCAATTCAGCCTGTTTTCTCAGCTCTTTAAATGTCTTGTTAATGCTAAGGGTATCCTCAAGCGCTTCAAATGGATCCGAGGGGAGTGGAATTATTTGAAGATGGTCTCCCATATTCATTATAAGGACTTTTTCTCCAATGCCTAAAGATTCTCTTAGCTTTTTTGGCAAGGTTATTCTACCCCTCCTATCAACTTTGACGATGCTCATTTTCCATGTAAGCAATTTCAGTGAAGCATGGAATTTAAAAAACTAGGTGGAGCTTCTAGCGTAGCTCTGCAGAGGTAGTTTATGAAAGCATGCTTATGGCTTTAGGGACATCTGCTATACTTTTAACGATAGCTATCCTGAGAGGCCTGTTTACGTATGGGTCTTGCTGGTTGCTGTCTATGAGTATTCCTCCAAGTCCGCTGGCAACTGCACCCGCAAGGTCCTCGGCTGGGCTGTCGCCGACATGATATGCCTCAGAGGGCCTGCTCCCAGTAAGTGTTAAAACCTCCCTAAATATGCGTTGCCCGGGCTTTAGGCAGCGTACCTCGTCCGCGTAAACTTGTACCTTGAAGAACTTTGACAGTCCCGCCTTGTCCACTAGTATCCTGGTAACGTAGCCAGGCCAGTAGATAACATTGCTTGTCACTGCAAGTGTAAAGCCGTCATTCTCCAGCCTCTCAAGGGTCTCGATACTGCCTTGGATCAGTAGTTCTTCTCCTCTAACCTTGTTCACGGCAATCGCAAAAGCAGAAAATATGTCGTACCTGGAAATTTGTAGCGAGCCTACTGAAAGAGCTATCCCTATCGAGCTGTCAACGATGCTCTCGTCGTCTATGAGCCCAAGCTTCCGTGCCCTCTTTACCTCCTCGTAGCCACGCTTTATAAAGCCGTAAGCCTCCTCAAAGCTTAAGCCTCTAAGCTTGCCTAGAGCCTCGGCCGCCGCCCTGTAATAAGGGTCTATGTAGAGCAGTGTACCCCACACGTCAAAGGATACAAGTGTCACAGTGTTTTACCTCTAGTACAAACTAATAAAGATATTCTCTCCCGTAAAGAAGGAACGTGTTTCAGGCAGACGCAGAACTATTAAACCCTATAGCCAGCAATAAACCATAGGGGGTAGATGTTTCATGCAGGGAAAAGACCTTCCGAGTTCTTTTGACAGTCTCTCAGAGGAATTACTTCTCTTAGAAAAACTTTCAAAACGATACGGGATCCCCTTAATTAATCGGGAAGACGGAGCTGTCTTATCTGCGTTGGCATACTACGTTAGAACCCTGGGAGGCAAAATATTTGTAGACGCGGGGCCGGAATAGGCTATTCTACCCTATGGATAATTCACGGCGTGTTCAACTTCGAGGACAATGACAAGGTCTACATTTATGCAGTCGAAAAGAACCCGGCGAGATACAAGGTCTTGGAAGACAACATAGAAA